>JAKEFL010000270.1 GCA_022616105.1 Anaerolineae bacterium | reverse complement strand
TACAAATCGCCATGATTGTCAACCATGCCTTCGCTCTACCGCTCAGACAGATTTCTAACTTGTTGACGGCCTTCTCCTGATAGCATTATGCACACTGCTCAATTAAATAAATCAATCTCATTGTGCAATGCAAACATTAAAGCAAGGCTGGATGTTATACGAGCATCAGACCCAATACAGTATTATACAAAGTGAAAACTGCCTCAACCTATCCCCTACTTGAACAAATTTCAAACCCAATAGATTATGATAAAATTTCTCATAAGACCATCAATACCGGGGCGATGGCGGAATCGGCAGACGCAACAGACTTAAAATCTGTCGGTGGTAACACCGTGAGGGTTCGACCCCCTCTCGCCCCACAACCAATGTCATTGCGAGCCGCCGTTCCGAGCGTAGCGAGTGCAGCGTGGCAATCTCCTCTTACAAAAAGATTGCTTCGTCGCCCGATGGGCTCCTCGCAATGACATTTTCATCTGAAAGGTTGACCTTGTTTTTCACCCGTCAACAACTTGAAGAGAACGAAGATAAAAGCCTTGCTCCTTATGGGACGCGCAGTAAAGACTCGAAGGGTCGCGCTTATCTGGATAACGAGCCGGAGTATCGCACAGCCTTTCAACGAGACCGCGACCGCATCCTGCACACAACAGCCTTTCGACGGCTCGAATACAAGACCCAGGTCTTCATCAATTACGAAGGCGATTACTTTCGGACGCGCCTCACACATACACTTGAAGTCGCTCAAATCGGTCGGACGCTGGCGCGGGCACTTGGCGGAAACGAAGACCTCGTTGAAGCGATCTGCCTCGCGCATGATCTGGGACATTCCCCTTTCGGACATTCAGGCGAAGTAGCACTTGCACGTCTCATGAAGGATTTCGGTGGATTCGATCACAACAGGCAGTCCCTTCGCATTGTTACCGAACTTGAGCAGCGCTTTCCCGAATTCCCCGGCTTGAATCTCACCTGGGAGGTTCGCGAGGGGATGGTCAAACACGAATCAGAGTATGACATATCAGACGCGCGTGACTTCAACCCGGAACTGCGCGGCAACCTGGAAACACAGATCGCCAATGTCGCTGACGAACTCGCTTATACAACGCATGACCTCGATGATGGTTTACGATCAGGCATGATAAGGCCTCAAATGCTGGAAGGGATTGCGCTTTGGGAAATCCTGCGGGAAACGTATAAATGGCATGGACCAAATCTGGATGATATAGAACGTCATCGCATGATCCGTCAGTTGGTGGGGATTATGGTCACAGACATGGTTGAAGCAACAGACAGACGTCTCAAGGAAAGCAAGGCAAAGTCAGCGCTCGATATCCAGAAACTTAAACACAATGTCATTGGTTACAGTGAAGAGATACAAAGGCGTAACCGGGAACTTAAAGATTTTCTGTACAAGAATCTCTACCGGCATTATCGTGTGGTACGAATGCAGGTCAAAGCCGAAAGGTTGATCTTGGATCTGTTTAACGCATATCGATCTGAACCTTTAATGCTGCCGACGCCAGCACAAAAATTCATCGACAAGCGCGGACTCGAACGGACCGTTTGTGATTACATTGCTGGCATGACGGACCGTTACGCTATTGAAGAACATCAAAAACTATTTAATCAGTTGGAAAAGCCATAGATCAGGAGCTGCATTATGACTCAACAAATTTATTTAACACCGGAAGGTGAGATCAAACTCAAAGCAGAATTGGCAGAACTTACAGGACACAAGCGCGAAGAGTTGGCACAGCGGCTGCGTTCTGCCATTCAAATGGGTGACCTTTCAGAAAACGCCGATTATCACAAAGCAAAGGAAGACCAGGCTTTTCTTGAAGGCCGTATACAGGAAATTGAAGCTGTTCTCCGTACAGCAGTCATCATCGAGAAAAAACAAAGTGATATCGTGACTGTCGGCTCATCTGTAACGATTCAAGAGGATAATTTCACACCTGAGACCTATCATGTAGTCGGTGCGAAAGAGGCGGACCCGCGCAACGGGAAGATATCCAATGAGTCTCCCATCGGTAAAGCTCTAATGGATCATAGAGTCGGGGATGTCGTTGAAACAGAGACTCCTGATGGTAAGATCGCGTTCAAAATCCTGAAGATCGAGTAATATCGATAATCGAAACAAACACGATTAACCCCAAACTGAAGGATTCAGCCACAGACACCTGCACTGCACCAAACACAGTGCGGTGCAAGTGTTACACGGATTGTCACGGATACTTCGACAGGCTCAGTACAAGTTTTGAATTAATGGCCCCGACCCGAAATGAGCCGAACGAAAAGCCGACCTGCTGGACTGGGTCGGCTTATTTCTTGTAAATCCGTGACTGCACTGCAAAAAGGTCTCTGCACCGCGAAGACTTGCACTGAGCCTGTCGAAGCGGCGCAAAGAAAATTAAACGCTCAAAACCTTTCTAACGGTGTTCCGCCAACAGGGATAAAGATTTTTGAAATGTCTTTGCCTTTTCCTTTGTGAACTCACCTGCACTTCGATTTGCTTGGCAAATCGTGCAGGTGCAAGTGTTGTGTCCTTCGTGTTTGAAAGAGTTTTTCACCTGCCCATGTACGGCTTAAGCCGCACGGTGCAAGGGTCCGTAGACTCATCCGTGAAATCCGCGGCTAAAAGATCGAAAGATTATATTCGGGGTTAATGATGTTGATTCACTTGCCGATTCACTGACCGCTGCGGGGCCAGATCGCGAGTTCCAGAGTGATGCGTTCGAAATAACTCTTCTGCGGCATCGCGCCAGATCCATAGTCCATATCTACAACCGTTGCCAGCAATTGAAGAGTCGCTGTTTCAAGTAATACCTGTTCCTGCGGCTTGACAACAACCAGTTCGCCTTTTGGCTCGAGCCGGGCGCGGATGTTTGGGTCGTTATAAGCATGTTCAGACATTAGCACTTTGGTGGCAGTCTTGATATCATTTTTATCGAACAGCCAGATCTCCAAAGCAGCAACTTTCTTAGGCTCACCCACACCAATCGTCTCTGAAACACCGACGCCATATTCGCCCAGGAATTCTCCGCCGCCTGTATCAATGCTGAACGACTCATCATACAGATCATCGCCAAGAACATAAGTGGTCATCGTTTGTGTAATCGGCGGAGCCAGACCGAGCGATTGAAAATCAGTCTTCTCAGCCTGTCGGCTGGCTTCTGCGGCTTGCATCACGGCTGTCACTGTACCGGAACCTTTCCTGAGCAATCTCCACAGATACAGCCCTCCCACCGCCAAAAGGACAGCTACAACCAACACCGAAGCATACAAGACCAGCCTGCCGGTTCCTGAGGTTGCACTAGGAGGTGTCGCTGAAATAGGTCCTTTTACCGATTGAATGAGAAGACCATATTCTTGAACGTCAACTGGATTCACATAACCCGGGTCTGCCTGGACGCGGATAAATGTTGCACCTGCCGCCTCGCCAAGATCATCCCAACGGCGCACAGCGGTATCGACATCGCCAGTGCGGTCAAATGATTCAATTGCCATGCGCAGATAATCATTCTGTAAATCCTGGCGCAGGACTTCAGGTGTGCCGTCCGTCCATTGTACGGGCCAAATTCCCCAGCCCATAATCAGGCCAAGAAGCAGGCCCAGCACTACTCCTACGATAAGACTTACTCTTGTATTTTGGAGAAGATTTCTGACGATTGCAGTTACTGCTTCCATGGCTTATTCCTTTTGTTGATGATGTCTGCTCAATTATATACCATCCATTGTTTAAAGCAATAATTGGTTAGTTTCTTTTATTTGCCTTCCATCAAATATAAAACCCTTTCCGATTCATGTATATTGACTGCATCATGAACGATAAACTTCTCTATAAACGCGGATTCAAACCCTTCTCTTGTGTAATTAGGGAAAATATCCTCTCGCGAGGCGAGTAATTTCTTTACCTGACTGTCGGATTTGGGAACGAACTCGATCACCAGCCATTTTCCCGTATTTGCAAAGAACTCAGCCAGTTGCGGCAAAGGCACATTATTTGAAATTGCCAGATGATGAATGACTGCAAGAGCTAAAACCATATCAGCAGGACCGCGCGAACCAAACGATTCCCGCTCACGATTTGCCCAGCCAATTGACGGGCTGGGATTGGTTAGGTCAAGCAATAAAGGCAAAATGTTTTCTGTCTTTTCGCTTTTCACCTGAAGATAATTTTGCTCAACCGCGGCAGGGTCAATATCGAAAGAAACCACATATGAGCCTATTGTGCCCACGATGCGGCTGAATACACCAGTATTGGCGCCGAGGTCCCATATCAGGGCAGGCTTCACACGATTTGCCCATTCGCGCATAAGTCCTTTTTTATGCTCAAATGCTGCATCAGAATAATTTGTGATGTCGTAATAATTCCCCCACTCCGTGCCATGCGGAGTCCAGGTCAGTTTTTTGATCGTCGCTTCAAGATTATCGATCAAACCGATCATCGCCTGTTTGCTCATCCCACTGGTTCGCGATTTTACTTCCTCGCCAGCATAGCGTCTTTGCGCGCTTGCATGTAAGTGAATATGGGTCAACAAGCCAAAGTTGAAGCGCGATTTCCACGGAAGCAGCTCACTTGCCATATCAAGCCGCACTCCATTAATATATACACGTAACAACTGATTCAAACGAACATCCCTTAACGCCATTAAGGCAAGCGGAGCGAGGAAATGCTGGCAAAACTGGCGATAAGCAACCCACGGCTTCCCCTCTTTGTAAATTTCAAAAGAAAGTGTATCGATTAGTGTCGCTTTGCCGCGTACAAATTGAACGTTATATGCACTTGCATCTTTTAAAGACATGCCCACTTTCAAAGCGCGTCGCTGGATGGATAGTGTGGCGAGCGCAGCATCCTTCAACTGGCTGAACGACCATTCATACGGATATGAGATGAATGGCACGCGTTCCGGCTGGATGACTTTATATGCCGCATCGCTTCGACTTCGTTCACCTGTCGGCTCACTCCGCTCAGCGCGAGCATTCTCAGCCGATGCTTGATCCACTTCAACATGCGGAATCAGCAACCCGGCCTTCACCAGCTTTTCATACAAACCCGATTCAAATAACCGCGCGTACTCATGCTCATACGCGCGGTTGACCTGTCGGTAGAGGACTCCGCCGCGAGAAAACAGGAACCCGCTTGGGTCCCGGAAAGAGGCGGGGAGTTGTCCGCTATTCTGTTGATTCGTCATCATCCTCGTCGGCTTTGGGCTTGATCCCAAACCATCTCTTGATCTTTCCCCATGAAGCGCGTACAGCAATACCCAGACCAAGCAATGCAGCAATCAACAATTGAATCAGGAAGCTGCCAGAGCCGGGGTCGAGATATGGAAGGGGTGCAAAGTGCATGGTTCCTCCTACTCTACCGTTTCAGGAACGATCTCTTCCAGGTGGAAGATCTCCTGACAATTCGTACATTGCGCTTCACGTTTAGTTGCGATGACAAGCAGTCCATTACATTTCGGGCAAGGCTGCTTGAGCGGTCTCTTCCAGGATGTGAAATCGCAATTCGGGTAATTTGCACAACCGTAGAAAGTTCGTCCCTTACGCGTCTTTTTCTCTACAAGTTCACCGCCATCTTTCGGACAGGTGACGCCAATCTTTTCAAGCCAGGGTTCTGTATAACGACACGTTGGAAAATGGGAACAGGAAATAAATTTTCCGAAGCGGCCATAACGGATGACAAGCTCGCCCCCATCTTCGGGACATATACGCCCAATGGGCTCAGGTCCGCTTTTGGTGACAGGCATTTCGGCTTGTGCTTTTTTCAAGTCATCCACAAACGGATTATAGAACTCGTGCATCACTTCGGTCCACTCCGCCTGTCCATTGGCGATCATATCAAGGTCTTCTTCCATGCGGGCCGTGAATTTAAAGTCAACGATATCCGGGAAGTATTGCACCATCAGGTCATTGACCTGCATTCCAATTTCCGTAGGTATGAGGCGTTTCTCTTCACGAAGGACATACCCGCGCTGTTGAATGGTGGAAATTGTGGGCGCATAAGTAGAAGGACGACCGATACCATCCTCCTCAAGAGCCTGCACTAGAGAAGCTTCTGAGAAACGCGGTGGTGGTTGCGTAAAATGCTGTTCAGGGATCAAACGCACAAGCACCTGCTTTTGTCCCTCTACCACACCAGCGGGAATTTTTACGTTCTCATCGTCATCGTCTTCAGTTTTTACATCTTCATTCTTTGCTTCTTCATAGACAACCAGAAAGCCTGCAAATTTAACTGACGACCCGGTTGCACGGAGCAGATATTGATGTTCATTACTTTTGCCGATCACTTCCACTTGCAACGTATCATAGACAGCCGCCTCCATTTGTGACGCGACAAATCTCTGCCAGATCAGGCGATATAATTTGTACATGGCAGGTTCAAGAAATTGCTTCACCTGTTCAGGCTCGCGCATCACAGAAGTGGGGCGAATGGCTTCATGCGCCTCCTGCGCGTTTGCAGACCGTTTTCTATATTGAGGCGCTTCCGACGGCAGATAATCCTTGCCATATTTACCACTGATGTATCCCCGCGCTTCTTTTTGCGCGGATACAGAGACATTGGTCGAATCTGTACGCATATATGTGATCAAGCCTGTCGCCCCACCATTCCCAACATCCTGCCCCTCGTACAATCCCTGCGCGAGCGCCATCGTCCGTTTGGCAGTGAAACCCAGCTTGCGTGAGGCTTCCTGTTGAAGCGTTGAAGTCGTGAATGGAGCTGATGGTTTGCGCCTGCGTTCGCCCCGCTTGACCTTCGTGACCGTGTAGGCGGCAGTTTCCATATCCAGGAGGATTGGCTTGACCGTTTCCTCATTGGGAAGTTCAACATCCTTATCATCGATCTTTGCCAGTTTTGCTATGAATGTGGAAGTGAGACCATCGGGCTTGAACTCTGCATGGATGGACCAGTATTCCACCGGAACAAATGCGTCAATCTCTCGTTCTCTCTCGACGATTAGCCTGAGCGCCACAGATTGAACGCGTCCTGCTGAAAGACGTCCGCGCACCTTCTCCCATAGAATGGGACTGATGCTGTATCCAACCAAACGGTCCAGGATTCGACGCGCCTGTTGGGCGTCCACCAAATCCATGTTGATGTGACGCGGGTTCAAAAACGCCTCTTTGATCGCCGACTCAGTGATCTCATGGAATTCCACACGTTTGGCGCGGTCTGGGTCAATCTCTGCGGCTTCGAGTAAGTGCCAGGAGATCGATTCGCCTTCACGGTCGGGGTCGGTTGCGAGATAGATCTCTTCCGCTTTCTGCGCAAGTTTCTTGAGCTCTTTTACAACTTCCTTTTTCTCATTCGGGACGCGATACTTCGGCGCAAAATTATTCTCCACATCTACAGATAACTGCGATTTCAAGAGATCACGCACATGTCCCACGGAGGCGCGCACAGAATAACCCTTGCCGAGATAACGACCTATCGTCCTGGCTTTTGCAGGGGATTCTACAATCACAAGTTTGCCGTTGCGCTTTTCAACTTTCTCAACCTTCTCAGGCTTTGGCGGCGGAGCCATGCCCTCATGCGCTTCGGTTCTTCCCATTTTATAAAGTTTCGTTCCACAAACAGGGCAAACACCAATCGTCACAGGTGACCCTTTTGCATTAAAACTTGCAACAGGGTCCTGCATTTCACGTTTGGTCTTGCACTTCATGCAATATGCTTCCATTGATTCTCCTCCCTCACCCGTCCTTCGGACACCCTCTCCCAATCTGGGAGAGGGTGTCCGAAGGACGGGTGAGGGAAATTCTAAAGATATTTCTCTTGCCGATGTTTTTTCAGATGTTCTACAATATCGCGTACGCTTTGCGATTGGTCCGACTTGCAAACCAGCAGTATATCATCCGTGTCTACGATGATCATATCATCCACACCGATAGTAACAATGAGACGGTCGCTGATCGAACCATAAACTAACGTATTATTTGTCTCATGCCCAAGATGACTCTTGTTATTTGTGGCAATATTTCCATTCATGTCCGGCAGCAATACTTCGAACAATGATTCCCATGAACCCACATCGCTCCAGCCAAGTCCACCTGCGGGCAGAACCGCCGCATGCTTGGCTTTTTCCATGATGGCGTAGTCAATGGTCTCGACCTTGAGATCATACCAGCGGTCTTTTAGGACCTGAGCCTGCTTTGCAGTATCCCAGGCAGCCTCGATATCCGCGAGCGCCGCGGACAGCACTGGTATCTGCCTTTTAATTTCTTCCAGGATGACATCCGCGCGCCAAATGAACATGCCGCTGTTCCATGAATGATCGACGGAACGGAGAAGTTTTTGCGCGGTCTTATCGTTCGGCTTTTCCTTGAAACTCTTTACTGCATAGGCAGGATAGTTATATCCGCCGGAGAGCGGATCGCCTTGTTGAATATATCCATAGGCAGTGGAGGGATGAGTCGGCGTAATACCTAGTGTTACCAGGTAGCCATTCTCTGCCACCTCAAACGCGGCGCGCAGCAGGTAATGGAAAAGATCGCGGTTGCGAATGAAATGGTCGGAAGGCAGCACGGCCATCACGGCGTTGGGATCGCGCTTTCGCAGGATCGTTGCAGCCAGCCCAGCCACCGACGCTGTCCCACGCGGCGCAGGTTCGATAATGTAATTCTCCTCAGGGAGTGATGGCACCTGCTGGTGCATCTCGCGAGCCTGCTCCTCCATGGTCACAACCAGAATACGCTCAGGTGAGAATAGATTTTCCAGGCGCTGCACTGTGCTTTGGAAAAGTGTTTCCTGCCCGATGAGTGGGAGAAGTTGTTTGGGCTTGTCCTGCCTTGAAAGGGGCCAGAGACGGGTCCCCCCGCCGCCAGCCATAATAACAGCGTATGTATGTTCCATATTAGACCGAATAATCGGATTGTTCCTCACGCACTGCAACGTAGTTCATACCACCGACCTGTCGGACCATTCCTTTCAATTCCATCAAGGCAAGCGACGCAGAGACTTTCTCAATAGGCAATTCAGATTGATTGCGGATTTCATCTACGTGCAAAGGTTCACTACCAAGTACATTCATCAAGCGCGCTTCCGTTTCGTCCGCGGGGATGATCTTGCGAGCAGCTTTATGCTCGCCCACACGAGTCAAATCCAGGGCTTGCATCAAATCGTTCACACTAAGCAAAGGCAACGCGCCTTTTTGAATTAGCTTATTGGTGCCCTTGCTTTGAGGCGCAAGTATACTACCAGGTACAGCGAAAACCTCACGTCCCTGCTCGGCGGCAAACTCCGCAGTGATCAACGCGCCGCTGGTTTCACCTGCTTCGATCACAACGACCGCCAATGATAACCCGGAAATGATACGATTGCGCGGGGGGAAATTGGTTGCATCCGGCGGCGTGCCCGGAGCATAATCGCTGATGATCGCGCCGCGCTCCATCATTTGCTCCGCCAGGCTGCGATGTTCAGGCGGGTAGATTTTATCAACGCCTGAGCCTAATACTCCAATCGAACGTCCACCCGCTTTCAGTGCGGATTGATGAGCGATCGCATCGACTCCGCGCGCAAGTCCACTAATCACCGTGATCCCGTTCGCTGCAAGGAATGCCGATAACTCCTCTGTGATTTGCCGACCATAGGGGGTAACTCGCCGCGTTCCAACGATCGCAACAGCAAAGAGATCATCAGCCAGGTACTCGCCGCGAATGTACAAAACGGGCGGCGGCTGGTCAATCTCCTTCAATCGCTGTGGATAAGATTCATCCTGCCAGGTAAGGATTTTGATCCCTTGCTTTTCGATCTTCTCCCACAGTTTCTCCAGATCCACACTTTCGCGCGCCTGGACAACGCGCTCGATCAATTTCTTACCTAGTCCTGCTTCCGCTAATTCAGCGGGCGCGGCGTTCCACGCGGCTTCAAGATCGCTGAAATACTGTATCAGCGCCTGCATACGCACCGCGCCGATCCCTTTGATTAAATTGAAGCCGATCCAGTATTTTTTATCGTCCATAAATATGCTCTAAACCTGCTGGTCGAGTAGACGGCGGTGCGCGAAGCGTCCGCCGTCGTATCGAGACCAACTCATAACCATCAAACAAAGTATTTC
>JAKEFL010000269.1 GCA_022616105.1 Anaerolineae bacterium | reverse complement strand
GCGCGCAAGGCTACTTGCTGTCCTACTTGATGCCGTTTGATCAATTTCTCCAATCCTTGTCGCTCCGTTTCCGATAGCGTCACGACTTGTGCTTTTGGTGTGGGCATTTTCCGTCTCCTGTACAGTCTTGCCTTATCTTAGCACAACTACCAGGTCATTTATGCCCTGGTGTACTAGCCATATTGACCGCTCCCGAAGTTTCACCTGATGGAGAGTCAATTACATTTGCACGCGGGAATCCCAGCAATAATCAGTTTCAAATCATGACCATGAACAGGGATGGGGGCAACGCAAAATACATCCCACAAATTAACGGCTGGGATCCAACCTGGTCACCAGACGGCGAACAAATCCTATTTGCATCAGGTCCTGAGGGTGGCGTGCAATTATTTGTGGTTAATCAAAGCGGAAAAGGTTTGCGTCAAGTTACCAATCTGCCTGCGATACGCGGCCGCAGCGACTGGTCAGCAGATGGAGGATCAATTGTCACTTATTCTGGTCCCTCGTGGAATCGGGAAATCTATATCATGAATGCAGATGGTTCAAATGTCCGTCAACTCACACCGACGGGAGGCAACAGCCAGGGTCCCTCCTTTTCACCGGACGGTCAATGGGTGGTATTCACCGCATACTTTGAAAAATATGGCGATGACCATGGATGCGAAATCTACATCATCCGCATCCATGGAACAGACCTGCGCCGATTAACGGATAATGATTATTGCGACTATCAACCGCGCTGGGGACCATAACAAATGTTAAAAACAAAAAGGCTCACATCAACAATGTGAGCCTTTTTATTTGAACGGAGGTTATGCCCAGCCCTGACCCCTGACGAGATTGGAAATCACAGGAATTTCAACCATCTTGCCGTTATAGGCTTGGATTCCCCAGTACACACCGACCGCCCAGATCAGCAGGGAAGGTAACCCGAAGCAGAAGAATAAAACGCCGCTTAGGATTGTTCCACCGATAAGGTTGACAAGCCCCCAGACCAGCGCCTGTGCATTATGCGCCCGGATGAATGGGCGGTTCTTTTTATCTTCCATCAACATGATGATGATTGGAACGAGAGGGGTCAGCACATACGCGAGCAAAGCCCACAACTTATCGTCACTAGTAGCTTCCATCATAGGTTCTTGAGACATGAGTTCCTCCGAATGATCTGGGATTGAGTTTTGTTTATTTTACAACCAATCAGAACAAAAGGCAACCGAGTTTTCAAACGAAAATGTTACTATGCTACAAAGTGCCGCCTGCATGTTTAACATGCATGGCGAAACCAGCAGTTTAAATGTTCAGTCTGTAAATGATTTCAAAAAGTTGAGCAATTAAGGAGAGAAGCGGTAGAATCGTTATATGCTTCTTAGAGTTGTGTTTATGGGCTCACCTGATTTTGCGCTGCCAAGTTTGCGCGCGCTGGCTCAAAATTATCAAGTTGTTGGTGTGGTCACACAGCCTGATCGCGCCTCGGGCCGCGGGCGTGGCGTAAAAATGCCTCCTGTGAAAACCCTGGCAATTGAACTAGGGATTCCCGTTATGCAGCCTGAAAAGCTGCGCGCGCCTGAAGCCATGGAACAATTACGTATGTGGGAGCCCGAACTTATTGTTGTAGCGGCGTTCGGTCAGATTCTCAAAAAGGATGTTCTCGATCTATCGCGTTTTGGATGTATCAATGTTCATGCGTCATTGTTGCCGCGTTGGCGCGGCGCGGCGCCGATCAATGCCGCGATCCTGCATGGGGATGAAGAGACGGGTGTGACCATTATGAAAATGGATGTGGGACTCGATACAGGTCCAACGCTGGCAAAACGATCCATTCGCCTCACGCGGGACGATACAGCTGGTTCCGTTATCAAAACGTTATCTCACCTCGGCCCGGACTTGCTCGTCGAAACCCTGCCTGATTATTTATCTGGAAAAATTATTCCTCAATCTCAACCCGAAGATGGCGCAACATATGCACCGATGCTAAAGAAAGAAGAAGGCAAATTGGATTTCACGCGAGATGTAAATGAGCTGGAGCGACAGATCCGCGCATTCAATCCGTGGCCTGGGGCGTTTATGGATTTCGATGGCGCGTTACTAAAAGTCCATCGCGCGCACGTTGATGTAGGAGACGCATCAGCGGGGCAGAGGCTGGTTTATCAGGATCAGCCCGCGGTCGGAGCGGGAGGCGGGCTTCTCATCCTGGACGAAGTACAGCCTGCTGGAAAAAAATCCATGAGCGGAAAATCCTTCCTGGCAGGCGCGCGTCGCTGGACATAGCTGATAAGACAAATTTGGTTTATCATCATAGCTCACCTTACACACTCAACCCTGAAAGGGTGAAAAGATTGTAATGCCGCATCTACCTAAAAATTCAATCCCGAAGGGATGTCATAATTTCACGAAAAATCCATGCCATCCCTTTGGGATTGCATACTGCGTAAGGTGAGATCGTAAAATCATTTTCATAGGAGGAAGTATGTTTAATTTGAGAGTTTTCGTGGCTGAATTCATCGGTACATTTGCGCTTGTATTTATTGGCGCGGGTACGGGTGTTGTTGGCTTAAGCGGGCTGTTGGGTGTTGCGCTTGCGCACGGATTTGTCGTGGCAGTTTTTGCATACGCGTATGGAGACATTTCCGGGTCGCACATTAACC
The DNA here is from genome assembly GCA_022616105.1 of Anaerolineae bacterium. Classification (GTDB taxonomy): domain Bacteria; phylum Chloroflexota; class Anaerolineae; order Anaerolineales; family Villigracilaceae; genus Defluviilinea. The sequence continues at coordinate 2,304 of JAKEFL010000269.1, read as the reverse complement.
CAGCAGTGACGTTTGGGCTGGCATTGAACAATACGATTAAATGGGGCGAGGCAGTGTACTATTGGATTGCCCAATTTGTGGGTGCAAGCGCTGCTGCATTTGTGCTTACAGTGATTGTCGAAAGCGTAAACCTGGGTGGCATTCAGGGTGGCGCAACAGTTGGCACACTTACTGAGCCTGCGCCTTATAGCGCGCTGATTGTGGAAATCATATTGACCTTCTTTTTGGTCAACACAATTTTGCATACGGACGTGGCCGGGAAAGGCGGCGCGCTAGCCGGCCTTGCCATTGGTTTGACTCTGGTCTTCGCAATTCTGGCGGGCGGACCGATGACCGGCGCGTCGCTTAACCCGGCGCGTACATTTGGGCCTGCCCTCTTTACCGGGAGTTTCAAAGACCCAATGACCTATGTTGTTTATTTTGCTGGTCCTCTGATCGGCGCGACCTTGGCTGTTGCGGCTTTCAAGTTCCTGAGCAGTGCAGAAATAGTACTTCCCTCTGAAGCTTCGAGTAAACCAACGCGTCGCAAGTAAATAGTCACTGACACTTTTGAATCAAGTGGTGGTTTCGGTACGGCGGGCAAGCGCCGCCTGCTCAACCAACGAATATTGTTCATAAAACATGCAAGAGGTGAGATATGTCTAAATACGTCGCGGCAATCGATCAGGGTACAACAAGTACTCGTTTCATCATCTTTGATCATGGGGGAAATGTGGTTGCCGTCGATCAGAAGGAACATCGACAGATCTTTCCAAAACCGGGATGGGTGGAGCATGACGCCCTGGAAATTTGGGCGCGTACGCAGGAAGTGATAAATGGGGCATTGATGGTGCATGGACTTCAATCCACTGATATTGCAACGATAGGAATTACAAATCAACGTGAGACGACCGTAGTATGGAATAAGAATACCGGCAAGCCAATCCATAACGCGATTGTGTGGCAGGATACGCGGACGGATGTCATTATCAATGAATTATCTCGCGCTGAGCGGAGCGACCCGACAGGGGAGCGCAATCGAAGCGAAGGCGGGCAGGATCGCTTCAGACCACAAACAGGTTTGCCTCTCGCGACGTATTTCTCTGGTCCGAAAATCAAATGGATTCTGAATAATGTTCCCGATGCTCGTAAGAAAGCCGAAAATGGAAAATTATTATTTGGCAATATGGATACATGGCTGATCTGGAATCTAACCGGCCGCGAAGCGCATATCACCGATGTAACCAACGCTTCGCGCACGATGCTGATGAATTTATCCACACTCGATTGGGATGATGAAATATTAAGTGCGCTTGATATTCCGCGCGCGATACTTCCGCAAATTAAATCCTCCTCTGAAATTTATGGCTATGTAACCGCTGGTCGAGTAGGCGGCGAGGTCTTGACATGTTCTTCAGATTACTCGACCACCGCCGCCGTATCGAGACCAAATATTCTGGAAGGTATACCTGTGGCCGGCGATCTCGGTGATCAACATGCCGCGTTGTTCGGGCAGACTTGTTTCAGCGCGGGCGAAGCGAAAAATACCTATGGCACAGGCTGTTTTATGTTGATGAACACAGGCGAAGATCCTGTTCCATCAAAAGCTGGCTTGCTTACGACATTGGGTTATAAAATCGGAGACCAGAAAGCTGTCTACGCTCTCGAAGGTTCGATAGCCATCACCGGCGCGCTGATCCAGTGGTTGAGAGATAACTTGGGACTGATCCAATCCTCGGCTGAGGTGGAAGCGCTGGCAAAATCTGTTGATGATAACGGCGGCATTTATTTCGTCCCTGCGTTTTCGGGATTGTACGCGCTATACTGGAAGTCTGATGCGCGCGGCGTGATCGTTGGTATGACTCGTTATGTCAACAAGGGACACATTGCCCGCGCCGCGCTCGAAGCGACCGCGTATCAGACGCGCGAAGTGCTTGATGCAATGGAAGCAGACTCAGGAGTGAAATTGACCGCGCTCAAAGTGGATGGGGGAATGGTCTTCAATGAGCTGCTGATGCAGTTCCAGTCCGATATTTTAGATGTGCCTGTGGTTCGTCCCAAAGTCGCCGAGACAACCGCATTGGGCGCGGCATACGCGGCTGGGCTTGCCGTAGGGTTTTGGAAGGATTTCGATGAGTTAAAAAATAACTGGGGTAAAGATAAAGAATGGCAGCCCGTAATGGACACAGACATGCGAAAGAAGTTATACTCGGGTTGGAAAAAGGCCGTCACGCGAACTTTTGATTGGACGGATTAAACACTAAGGACACAAAGGTCACGAAGGAATCTTTGTGTTGCACTTTTAAACTTTGTGTCCTTCGAGTC
>JAKEFL010000268.1 GCA_022616105.1 Anaerolineae bacterium | reverse complement strand
TCTTCTGGCGACGAAGAATCTCTTGTAATTTCAGCCGAGACTCTTCGCTCGCAACGAGCGCTCGCTCAGAGTGACATTGAAATCGTGATTTACTGAAATTAACAATTAAATCCGACATAACATCGCGTCGAGCGGAGGCTTTCGTGCTCGTTGACACTTGCACCCGATTTGCTAAGCAAATCGTGCGTACGGTGCAGTGCAGGTGAAGCCGTAGACGAGATGCCGTGCCACTTGAAAACCTGCGCTTCGTCTGCGCTTGGTCTCGATACGCTTCGCTACTCGACCACCGGCTCCGCTCAGCGCGAAAAGCTTTTGTTGGATTAATTTGTAAAACTTCAATAGTCGTTTAGCTAAAAGGCGACTGACCCCACAGGGACGCTTCGCAGAGTCTCTACTACATAATGAATGGGTAGAAAGTGGAGAGATACCTTTCCACTTTCTACTTTTTTATTCCGTCTTGGGTCTAATACCCGCCGCTCTGCGGCGTAAGAAGAATTTTGAAATATTTGTTTTGTTTAGCGGACAGATACCCCGTCCGCTTGCGGCGGGGTTCTTCATTTGATAGAATTCCCTCACTATGGAATTGCAAACTGCAAGTCTACGCGATCTTGGCGCACTCCGCAAACTCGAAAAGGCATCTTTCGAAAAGGACGCCTGGCCCCTGCTCGATTTAATCGCCGTTCTGACATGGCCCGAAGTGATCCGTATCAAGGCAATGGAGGATGGCATGATGATCGGGTTTGTCGCGGGCGAGCCGCGTTATTCCAGAAAGGAATTCTGGATTGCCACCATTGCAGTGGATCCACGCTATCAGCGGCGCGGGATTGGCCGTAAACTACTGCGCGCATGTGAGGAACAAGCCAAACTTTCCCGCCTTAAATTGACTGTGCGGATTTCCAATCAGGGAGCAATCTCCCTTTATGAGAGGGAAGGTTATCGTACAATGGATATCTGGAAGAGTTACTATGTGGATGGCGAGGATGGGTTGGTAATGGGAAAGAATTTGTAAGTTCGAACCGCAGTTCAACTGCGGTTCGGAACCTTTTTCCAAAAGGTGTGGGATATAATGACGACTAATGACCGATGAGACACTGCCTCCACCTGTTTGGGTGGATGAGCAACATTCACTCCAGCAAATGATCGGGGAATTGTGCGCGCAGCCGCGCGTCGCGGTCGACACGGAATCAAACAGCTTGCATGCCTATCGGGAAAGGGTTTGTCTGATCCAATTTTCAATACCAGAAAAAGACTTTGTCGTCGATCCGTTTGCCCTTAGAGACCTGAATTCGCTTGCCCCTCTGTTTGCCAACCGGACAATCGAAAAAATTTTTCACGCGGCGGAGTACGACCTGATCTGCCTGCGCCGCGATTTTGGATTCCAATTTGCAAACCTGTTCGATACGATGCAGGCGGCGCGCATCCTCGGTTACTCTTTTGTTGGCCTGGATAACATACTCCTGGAAAAATTTGATGTGAAGATAGACAAGCGGCATCAAAAAGCCAATTGGGGCGCGCGGCCTCTGACATTTCAGCAAATTGATTACGCACGGCAGGATACACATTATCTTTTCCAATTGCGTGATCTGCTTGAAAGCCAGCTGCGCGAGAAGGAACGCTGGGAAATTGCCCGGGACGATTTTGCCCTCGCATGTCACGTAGAGGTACCGAAGGAAAGAGTCAACGGCTCATCATGGAGGCGCTTTGCGGCGCGCAAAGATATCTCACCTCGTGAGTTGACGATATTGTATGAATTATGTCAGGCACGCGATCAGATCGCCGAAAAACTGAATCGCCCAACATTCAAAGTCATCTCTGATGATATCTTGCTTGCAATGGCGCGTAAGGTGCCTGCAAGTGATGGTGCGCTTCTGGAGATCGGTTTAAGTCCGAAACAGGTCCGTTTATGGGGAGGTGTTTTATTGGCAGCGATCACGCGCGGGGGTGGGTCTCCGCTGATGCAACGGGAACATGCACAACGTCCGAGTGATGCGATACTGAAACGTCTGGATAAACTCAAGACTTGGCGCAAGAATGTTGCAAAGAAAATGAGCGTTGAGTCGGATATCGTATTGCCAAAACGTTATTTGAACACGCTGGCAGAAAATCCGCCGAAAAATCTTCACGAGCTTGCATCAGTGATGTCGGATTCGCCCTGGCGCTTTCGTCAGTATGGTGTGCAAATTTTAGGTCTGTTACAGAGTGCCGCATAATAATGTAAACGTGGAATGTAATTTTGGTTTACAAATTAATGCGAAAAATTTGCTTATTAATGAGATAAGCGATAGGAGTCTAAGATGCGGATCAATTTTCATGGCGCTGCACATACGGTAACAGGGAGTCAGCATTTACTGGAGATCAACGGGCATCGCCTCCTGCTCGACTGTGGGTTGTATCAGGGTCGACGCGGCGAGTCTTACATTCGAAATTTGAACTTTGCTTATGATCCATCCAAAGTGGACGCGGTGATCCTCTCTCACGCGCATATTGATCATTGTGGCAACCTGCCCAACCTTGTGAAGAATGGTTATGAAGGGCCGATCTACGCGACCCATGCCACAGCAGACCTTGCGACGATCATGATGGCAGATTCTGGCCGCATTCAGGAATCGGATGCAGAATTCGTGAACAAGAAACGGCTCAAGCGTGATGAGGCGCCAATTGAGCCTCTTTATACGGAAGCAGATGCCGAGCGCGCTGCGTTGCTTTTCAATCCCGTGAATTATGATCAACCTTTTGTGCCGATACCCGGCGTGGTTGCGCGTTTTATCGAAGCGGGCCATATCCTGGGTGCTGGAGCTGTTTCGTTGGAAATCGAAGAGAATGGACGAAAGATCCGTTTTTGGTTCTCTGGCGATATCGGGCGTTATGATCTTCCGTTGTTGCGCGACCCAATCCTGCCGGATGAAGTTGATTATATGATCATGGAATGTACGTATGGTGATAAACCACATAACGATCCGAGCGCGGCATTTGAGGAATTTAAACATATCGTCTCACGGACGCTGAAGCGAGGTGGTAAGGTGATCATTCCCGCGTTCGCAGTGGGGAGGACCCAGGAGTTGATCTATCATCTGAATATGATGATGTTTACGAATGATGTGCCGCCCGCGCCTGTTTTCGTGGATAGCCCTCTGGCAGTCAATGCTTCGCAGATATTCAAAAGGCATCCTGAATATTTTGACGACGAGACGCGCTGGTTTGTTCAGCAGGCTAGTCACCCTGCCCTGGATTTTAAACTCCTTACTTATGTTCAGTCTGTTGAAGAATCCAAAGCATTGAATTTGCGAAAAGATCCAATGGTCATTATTTCTGCTTCGGGGATGGCAGAGACGGGGCGCATCCTGCATCATCTTCGTAACAATATCGAGAATCCAAAAAATACGGTTTGCATCGTTTCATGGCAGGCTCCACATACGTTAGGCCGCCGTCTTGCAGACCGTGAAAAACATATAAAAATCTTCGGCGAGCCTTATACTGTGATGGCGGAGATCGCGACGATCGGCGGGCTATCAGGTCACGCAGGGCAGGATCTATTGACCAGATATGCAGTGAATGTCAAAGATACTGTGAAGAAGATTTTCCTTGTGCATGGCGAAGCAATGCCTGCAGCTGCATTGACAGAAAAATTGAATGAAAAAAATATGCGCGAGGTATACTACCCCGAACTACATTCGAGCGCGGAAATATAGTTCGCGTTGAGCGGAGGCGCGCTCTTTGCGCCGTAGTCGAAGCGCGGAAAATTGAGATATAATCTCGCCGCAGTATCCCATCCATGGAGAGGTGCCAGAGTGGTTGAATGGGACGGTCTCGAAAACCGTTGTGGTCCTCGTGGCCACCGAGGGTTCGAATCCCTCCCTCTCCGCCAGTTAGGAAATGGCTCGCCTGCCGTTTTGCACCAAAAAAATCAAGCCGTTTTGAATTCAGAAAGTCCAAAAGCGGGTGTTAAACACACTACTCTTACCAAAATTTAGGGCGATTTTGTGCAAAAGCCGAGTGTTCAGGTTATAGCCAAAATCGCAAAGGCACTTAGCGTTTCTGTTGAAGCTTTATTGAAATGAACTTATGAAAAATTCCAAACATTTTCCAGTTAGCGGCGAAGTAAAAATATTTCAAGTTGATAATCCTTGGATATATGTAGATGTGCCGAAGAAGTATACTGACGATACAAAGCATCTGGCAGATCGCGGATTGGTAGCGATCACTGCAACCCTTGGCACGTCAATTTGGAATACGTCGCTCATGCCTATGGGCGATGGGACGCAGTTCATTCCACTTCCCGCAAAAGTCAGAAAATTAGAAAATGTCGAAATCGGTGATCGCATCAAACTGTCATTTGTTTTGCGTAAACGCTAAAATAACGTAACTTAAGCAATAATGTTTATGAAAAACCCTATCAGCCCAAACAAATTCTTTCCTGTTATCATCACGAAACAGCTTGAAGAGTCAAAGCAATTTTATGTTTCTCTTCTAAATTGCTCTCTTACTTTTGAATCAGATTGGTATATCCAACTTTCTTCTCCGAAAGGACTGGAAATTGGTTTGTTGATCGACGGGCATCCCTCGCAGCCCGATTACCTTCAAAACGCGTATGAGGGAAGTGGGGTGGTGCTTTCATTTGAAGTAGCAGACGTTGATGAGGAATATAAAAATGTTAAAGCAACCGGACTGAAAATTATATACGATATTAAAACCGAAGAATGGGGACAACGTCACTTTATGCTCCGTGATCCAAACGGGATGGTCGTTGATGTTGTTCAACAGCCTCAAGAGTAGAAATTTGCCGACAAAGCGTTAGTCGTTCCAATGGAAGCCTCAGCTCACGAGTTCCCGCCACAAGTAATAGCACTCGTATAAAAGAATTCTTTAGTTAATCATGAAGTATGAAACTACTCCTTTCATCTTTTCCTGTTTCAACACCTCACCAGGTCAAGGTACTTGCTGCGCTGGGCGGCAAGCCGATCGCCGAGATTAAAATCGCCTACATCGAGAACGCCTACGATGTCTACGATGATGAAGAGTCCCTGATCAAAGGCCGCGAGGAACTCCGCGCTAAAGGCTGGGATGTAGAGCTGGTCGATTTGCGTAATTGGAAGAATCTACAGGATCGCGAAGCCCTGCGCCAGAAGCTCGAGAGCAAAGATGTGTTCTTGTTCGCAGGCGGCAACCCCTTCTATCTGCGATGGCTCCTGAAAGTGACCGGGGCCGACGAGATCATCACTGACCTCGTCAAGCAGGGAAAGGTGTACTCAGGGGCTAGTGCGGGAGGGGTGGTCGCTGGCCCGACGCTGCGTTTCTTTGACAATCAAGATGACCCCAACGAGGCCGAGGAAGTGATCTGGGACGGCCTCAACTTGACTCAAATCGTGCCGATTCCTCACATTGATAATAAAGAGTACGGTGCGGGCTGCCGCGAAGCGGGCGAAGCGCTCAAGGCAGAAGGTTACACCACCCAGCCTATTACCGATGCGCAGGCCCTTGTCATCAACGGCGATCACTTCGAAGTCATTTAAGCTCAGATCTATTGTCGAGGAATGGGACGTGGATCTGGAGATATGGCTATAAGGAATTTGAAGTCGTTCTCTGCAACGATCGCTAAAATCGGCATTAATCCCTATGTGAGTTTGCCAGAAGATGTATTGGATGGATTGTTCAAACAGGCAGGCAAAACCAAGGGACCCATTCCCGTGCGCGGCACAATAAACAGGAAAAGATTTATCCAAACACTGGTGAAATATCAAGGCGCATGGCGGTTGTATATCAATGGTGAGATGCGCCAGGCTGCAGGAGTCGATGTGGGAGATCAGGCTCATATTAAAATTGAATTTGATCCTGTGCCGCGCATAGAAAAGAACCCCCCAAAGTTTGTTCAAGCTTTATCAAAAAATAAGGAGGCAAAGGCGGCCTTTGAAAAACTTACACCTTCCCGCCAGAAGGAAATGCTGCGCTATCTGAATTCGATGAAAACCGAGACCTCACTCGAACGTAATATTGAGAAAATAATCCGGCATCTTCTGGGTGAGAAACCAAAAGGATTGCATCATCTGCTGGAAGGTAGAGATTAGAATTCTCGTCATTGCGAGCCGCGAAGCAGCGAAGCAATCTCCAAGAAAATCGGGTTTTGCAACAATGTTGGCGATTGCTTCGTCGGGCTGCGCCCTCCTCGCAATGACGGATGGTGCGGGCATTTTTTGGGACAGGTTCCATTTCGCATGTTTAAGAGCGAATGTTTGGTGGTAAGATTCCTACAATGAAACTCAACCTTGCTCTTGCACAAATCGCGACCAAACTGGGGGATGTCGAATCCAATCTCGAAAAGCATCTTGATTACATCAAGCAAGCCAAATCCCAAAAATCTGACCTCCTGATTTTTCCCGAACTGTCTTTAACGGGATATGTGCTTCAGGATTTGGTAGCCACAGTCGCCCATCGGCCGACGGAAGATGACCCCATTTTCAAACATCTTCTCAAAGCGAGTCGCGATCTGGATCTGGTGATCGGATTCGTGGACGAAGACGATCGCCATCGTTTCTACATTGCCTCTGCCTATCTCTCAGGCGGACGCGTTCTTCATGTTCATCATAAAGTATATCTGCCGACCTATGGCTTATTTGACGAGGGACGTTTCTTTGCCTGGGGTGATTCGATCCGCTCATTTGACACGCGCTTTGGACGCGTCGGCTTGTTGATCTGCGAAGATTTCTGGCATGCCTCCCCTCCGTACCTGCTCTGGCTAGATGGCGCGGATATTATGTTGTTTTCATCCGCTTCGCCGGGACGCGGCTTGAACGATAAGGAAAAACTTGAGTCGGCAAGATGGGTGGAGCGAGTGAGCAAGGCTTATGCGAGCATGTTCACATCTTTTGTGGCGCACTGCAATCGTGTCGGATTTGAAGATGGTCTGCTGTTCTGGGGTGGGGCAACAGTCAATGACCCGAACGGTGAATTAATTGCACATGGTCCTTATTTTGAAGAGGCAATGACCATTGCAGAATTGGACTTGAACCAACTCCGCCGTTCGCGTGCACGTTTACCTTTACTTCGAGATGAGCGGACAGCACTTGTGCAAAAAGAATTGGATAGGATATTATCTCGTGGTTGATTTAACGATAAACACAGATGTCGCCCGTCAGATTCTGACAGGTTTTCTCAAGAGCGAAGTAACGCGTGTGGGTTATGCACGCGCGGTAATTGGGCTCTCTGGGGGTGTTGATTCTGCTCTCTCGTTTGTGCTGGCTGTCGAAGCACTTGGCGCGGAAAACGTGCTGGCTGTGCGGATGCCTTATCAATCCTCGTCGGCTGATTCGCTGGAACATGCCCAAATGTTGATCGACCAGTTCAATGTTCAGAGTGAGACGATTGAGATCACTGGAATGGTCGAGCTGTTAATTGAGCGCGATCCGCAGATCTCGAAACAGCGCAAAGGCAATATCATGGCGCGGTCGAGGATGATCGTTTTGTACGATCAATCCGAAGTATTCAAGGGTTTGGTGATTGGTACGAGTAACAAAACCGAGATTTTGCTGGGCTATAGCACTTTATGGGGCGATATGGCTTCTGCGCTCAACCCGATCGGAGATTTGTATAAAACACAAGTGCGCCAACTTTCGCGTGCGCTTGGAATTCCTTCTGTAATTGTTGACAAAGCCCCGTCTGCTGATTTATGGGCAGGGCAGACTGACGAAGGCGAACTCGGCTATACCTATGAAGAAGTTGACAAGCTGCTTTATCTGCTAGTGGATCAACGTTATAGCCAGCAGGAATGTGTTGAAGAAGGGTTTGATGAAAAATTTGTAAGTTCAGTGGTCACGCGCATTCGCCGCAATCAATTCAAGCGCATGATGCCGCCGATTGCCAAGTTGAGCAATCGTACGATCGGATATGATTTTCTATATTTGAGGGATTGGGGCACGTAATACGGGCAAGGTTTAAGAATGGAACATCTGTATAGCAGAAGGTGAAAACCTTCTGCTATCTCTTAATGGATGGAAAGGATTGATAGAGAACGATGATTCGAATTCCTCCCGCGTTGAAATATCGCGGTTTTGCATTGATCTGGGGCGGCTTGATCGTTTCGATGATTGGAACCCAGATGCAGCAGTGGGCTTTATTCTGGCATATCAGCCAGTTGAGCAAGGATCCGATTGCGGTCAGTATTGTGGGTGGTGTTCGATTTGCTGCTGTTCTTTGTTTTTCACTTGTTGGTGGGTTGGTGGCAGATCGTTATGATCGTAGAAAAATTCTCTTTGTCACTCAAACAACTGCCATGCTGGTTGCTGTGCTGCTTGGTTTGCTCACTCTTTCAGGTAATATTCAACTCTGGCACATCTATCTTTTGACTGCGATCCAAGCCGCGGCAATGGCGTTCGACCTGCCCGCGCGTCAATCTCTTGTACCGAATCTCATCCCGCGCGATATATTGCCAAGCGCGTTCTCGCTGCAGTCCATTGCTTTTAATACGGGAGCAATCGTCGGTCCCGCGCTGAGCGGAATCGTGATTGGTTATCTCGGGCAGGAGTATGCCTACTTCATCAATGCAGTCACGTTTCTTGGCGTTATCTTTGCTTTGATTGCATTAGGAAATGTCCCCCAACAACAGTCCACATCTCAGGCTGGTTTACGCGCCGCGTTGATTGATATCCGCGATGGGCTTCGGTTCATTCGTCGCCAGCCTCTCATCCTTTCAACGATGATCCTGGATTTTATTGCCACTTTCTTTTCATCAGCCAATACACTGCTCCCATATTTTGCACAAAACGTTATCCATGTTGGGGAGGTGGCATATGGCTGGCTCGCTGCTGCCCAGTCCATCGGCGCGGTTCTGGTTGGGTTGATCGCGTCCCAATACAGTCACATTCGTCGTCAGGGTCCGCTTTTGCTTGGAGCAGTCCTGGTCTTTGGGATGGCAACAATCCTTTTTGGATTTTCCCGTTTGTATGCATTAATTTTCCTCGCCCTAGCGTTGACTGGGGCGGCAGATTCGGTCAGCACCATTATTCGGAACACGATCAGGCAGCTCAATACTCCTGATTCCATGCGTGGACGGATGACCGGTATTAATCAGATTTTCTTTATGGGTGGACCGCAACTCGGTGAAGTCGAAGCTGGTGCAGTTGCCCAGTTTTTCGGCGTTCCGTTTGCCATTATTAGCGGGGGAGTCGGAACGATTCTTGGCGTCTGGCTGGTTGCTTCCATTTGGCCGTCTCTGACCAGATACAACGGTGACGAGCCGAACATCCTGACCGCACCCGCAGATTGAATGTAACCTTACGATTCCTGCACGACTCGCTCATATAACCCTATGGCTGTAGCAAAGTCGCTTGACAAATCAACCCGTTTGGAACGCGAATAGCGCCAATGGGCGAATTACGCGAATTTTCTTGGTTTTATTTGCGCCATT
>JAKEFL010000267.1 GCA_022616105.1 Anaerolineae bacterium | reverse complement strand
TGCTGAATGGCGTGTTCGAGTTCGTCAGCTTCGGCTTTCTGGTCGGGAGTCATGTTCGGGTCGGCAAGCCAGCGCGGGGAATCCATCTCTTCACCGTCGTCCGTATCTGGTTCCAGAGGTGTTGTGGGACGTCGCTTTTGGCGGCGCAATTCATCATAGCAGGCATTGGTCACTGTGCGCATGAGCCATGCCTTGAAGGACCCGCCGCGAAAGGATGCGATGCTTTTGAACGCAGAGATGAAGGCTTCCTGCGCCGCGTCGGCTGCCTGATCTTCATCGCCGAGGATACGCAGCGCGGTGTTATACACGCTATCCTGATAATGCAGGATCAGTGTATTGAAGGCGTCGAGGTTGCCTTGTTGCGCGTCACGAATGAGGGCTTGTTCGTTCATTGGGAATATTTTATCACTGCAAATGATTCACCGCGAAGTTACGAAGAGCGCGAAGAATAATTCTGGAAAGAAGAAAGACACTTGCACCGTGCAGGTGGGAAAGATTGTAGGGACGGGTCATTTCGCCCTTTTGTGATTGAAGAAATAATACGATCCGCGCCAGAGAATCATTCCTAACGCGGATGTCGCGCCGAGGACAATAACAAAGATTGGAATGATCGGTGCATTGAGAATGAAACCGCGCAGGACTGTCGCCAAAGGGGCAACAAAAAGCATAGCCAAAGCAGGTCGCCAGAGCTGTTTGGGATTAAAGACAATTTCCAGTTGAAAGAGTCCAAGCCAGGGGGAAATCAAAAACCACGCGATGACCAGTGGAAGGAATATGGCAGCCATGCGCGGGAGGAAAGCTATGTCCGCCTCCTTGTGCGTGGCAAAGCCGATGAGAGTCAGGATGGCGATCGCGAGCGTATCCCCTGCATATAGAATCCACCTGCTCTTCGTCATGGGTTGGAAAGTAATATCAAAATGAACCCTCCCGCACCACATAGTGCAATGATCAACGCGACGGCAAGGAGGACAAGTCTGCCTCTATTCGTTCCATCATCCTCTGCAAACGGGTCCCTACCGATTGCCGACTCATATGGCATGGCTGTGGCTGAATCGCGGGGCATGGAGGCTTCGATTCGGTCTACCGCGTCCTTGGCTTGCTTCAATCCGATGCCATACTCTTCACGATAGATTTTCACCGCGTCAATTTTTTTGCCTTTGGCAAGCAGGGATTTAATTTTGCTTTCCATAACAGGGTCATCATAATCCCGTACCCCTGATGGAGGCTTCCCAGCTTCATCCCGCGCCATCTCTTCGACAGATTCCTTTGCCTCCGCAAGACTGACCCCAGTAACCTCACGATATAACTGGATGGCTTGGATAATTTGCTTCGCATGGATCAACTCGTGAATCTTTTGAACGTGATCAGGTTGTAAACCAGGCATGGTGGACTCCTTTGTGAAAATATAGCAATTTATTCTTCTGGCTTTCCCGTATTGAGCGGCTTCTGCGTACTTTGCGCAGCGTGTATGATGCAAAGCAAATTCTTTGCCACGAATTCCACGGATTTTCACGAATTTGTTTTTAAATTCCGTGTGAATTCGTGAAATCTGTGGCTAAGACTTTGGGCTCTCTCGTTAAAAGCGGGAGAACTATTCTTCCTTCCTCAAGGCAGGGAAGAGCAATACTTCGCGAATGGAATGTTTATCCAACAGCAGCATTGTGAGCCGGTCCACGCCCATGCCGAAGCCGCCGTTGGGTGGCATGCCATAGCGCATAGCACGCAGATAGTCCTCATCCAATGGATGCTTCTCTGCATCATCCGCTTCGTAGTCGCGTCCCATTTCGATAAAGCGTTGCTCCTGATCGAGCGGATCATTCAATTCAGTGAAGGCATTGCATAATTCAAAGCCTGCTGTATAAGCCTCGAAGCGTTCTACAGTCATTGGATTACCGGGGAGCGACTTTGCCAGCGGAGAAATATCGCGTGGATAGTTATACAGGAACGTTGGCTGAATAAGCCTCGGTTCGAGAAATTCGGAGAGCAGGTAATCAATCAACTTGCCGCGCGTCGCTTTGGGGTCAGGTGTTTTGTTCGGGTGTTTCGCCTTGATTGCATTGAACAGGGATTCGGCAGTCTTATGTTCATCAATATCAATTCCGGATGTTTCGAGAATACCATCACGCATTTCAAGCCGTTTCCATGGAGGCGTGAGGTCAATTTCATGGCTTTTGTATGAAATTTTTTGAGTTCCTAACACCTCTTGCGCAGTGAACGAGACCATTTGCTCGGTGAGCGCCATCACTTGCAAATAATCTGCATATGCCCAATAGAATTCCAGCTGCGTGAACTCGGGGTTATGTTTAAACGAAACACCTTCATTGCGGAAGTCCCGCCCGATCTCGTAAACCTTTTCCAGATTCCCTACCAGCAATCGCTTGAGATATAGCTCAAATGAAATACGCAAATACATATCCTGCTCAAGTTCATTGTGATGTGTCTCAAACGGCCGCGCGGCCGCGCCTCCATATAACGGTTGCAGGATGGGAGTCTCGACTTCGAGAAAGCCTTTACTATCGAGGAAGGTCCGCAATGCCTTGATGATCGCAGCGCGCTTGCGGAATATCTCACGCACATCTGGATTCACTGCCAGATCAGCATAACGCTGTCGCGCGCGGAGCTCTGGGTCCCCCAACGCGGCGTGGCGGACGATAGTGCCATCTTCCAGCGTTTCATCTTTTGCAGCGGGGAGAGGGCTGACGGATTTGGCGAGCAGCCTAAAGTCGTGGACATGAAGCGTGATTTCCCCAGTCTTCGTGCGGAACATGTCACCTTCCGCTTGAATGAAGTCACCGATATCAAACATCTTGTTGAAGAAATCGAGGCGTTCTTTTCCAATTTCGTTGGCGCGAAAAAATAATTGAATTTTTCCGTTACCATCTTCAATGTGAGCAAATGAGATCTTGCCCATCACACGTATGGCACGGATGCGGCCAGCCAAAGTGACCTGCACTTGCGGCGTGGAGCCAGACGAAGCACCTTCGCTCTCGGCAGCTTCAAATGCAGCAATCGCTTCCGCGCTGGTATGTGTGCGTTTTGCGCGCGTAGGGTAAGCTTCTATCCCCTCCGCGCGAAGTTCTTCAAGTTTTTGCAGGCGTATTTTTTCGAGTGAAGTGTATTCTGCCATGTGTTCCTGCCCTCTACCACCCTCACCCCATCCCTCTCCCTCCTTCCCCCAAATTGGGGGAAGGAGGGAGAGGGTGCCCCGCCAAAGGCAGGGGCGGGTGAGGATGGATGGGGATAAAAGAAAACCCCGCGCGTTGCAGGCGCGCAGGGTATGAAGTTACGCTCCTGTGTCTAACCGACTTTCAGGATTTTAACATTATATGTGCCGCCTGGGGTTTCCACTTTTACTGTGTCACCGGCCTTGTGATTAAGAATGGCTTTGCCAATGGGTGACTCATTCGAGATCTTGCCATCACGCGGGTTGGCTTCAGCTGCACCCACAATGGTAAAGGTTTCGGGTTCAAAGTTGCCTTCCTTGATGGTTGCCTTTGAGCCGATCTGAACGATGTCACTTTTGTTCTTGCCGTTGTCTATGATCTTTGCAGTTGCAAGCAGAACATCTAGTTCCTGAATACGGCCCTCCACAAAAGCCTGCTCATTTTTTGCAGCTTCATATTCCGCGTTCTCAATCAGTTCCCCACCCTCCATGGCTTCATGCAAGCGGTTGGCAACTTCCTGCCTCTTGGCAGTGCGTAAATAATCCAACTCCTCCTGTAGCTTCTGATAACCTTCTTTGGTCAAAAAATTGTTCGGCATGTTTATTTTCCTACTATAAGAATATTGCATGGCGCAAAGGCGCCATGCAAATGGGTAAAACCTGCTTTTCTTCCCGTCAGGCGCGCTTAATATATCACGATTTCAAAACGAATACAAGAGAGGATAGGGGAATCCCTACCCCTTTAGCTGGTGTGGAACAAACGGACGCCTTTACGCTCAAACCAGTATGTTTGGATGGATTCATGGACCTTTTCTGGGGTGTCGAATACGGCACCCAGCGTAGGGATTTGGGATTTGTACGCCAAAACCGCCTCCTGCCAGGACTTTAGGCCTGATTCCGTGACCGAATGAACGGATTCCTTCATCCCGGCCGATTTCGGCTCCAATTCCTGCGGTTTATAGAAAATATAGGGGACATCAATATCATAACGGAGAGGTCTTCCCAAAAGTTCCGCAGCCTGCCGCACAAGGACATGGTCCACGTGAGAACCGACCGATAGTTGGCAGACCAGCACATCATCCGGGTTGAGACGGGCAGAGATCGTTTCGGCAATTTGGGCAGGAAGGTCCGCATCCTCCTGCTGAGGAGGTACGAAAACCTCAGAATAGAGCCATTCGCCACTCGATCCGCGACGATAAATACAATCCAGAAAGTCAAAATGGACGGTCATTGCACTGAGGATTGCCGCAGCGTTTTTATCTTCCACACGCCGCTCGCGAACCGCTTCCTCTGCAGATGAAAACCCCCACTGGTCATGGAGCATTTGCGCGATCGGTGAAAATTCGCCTTCTGGTGGATACCCGCACATGAATGTCCAAATTTCAACAGGGATGCCAGACCGGGTCTGATCGTAGATTAAACCGCCCGCAGAGAGCACAGCGTCATCGAGATGGGGAGAAAGATATATCCAGCGCATGGCGCCGATTTAACCATAGTTATCCCAAGCCTGGGAAGATTTTAAGATGGCAGTGCAATTAATTTGGTCACCAAATCTAGTACACTTTGTACACTTTATTCGGAGGCATAAATGCACGAACGACGTAAACATCCACGCAAGGATTTGATGTCCTATTCACAGGTGTTTGACTTGTATAACGGCAAACTGATCGGCTACCTGGGTGATCTCACTCAAATGGGCGCGATGGTGATCGGGGAGGACCCTATGGAAGTGGACACAACCCTGACAATATCCATTCAACTCCCGGAGCTGCCCAAGATCAAGGCAACACGCGTTGCGCTGCCAGTGCGCGTTGCATATTGTCATAAAGATGTCAGCCCGGAGTACTTCAATATCGGTTTGCAGTTTAAACTTGTGACTGATCATCAAAAGACTGTCATTGATGCAGTGATAAAAAATTACGAGTTTCGGCGCTCGGCGCCCGAATACCCCCCGCATCCTACAGAACTGTAATAGAACTTATCTCAAAAATATCATGTCACTCTGAGGGAGCGGTTGTTGCGACTGAAGAGTCTCGCATTTACGAGGTAGAGACCCTCACCTGCACTGCACCAAACGCAGTGCGGTGCAAGTGTCGCTAACGCTCAGGGTGACATTTTTAAGATGATTTGTAGAAGTTATTCAAAACAAAAAGGACTTTAAGGCAATAAAAGCCTGGAAGTCCTTTTTTGTTTACCTAAACTTATTTTTAACCTATAATGCGGGGATACCAAAATGAGCACTTCATCTGGCCGCCACTTCTTTATTAGCTACAGCCGTACAGATACAGCCCAGAAACAGAATATCATCAAACAATTACGCGCACGGGGCATCCACCTGTGGGTGGATATAGAGAATCTCGTGCCCGGCACCCCTGCCTGGGAACGGGAGATCGAGCGCGCCATTCGCGGCGCGGCTGGGATCATTGTGCTGCTTTCCCCTGAGTCCAACAACTCCGAATGGGTGCGACGGGAAATCAGTTTTGCAGAGCAAAATGACAAGTATGTTTTCCCTGTCTTGATTCGCGGCGATGAAGATGATTCCATCCCTCTGAGGCTTTCCAACCATCAGTGGGTGGATTTGCGTAAAAACTATAACAACGGATTGGATGAACTCGCCGATGCCCTGAAGGATCATCTTGGCATCACGGCGGTCAGCAAGGAAATAGAACAGAAGGAAAGAAAACCAGTCAAGATCATGCAGGAGGATCTGAAGAAATTTGCCCTGCCAGGGTTGTCCGTTTTGATCGGGCTTGTATTTGTCGCTGGGCTAATCATTTCAGGGAGTTTCATAAGAAACGATACTGCGCCAGATCAACTTTCGCAATACCTAAATGATGTACAAGTACTCAACATTGACACCTTTGACGATCCACTTGGGAGTGGATGGGACCTTTACGCTGGAACAATTGAGAATGGCGTTCTGGAAATCATTGGGAACGAAGATTGGAATTTTGTTTCTCGTAACGGAGAATTTGGAGAAAATCAGGGTGTCGTGATAGATTTTAATTACTCAACAGACTCTCTTTCTGAAATTTTCTTGGAGCATGGCACATGGGATACTGACGGATACAGGCGATTCGGTGTTTATATCGGGGGCGATCATGCTGAGTTGAATAAATATGCGGGTAAGAACGATCAGGGAGGAGCGAATTTATCAGGTAATTTGACACTCGAGCCAGGCAGGACCTATTCGTTATTAATAGCGATTTTGCCAGATGGTGAATTTCTGGAAGTCATTTGGGAGCCATCCAATTCATCGGAAACACTTATCTATCGGGAACAATTCGATGAAACCTGGGCCGGGCTGACGTGGACACTCTGGATTGGAGGCAATCAGGGTACGATCCAAATTGATAATTTCAATAAAATCAGGTTTAGCAGCGCAAAATAATCTGATGTACTCTGGCACTCCCCCATTCACAGGCTTATAATAGATTCATCGGCATATCAAAAATTGCCAATGAGCTTTTCTTTATGAATCCGACGGGTTAGAAAGAGAGAATAAACCCTTATGGATAGTTCAGATCCCATTCAACTAAATATCGAAGTCTCAGCCAGTGATGCTACAGAAGACGAGATTGATCGCATGACGCGTCAATTGCTCCTGGAATTACGGGGCACAGATGTCGAATCAGCAGAACTGGCAAAAGGTGGACTCGCACCGAAAGGTTCAAAAGGCGACGCTGTAACAATCGGTTCTATCGTGCTTGATGCGTTACCTGGTGTCCTCCCCGCCGTCATAGCATTAGTTCAAGCATGGTCTACCCGTGGACAGGGACGTACTGTAAAATTCAAGAGCAAGGAGTTTGAGTTCGAAGGCTCACCAGAAGAATTAAGAAAACTGCTTGCTTCACCCGAAGCTGAACACTTCACCAAAAAAGAAAAACGACTCACGCAGAAAAAAGAGGCAGCCGAACGAAAAACCAGGAAAGACACTGATAAATTAGGACCAGTTCAAGCAAAAAGCAAAACTACCAGATCATCCAGGATTTTCATTTCATATCGTAGAGCAGACAGTGCCGATATTACTGGGCGCATCTACGATCGCCTGATAGGGCATTTCGGTGAATCAGCAATATTCAAGGATGTCGATTCAATCCCAGCGGGGATTGATTTTAAGAAGTATTTAGATAAAGCAGTAAGCAGGTGTCAGGTTTTTCTAGTCGTTATCGGAAATCAATGGTTAGAAATAACCGACTCTCGGGGAAGAAAACGTCTCCAAGATCCCAGTGATTTCGTAAGAATTGAGGTTGAGTCTGCACTTGAAAGAAACATCCCTGTTATTCCGCTTTTAGTCGGTGGAGCCTCAATGCCTTCCGAAAGAAAATTGCCACCTAGTTTACAGAAACTTGTTTATCGAAATGGTATACCCATTCGATCCGATCCTGACTTTCATCGAGATATGGATCGATTAATTGAGGCCATATCAAGTTATCCCAATAAAAAATCTTAGTTCTCATCTCAAAAATGTCACCCTGAGCCCTTCGCTTGTCATTCTGAGCGAAGCGAAGAATCTCTTGCTCGCTCAGGATAAACTCCGCGAAGGGTCTCTACTCTCGAAACATGAGACTCTCACCTGCACTGCACCGAACGCAGTGCGGTGCAAGTGTCGGTCGCAGCAACCGCTCCCTCAGAGTGACATAGCATTTTGAGATAACTTGTAATTATTATTGGATCACTTGTAAAGCAGAAAGATAAGAGAAAATGAGTGCAAGGCTCGCTCTGATCATTGCAAATACAGAATATACTGATCCAGGTCTGGCTCAATTGAGTGCTCCCGGCAGGGATGCAAAGGAATTTGGGCGGGTGCTTGATTCACCGGAAATTTGCGCGTTTGACGATGTCGTTGTGCTTATCAATGAAAACTCTTCCAAAGTTGGTGAAGCAATCGATTATTTCCTATCTAATAGAAAACCGGATGATTTGCTTGTATTGTATTTTTCCGGGCATGGTGTCCGTGACGAATATGGGTCGCTCTATCTTGCTGTCAAAAATACTAACCGCGCTCGACTGCGCTCAACAGCTATAAAGTCTGACTTTATCCGCGAAGCCATGGATCAAAGCCGCTCGAGGCGGCAGGTTTTGATTTTGGATTGTTGCAACAGCGGCGCGTTCACACAGGGAACGAAAGCAGCTACAGGCGTTAGCCTTGGAACCGCATCCGCATTCGAAGCAGGGTACGGACGCATCATCCTGACTGCCAGCGATTCAACGCAATATGCCTGGGAAGGTGACAAAGTCATCGGCGAAACCGATAATTCTCTTTTCACTCATTTTTTAATTGAGGGGTTGGAAGGTGAAGCAGATTTGGATGGAGATGGGCGAATCACAGTAGACGAATTATATGATTACGCCTATGAGAAGGTAAAACTTGCCACACCCAAACAATCCCCATCGAAATTTTCGAGCAAACAGCAGGGAGAAATTGTCCTGCGTCAAAACATGCGCATGGAAGAGATTAAGTCCGTGCTGTTGCCCGCGCCATTGCTCGACTCCATCGAAAATCCGTTCTCGGATGTTCGCATGGGAGCCGTGCAACAGTTGATCAAGTTGTTGAACGGCAAAAATCTCGGCATGGCTCGTTCGGCACAGGAAGTCTTGGAACGTATCGCCGAGAACGATGATAGCCGCCAGGTTTCTTATGCGGCGCGGCAGGCTTTGGAATCCATTCGGGAGGCGGAGAAACCGGCAAAAAACGATCAACCAGAAATAATTACAAAAGAGGCGCAACGCATTATCTACGAAAGAGCGGCGCAGGACGCCGAAACCTTCGAATCTGGGAAATCGCAGCCATCGAGGTCAACAAGTCCGCTGGTTGCATGGTTTACCTTGGGATGGGGGATCAGCGGATTATTCGCCGGTTATCTTTGGAGCGAGTTCGATGGTGCCGGAGGGGAGTTAATTGCAGGAGTCCTTGGCGGAGCAGGCGGGGGACTCGTAACGGCGCTCATCCTGCGAGCTGAAAAAGTAATTCGGGATCAAACATCCACATTTCGAATCGTACTTGCCTGGGCAATCGGGGGGGTAATTGGCTGGTTTATTGGATGGCAGATTTCCGGTGGAACTGTCGCGGCAGCGATCGGCATGGCTTTCTTCGCAATCTTCGGTTTGGCGGGGACTCTGGGCATGGATTATCTCCGTGATCATTGGCAGGGAATTGCCACGATCCTACTTGCCTGGGCTATCGGGGGTGCAATAGTTTGGATTATCTCCAAGACAATCTTAATTGAAACTCTCTACATGGACGATCAAGGGTTAGCATGGGCGATCGGCACAGCCATCGGCTGGGGGATCGGCGGTTATGTCATGGCTCGGCAGTTATTGGCTAATAAGGGCACGTAGAAATATGAGCGGAAAATTCGCCCTGATTATTGGCAATACAGAATACATCGACCCCAGCTTGGCACAACTCACCGCGCCCGGCAAAGACGCGGAAGATTATGTATCGCGAATCCATCAATCCGTGTTGCTGGTAGACATGCAATTTCACATACATTCCCTTTTGCCATAGTTCTTCGGATGAGTGAAATGTGTTCGGGGGCGTGAGCATCCTCATTGCATTTCCATAAAACCATCAGTTTATTGATCTCAGGGTGATTATAATTTGGGCAATTCTCATAACTCGAAGAAAAATCAATCAAGAGTGCTTAACATTGAAAATACAATCTTTCCGTCATTGCGAGGAGGGCTGGTGGTTGAGTAGGTGGCGTTCCTCCGCCGTATCGAAACCCAGCCCGACGAAGCAATCTCC
>JAKEFL010000266.1 GCA_022616105.1 Anaerolineae bacterium | reverse complement strand
GTCTTTTCACGCATAGCATACGCCGCGCCGCGGATCGCGAGGTTATCTGATTCAGATCCGCAGGATGTGAAAATGATTTCATTAGGTTTGCAATTCAAAATAGATGCCACCCCCTCACGCGCGGAATCGATGGCAGATTCGGCAACCTGTCCATAACGGTGGACAGATGAAGGGTTCCCGAATGAAGCGGAAAAAAAAGGTGACATCGCGTCTACAACGCGCGAATCCACTGGGGTTGTTGCTGAATAGTCCAGGTAAATCATAAGCGGCTAGATTATAGCATGGTGAGAATAGGAACATTGTAGGGTATGCATTCGTTAATCATTGGGAAAAATACAAGTAAAATATCGTCTCTCTTTGAAAGGAGTGCTAATGCTTAAATTTCGATTAATGACCGGTGTGCAATCATTGGTCATGATAAGTATCTTGTTGTTGACAGCATGTGGAGCAACGCCGGCTGAGCTGACACCCACTCTAAATCCAGATCAGATTAGAACCGAGGCGGTCGCGACATTCTCCTCGGCTCTCACACTGACCGCGCTTGCCGCGCCATCTGATACACCGATTCCCACACTGACGCCCGCACCTACTTTCCCGCCTCTCGCCACCAGCACAGCTGGAACTCCATTTGTCAGTGGACCTACTATCGCTCCGACGACTGGTTGTTACGGTCTCGCGTTTGTGAGTGATGTGACGATTCCCGATAACACAGCCGTGACGCCGGGACAGACATTTACAAAAACATGGAGGGTCAGAAATACTGGAACTTGCGTGTGGGATGCCGGATTTAAATTTGCCTTTGTCAGCGGCGACGCGATGGGAGGCACAACGCAAACACTTGCTGCCTCGGTTGCAGCTGGCACCGAATTCAACGTATCAGTACCCATGACGGCACCAACGAACAAGTCAGGTGCAGTTCAAGGTTACTGGCGTATGTCAACTGCGGCTGGGCAATTCTTTGGTGATCAGGTCTATGTGCTAGTCGTGGTGGGAGGCACAGCAGCCACATCCACAGGCACCAGTACGTCATCTGGTGCAACAGCCACTCCCACTCCCTCAGCAACACCGACAGCGACACCAACCTAATAAATAATGTGAGAAGTCCCTTCTTTAGTGAAGGGATTTTTGTTATAAAAGCACTGATACAGATATACGTCCGTGATAACATTACAAACAAGAGGTTGCGATGATCGTTGCATTATTCGATAGCGATGGCACACTTTATTCCAACCAGATGGGTTGGGGCATGATGAAATATGAAGAGATGCATGGACGCCCTGGCCGAGCAAGGCTTTATTATGCATCCCTCATGCCAGGTTATTTTTTGAACAAATTGGGGCTAATAAAACCAGAAGCATTTCAGCACACCCTCATTGCAGGATTGACAAATTTTTTCAAAGGATTGAATTTGAAAGATGGTGCGTCGCTGTTCAATTGGGTCGTGAACGAATATCTTTTGCCTGCCAAACGCGCAGATGTAGTAAACAGGTTGAAGGAACATCAGGCACAAGGTCATCTAGTCATAATCACTTCAGGATCGTTCACACCCTGTCTTGACATCATTGGCAAACACTTCGGAGTCCCTGATTTGATCGGTACTGAGGTTGAGGTTCAGAATGAACGATATACAGGCAAAATCATCCCGCCGTTAATCACAGGGATTGCAAAAGCCGAGAAGATACGTGAGCTGCTGTCTACTCGCAGTGTGGATGTGGATTGGTCTTCAAGTTACGCATACGGTGATTCGTTCACGGATAGAAATATGTTAGAGCTGGTTGGTCATCCTGTAGCAGTGTATCCTGATAAGAAATTACATAAACTGGCAAAAGAAAAGAACTGGGAAATATTGGGAACGCCAAAAGAATGATGTCTATAGAAAGTTTGAAAGACAAAACGATTCACACATGTGCACACAAAGGTTGTCAGAACCTAAGCTCAAGCCGCCGTCCACCTTCGGCACCTCCGGCAAGGCGGCGGCGTTTTCAGGTAAATCCTGCGCCGTACGCTACGCGCGGCGCAGGGAGCAACTGCTGACATGTTTAGAATACTGACGATTATTCCCCTCACGTTTATAATCGCTCCGTCCATAGCCAATGAATAGGTCACCAGGTGATGGCAGAATGGGAGATTGCAATGAGAAGGCATAGATGGTTACGACTGATTAGCAGTTTCGTGTTGACGGCGCTGTCCCTTAACGCCTGTATCTTTTCAGTTGAAGTTTTATCTACTCCTACCCCTCCGCCGACCGAATCATCTCTTCCTCCCGCCGCCACGCAGACACTGATTCCATTTACTCTTATCCCTCCCACTATTACTCCTACACTCATATCGATTAGAGACAATACGCTTTACATGCTTGAGATTTTCATGAACATTGGGGAAGGGGAGGTTTTGCGCAGTGCAGCGTTCACACCGGATAGTGCGGTCCTTGCCACGGCGGCTGGCAACAACGAAGATTTCACCATCCGCTTACGGGATGTGGCGAGCGGTCAGTCCATCGGCAGATTGGATGGGCACACGGGCATCGTCTGGGACGTGGCATTCTCGCCCGATGGTCAGATGCTTGTCTCGGTCTCGAGCGATGCGACGGCGAAGATCTGGGATTGGCAGAACGGAACTCTGCACCAGTCGCTGGATTTGCCCGGGGAAGTTGTCAGTGTAAGCTTTTCGCCCGATGGTCAGATTCTGGCTGTAGGTGGAGTCGATCAGCCGCTGGGCGATCTACAGAACGCTGCCATCTGGACCTTTTTTGTGGACTCCTGGAATCCTTTATTGAAATTCCCGGAGTATTGGAATATCACTGCTATGGCTTATTCGCCGGATGGCAGGTTCCTGATCGGCGGCGGGACCTCGCGCAACGTCCAAATATGGAGGACCAGTGATGGCACTTCCTTATTCACCCTCAACCATCCGCATCAGGTTTTGGATGCAGCCGTCTCACCCGACGGTTCCACTGTAACAACCGCGACTTGCCAAAACACTTTGAACGATGAATGTACAGAGGGAGCGGTGTGGCTGTGGAACCTTTCCAATGGGAGATTGATCGATAAGCTTAGACATTTTCCCGATGTCGTGGAGAGCGTGATATTCTCTGTGGATGGTTCGTCCTTGATCGCCGCCTCGCATGATGGGACGCTGCGAGTCTACGCCACCGTGGATTATCAACCACTGTTCGAAGCGACGCCTCCGGGCGGGAACGGTGTTATGGCGCTTTCTCCTGATGGTGGGCTGCTCGCCAGTGGCGGAGCCAACGGAGCAGTACACCTTTGGAAGGTTGTGTATCGTCCGTGATTGTTATGCGGTTTTTTTACATAACGCTTGATGTCAGAATGAACACAGTGTCAAAGAGTTGAAGCATCATCCACAGGCTCATAGCCTAATTCAGTTCGGGCATTTGTAATGTCCCAGAACGCGCCCTTGTTGTTGGAAACGCCATAATAAATCCCAAAGGTCACATTCGCGGTCAGGCTCTTTTCCACCAGTTGCACCAGGTCGCGATGACTAAGCCAGACTTTTCTGAGGCGCGCATCATGGGTGGGATCATCGTTCGATAAGACTGCACCGATCCTCAAGCAGATCGCCTCAATGCTCCAACGTGCGCAATAGTAACGCGCCACGGCTTCGCCAAAGGCTTTGCTCACACCATATTCGCTATCTGGTCGGATGGGATCCTGTGTCGAGATTTTCGGTGGCTCTGATTGGGTGTGCAAATATAGATTAGGTTCAAACCCTTCAACGGAGAACCCTGCCAATACGCCCGTTAATCCCTGTGATCAGTATTCGCAATCGAGTCATATCATTGCCCATAAACGACCTCCGTATATTGGATTTTGTGAACCGAATAGACTCAACCACCTGGGAACATCGTTCAAATTATTTTACCGCTTGTCTATTAATGACTAAACTCACCTTACGCACCCTCGCTCAAAGGCGGTCTGTGACCGCCGTGTTTAGAACGTTACATCGCAGGGTCACAGACCCTGCGGGAGCATAAACTGCGTAAGGTGAGTGACTAAACTCAGGAAATTCCTTCGACTACTCAGCATCGTCTGTGCCGCGTTCGACCATGCAAATTCTCTGTTGCCAATCTGAATAAGACTTCATCTATTCTTCATCATTCTCCGCTACAATTATGGCGGAGAGTTTACGAAGAATCCGTTTACGTGAAGGAAAAAACCTGATGCAATTCAAATCTATTTCACACAAAATTAAAGCCGCGAAGACCAAGTCTTCACGCCATAGGACAAGCCTGTTGGTCTTATGCATCCTTATAGTCATCCTGCTGGCTGCATGTGGTGGCAACTCGAGGTCCTCGGGCACAGGCCAGGGTGCCATCCCCGGAAAGGAAGAGTTCGGCATGACAAAAGATGAACTCGTAACCAATATCGAAGCCGTCGAAGCAATCATCAGTCAATGTATGAGGGAAGCCGGGTTCGAATATATCGCGGCTGATTACAACACGGTCCGCAGGGGCATGGTGGCCGACAAATCGCTGCCGGAAATGGGTGAGAGACAGTTCATTGAACAATACGGATACGGCATTTCGACCTTGTACACCGGTCTCGCCCCACAGATTTCTGACGTTTCCACTCCGGCCAAAATAGGCTTGGGCGATCAGAATGTGCGCATCTTCCAAAGCCTGTCCTCTGCCGACCAGGTGGCCTACAGTCATACGCTCTTTGGCGAGCACCCCGATGCAACCTTTGCGGTCGCGCTCGAAACGGAGGATTTCTCCCGCACCGGTGGCTGCACTCGTTCCGCCATCGAGCAGGTCTTCAGCGCCGAGCAGTTCAGCGTCACCTACCTCAATCCCTTCGACGCGCTGGTCGAGCAGGATCCGCGCATGATCGCTGCCAATGCGGAGTTTGCCGATTGCCTGCGCGCCGCGGGATTTGACTACAACTTCGAGCGGAAGATCGAGCCAGATCTGAGAAAGCGATTGGATACCATCACTGGCGGCCTCCCTTTCGAGAGCCTATCGTCCGAAGCGCGCGCCGCGCTGATAGAACTTCAGGGTTACGAGCGGGCACTCGCTTCGGTTGCCGTTGGCTGCGAACAGAGATTTCTTGACCCAGTTGCAAACCAGGTCGAGAGAGAATTGTATGCCGGCCCACAGCAGTAGGCAGACAGGGTGATGACTCAATGAAGCTGCCAAAATTGGATTTCCTGCAGGTGACAAATTTAAAGAAAGGGGCACAATGGCTGCGCGATACAGCGCGTGATGTTTTCAGCAAAATCCTGAAAACGGCAGAATCCATGGATAACCGCAAACGGATCCTGGCTGTTTCCCTGGTGGCGGTGGTCGCGGTCGCTATACTGAGCTGGATCGCAGGAGCAAACATTCTGTCGCCGGCGGAGGCTGCAGCGCGGACAGCGCCTCCCACACCCTCGCCAATCCTGGTCCCGGTGGAGACGCGTGTGCTTACATCCAATGTTGTGACTCGCGGAACAGCTCGCTTTGGGTCGCCGCAGCCCATCTCTCTTGCTCCTTCAGCGCTGAAAGCCGGAGCGGGGGTGATCACCATGCTGACTGAACGCGGTGCCCAATTGAATGAAGGGGATGTACTGTTGATCGCTTCGGGCCGCCCGGTATTCGTCCTCCAGGGAGAGATTCCGGTCTATCGTGATCTCGTCCCTGGTATTTCTGGTGACGATGTTCTTCAGTTGGAGGTCGCACTCAAACGGCTGGAGTTTAATCCCGGTCCTGTAGATGGCACCTATGATGAAAAGACCAGTGAAGCCGTGGCAGATTGGTATACCTCGGCAGGTTTCGAAGCGTTTGGTCCCACGGACGATCAACTGGCGGTCTTGCACAGGCTCGAAGATGAGCTGGCACTTGCCACCAATGAAAAATTAGCTGCGGAGGATGCCCTGGCGGCCGCGCCGCTGGCAGTGGAAGCAGCGCGCGCCCAGATGAACTACGATGTTGCAGCAGCCAGCGGCGCCAAAAAGACTGCGGCCCAATTAGCCGGCGAAGTAACACTTCAGGCCGCGTTGGATGCACAGAAAGCAGCTGAGAGGGAAGCGGAAAGACTCAAAGGGCTGGTCGAGCGGATTTCCACCGAACTCGATTCCGCCCGCCTCAAAGCCGGAATCCAGGCGCCGATAGACGAGATCGTTTTCATCCCCATTCTGCCGGTTCGCGTTGAACAGGTCAACGTTGAGATCGGCGGGGCAGCCAGCGGTGAGGTGTTGACGGTAACCAATAATCAATTACTGATTGATGCCTCGCTTCCCCTTGCTGAAGCGCCGCTGGTGAAGCCGGGCATGCCAGTGAGCATAGATGAACCGGAACTCGGCGTCAAGGCGACGGGTGTTGTTTCAAGGGTAGCCGATACCCCCGGCACCGACGGGGTGGATGGCTTTCACATCTATTTCGAAACTCTGGTAGATGAAACCACTGTCCCACTGGAGGGATTTTCTCTTCGCCTGACCATCCCGGTCGAATCAACCGGAGAAGCGGTTACTGTTGTACCCATTAGCGCGCTCTCTCTCGCTGCTGATGGGACTTCACGAGTGCAGGTGGATAACAATGGGAGGCTTGAGTTCGTTGTGGTTGAGCCAGGGCTATCAGCAGACGGTTTCGTAGAGGTGACGCCCGTGGATGGACAGCTAACGCCGGGCCAGTTCGTGGTGATCGGGTACGAGAATCAGCAATGATGGCGACAAGGAAACAGTCTCGCAGCTACGTGCTTGAATTGAGTAAGGTGAGCCGGGATTTCGGAACAGAACCGGCAGTCCATGCACTCGTGGATGTGGATCTTCGCCTGAAGGCGGGCGAATGGCTTGCAATCACAGGTCCCTCTGGAGCCGGGAAATCAACCCTGCTGCATATCCTCGGCTGTCTCGATCGCCCAAGCAGTGGAAATTATTTTTTCGAGGGGATAGACGCCGGGACCTTGAGCGACGATGAACGCGCTGGTCTCCGGAGTCGGCGAATTGGATTCGTGTTCCAGTCCTATCACCTGCTGCCTCATCGCTCGGTATTGGAAAATGTGATGCTGGCAGAGGTCTATCGTGAGCAATCGCAGGATGGCAGAAAGGAACGCGCGCTGGCGGCATTGCAGCGGGTCGGGTTAAGTCATCGGGTAGACTTCCTGCCAACAAAGCTTTCTGGTGGAGAAAAACAGCGGGTCGCGATTGCACGCGCCCTTGTAGGGTCCCCCAGCCTGTTGTTGTGTGATGAACCGACCGGAAACCTGGATTCGAAATCGGGCGCAGATATCCTCGATCTCTTCGAGGCGTTGAACAAACAGGGGCTTACGCTGATCATCGTTACTCATGATGAAAGTGTCGCCAGACGGGCTGGCCGTCGTGTACATATTATTGATGGCTCATTATCCGAGGTAGCCAACGGAGAAAGAAAGAGAAAACCAACGCGCTTGTCGAAGGCAAACGTGAATCCGCACGTTGTTGGCAAATCGGAGATCACAACCCGCGATCTATTTGAGGAAGCACTCGCCGGGATGTTTGCCAGGCCGGGCCGCATGGCATTGACGATTTTGGGGATCGTCATTGGGCTTACCGCGCTCGTGGCTACGCTGGGACTCTCGCGCACCGCCAGCAACCGTATCATCAGCCAGTTCGATGAGCTTGCCGCGACTGAAATTACGATTACCGGAAAATCCGGGCTGAGCGGTGCTGATCCAAATGCCATTCCATGGGATGCGCCCGCGCGCCTGACCCGTTTGAACGGTGTGGTCGCCGCCGGAACCTTAAGTGAGGTGGATATTGGGGATGACCTGGTCAGATCATCACCGGTGAGGGACCCTCAAAGCCAAACCGCTTTCAATCTTTCAGTCCAGGCTGCTTCTCCGGGCCTGTTTACCGCAGTCAGGGCTGAGTTGGAAACCGGGCGTCTCCCCGACCTGGGCCATTCCGAGCGTATGGATCGAGTCGCTGTTCTCGGTCCAAACGCTGCGCTGCGGCTTGGTATTGTGGGCATTGAGCACCTCCCCGCGATTGCCATTGGAGATCATCTGTACCTGGTGATTGGCATCCTGCGCGATGTCGCCCGCGAGCCAGAGCTGCTTGGCGCTGTGATTATTCCAGAAGGCACCGCCGGGCATGATTTCGGCCTCATTGGCCCTGGCAAGGTGATCGTCGAAACCCGCATCGGCGCGACATCTCTTATCGCCCAGCAGGCTCCTTTTGCGCTGCGGCCTGATGACCCCTCTGCCCTCAAAATCGAATTTCTCCCGGAACCACAACGAGTACGCGATGCAGTGCAGAGTGACCTGAACGTTCTATTTCTCCTGCTGGGTGGTCTATCTCTGGTGGTGGGAGCGATCGGCATTGGCAATATCACGCTTGTATCAGTGATCGAGCGGACCGGTGAAATCGGCCTGCGTCGGGCGATCGGAGCAAATCGCAGACACATCGCCGCGCAATTCCTGCTCGAAAGCACCTCCCTCGGTGTGATTGGTGGGGTCATTGGCGCCAGCTTGGGAGTGCTCATCGTGGTGGTGGTCTCTGCCTACCAGGTTTGGACGCCAGTGCTGGACCCACTGGCTCCTGTGCTCGCGCCGCTAGTTGGCGGGCTGATTGGACTGGTATCCGGAACTTATCCCGCGATGCGTGCAGCACAGTTGGAACCGATTGAAGCATTTCGTTTTGGAACCTGATCGCACCCTTGGAATATATGCGCGTACTGCTTGTAGAAAAAGTAGCTTGACAAAACCCGCTCTTTGGACACGGATAACAC
This sequence comes from Anaerolineae bacterium, assembly GCA_022616105.1. Taxonomy (GTDB): domain Bacteria; phylum Chloroflexota; class Anaerolineae; order Anaerolineales; family Villigracilaceae; genus Defluviilinea. The sequence continues at coordinate 15,039 of JAKEFL010000266.1, read as the reverse complement.
AGACCTCACGGAATCTTCCGTGAACAGACGGAAAGAAATCCGTCCATTCCGTGAAATCCGTGTACAGAATGGTCTGAACTAATGACTTTGTTAAAACCCTGATAACATACATCCTTGACTTAGAATATGTGTTCTAATATAATTCTATATGTCTGAACCGCGAAAGAAAACATTCACATCCTGGCTACCATTAGATTTTGTAAACCAAATAGACTCAGCCGCCAGGGAATTTGCTCAAATTATTTTACCGCCTGTCTATCAATTCTAAACTTTTGAAAATGCTTGCGGGCTAAGATTCAATTTCAAGTTTAGATTACGCATGTCAAACATGCGTGCGGCATGCTGTAATGCAATCTGTGCTTCGTTGAGGCTGAGGGATGGTAAGTAGCCAATTGAAACTCTTTCATTTATACAATAATTGCTCAAGCCGCCGAGAGTAGACTGTACTTATTAAGAGATATCAGAATGAATAGAACAAGATATACCTGGTTCATTGTCATGACCCTGACGATCATCCTTGCCTGTTCGAGCACCGACCCAGACACCCTTCCTTACAGACCCGTATTTGGTTCATCTTCACCAGATAATACAACTTCACTGCGCGTGCTGCCTGTGACAAACGTGTCGTCAGTAATACTTCCCCTTCAGATCGACGCCATGCGCGCGCGCGGGTATCCTGGCAGTGACATTGTGATCGAAGCAACTCTGGATCCGGGCGTGAACTACGGCAACTACTACGTTTCATATCTATCTGAGGGATTAAAAATTTACGCGCGGATGACAGTTCCAAATGGGGAAAAACCATCCACTGGCTGGCCCGTCATCATCTTCAATCACGGATACATCCCGCCGGCCGTATATCGTACAACGGAAAGGTATATCGCATATGTCGATCAAATTGCGAGCAGCGGCTATATTGTCTTCAAGTCAGATTATCGCGGTCACGACAGGTCCGAAGGCGCGGCCGGAGGCGCCTATACCGAACCAAATTATTCAATCGATGTACTCAATGCGGTCGCGTCCATGAAGCGCCATCCCGATGCAGACCCGGATCGCATCGGCATGTGGGGGCACTCCATGGGCGGCTACATTACCCTGCGCTCGATGGTTGTTTCGCAGGATATCAAAGTCGGTGTGATCTGGGCAGGAGTTGTGGCTCCCTACCCAGACTTGTTCACACGCTGGAACCCGGGCGCGAGATACGCGGCTCCGTCTTCACAGTCATGGGTCTATTTGCTTCAGCAGACATATGGCACTGTGGAACAAAACCCCCGATTTTGGAATTCCATCTCGGCAAACGCCTATGTAAGCGACCTCAACAGGCCGATCCAATTGCACCATGCCACAGCAGACCATGATGTACCCTGGGAGTTCTCACAAATGCTCTATGATGAAATGCTTGAAGCCAATCAGGTTGCGGAGTTTTATACATACGAAGGCGATAACCATAACATTTCAAATTCTTTCAACCTCGCCATGCAGCGTACGATTGAATTCTTTGACCGGTACCTGAAGACAGACTAAAGAGTGATTTATCAAGTTGCTTAAAGAGGACCATATGCACCTTCAGGCAAAATTTATCCAGTTCGGTACCCTCCCTTCCCAACTGGACACTTCCTCACTGCTCACTGTATACTCTCCCCATGCTCTTCAACTTCAATTTAAAATCCTTTGTGCACTGGAGCCTGTCCTGAGCGCGGTCGAAGGATGCCCTTCGTGTTTAAACACTATGCCAGCCATCGAAGTCACCCACCTCCAAAAAACATTTCAAACTAAACGCAAAGCTGCGGGCATGAGCGGCTCGGTGAAGTCCCTGTTCAAGCCGGAGTATCGTTCCATCGAAGCGGTGCGCGGGCTCACGTTCCAGATGGACGCGGGTGAATTGCTCGGCTTCATCGGTCCCAATGGGGCGGGCAAATCCACCACCATTAAAATCCTCACGGGCATCCTGCATCCAACAGGAGGCGAGGCAAAAGTGCTCGGCTTTGTGCCGTGGAAGGATCGCCAAAAACTTGCATATCATATCGGCACAGTCTTCGGTCAGCGTCCGCAGTTATGGTATCACCTGCCCGCCATTGACACGTTCACCCTCTTTGGAAAAATCTTCGAGATGGATGACCGCGATACCAAGATGCGCATCGGTCAACTCGCCGAAGCATTTGAGATTCAGGATTTGCTGGAGACTCCTGTACGCAAGCTTTCACTTGGACAGCGGATGAGATGCGAAGTGGCCGCCTCACTCCTTCATCGCCCCAAGTTGATCCTGCTCGATGAGCCTTCCATTGGCTTGGACGTGGTCGCCAAACAACGCATTCGAGACGCGATCCGTGAAATGGCGCAGCTCGAAAATGTAGGTGTCTTACTCACCTCTCACGACGCAGGCGATCTCGAGGCATTATGCAGGCGCGTGATTATTATCAACCATGGACAAATCGTCTACGAAGATAAAGTGTCTAACCTGAAGCGCAAGTTCCTTACATCGAAGTTAGTCGAGGTGCGATATGGTGAAGAAGTGCCCAGGACTTTCAAAGTGGATGGCACTGAATTATTGAAGACAGGTAAACACGGAGTCAAACTTCGCTTCGACACGCGCACAACGCCTGTTGAGAAAGTGCTTTCACACCTCACGGATGCCGGCAGCGTAGTGGATATCACCATCTCCGACCCGCCGCTTGAAGAAGTCATCGCGAAGATATATCAGACGCAAGCCTCGCGCTGACTATAGTCCCCTTTAGGGGAGCGGAATGAGGAGCGTTCTTTGCGACGAATGCAGACGAAGCGCGTATTTATCAAGATACACCGCGCTTCGTCTCCACTCGCCTATCGGCTCATTCCGCTCAGCGCGAATCTATAAGGAATACCCATGCCAAAATACCTCGTTACTGCAAACGTATTGAGAATTCGCTCAGGTCCCGGGACATCACACCCGGTGATCGGCGCGTTGTTCAGGAATAACATCGTGCGAGGGAATGAAATTAATGGCGATTGGGTACACGTCACCTCTACAGATAACAAAGTAGGATGGAGTCACAGAGGCTTTCTTGAACTCATTGATGAAGTGCCACCGACTCCATCACAAGAATCTTATCGCGTGGATGCAAATACACTGAACCTTCGTCAGGGACCTGGCTTGAATTACGCTGCCATCGGGTCGTTGAAAAAAGGCGAAATAGTAGAAGGTCTTGCTGTCTCTGCGGACAATCAATGGGCGCAGGTTCGCAAGACCAGCAGCGTCACGGGCTGGGCATCGCTCAAGTATCTGACAAAAATTCCCGCGCCTCCCCCTCCGAGCCCAACCGATATAGAAATGATTGTCACAACTGACACATTGAATATGCGTTCAGGACCCGGCACGGGCTATTCCATCATAGATCAAGTCCATCGCGGCGAAGTGGTGATTTGCCTAAATGCCTCTCCCGCCTGGGATTGGGTCAATATCAAAACGAAGGAAAACAAGACGGGCTGGTGTTCATCCCGGTATTTAATGGAGCGAACTGAACTGTTTGCATCCCCTGAAGATTATCCCGCAACAGGTTTTCATCGCGCCTTATCAGACTCCGTTCCCATGCGGGAAGGTCCTGGCGAAAATCACGCGGCAATCGTTGACTTGAAATTCAATCGCGTCGTCAATGTAGATGAGATCTCACCTGATGGCCGCTGGAAACACTGCACGAACGCCTGGGGAGAATCAGGCTGGTATCCGGTTGAACGGCTCGCGAAATTAGGTGATGCTGCGATTCAACAGGAGAACGAAGAATTCCCGTATGTACCTGTTGCTTTTGCAGAGTTTGGTATCCACGAAATCCCTGGCAATCAACACAATCCTAGAATTCTTGAATACATCAGGAGCACAGACCTATCAAAATATCCATCGCTTCCGGATGAAACAGACTGGTGCGCAGCATTCGTCAATTGGTGTATCGAAAAGGTTGGGCTTCCCTCTACAAACTCGGCAGTCGTCAGCCCGTGGAGGAATTGGGGCGTAAAGCCTCCAGCCATACGCAGAGGCTGCGTGATCACCTTTCGCTGGGATGATGGCTGGGATCACATCTCGTTTTATCTGGGAGATGTTGGCAACTATGTGGTCTGCCTGGGCGGCAACCAGAGTGACGCGGTGTGGATCTCTGTCTACCACAAGAAATATGTGACGAGTTTTCGGGTTCCGTAGAGAATCTGATGTATAGTTGCCAGGATAAATTTCTCTCATATTCAGGAGGAACAAATCATGGAAACAACAACCTCAAGCGGCGGAAACAAAACCATCCTTTGGATCGCAGGCGGATGCCTTGCTGTGCTGGTCTGCGCGCTCGCTATCGTTATATTTGGCTTTGGAGGGTTGGCATGGTTAGGCTCACAAACTGCCGAGAATGTGACCGTTCAATTGGATATCCCGACTGAGGCACAGACTGGCGACACACTGGAATTCAGTATCACCATCACCAACATAAGCGGACAAACCGCCGAATTGATCAGTATTGATTTCAGCATGAACTATCTCGGCGGTATCGTCATTGAAAACTCTAGCCCGCCCTATGCACGGACAGATCAATTTGACGCGCTGGGCGGCGGAGAAACATTCCAGTCTTTTTACTTCAACAGGTCTATAGCTCCAGATGAAACCTTTACGATTACTTTCAATGGTAAAGCTACATTTAGCGGAGATTACACCGGCAGCGTGGATGTGTGTATTGATTCAGAATTCAATTGCACAAGGAATATTACAAGAACAATAATCAAATAGAAAAACAAAGAGAATATCATGCCATCCTTCCCCATTGCCCCAAAACGACCCTACGAGATCACACAACACGGCAGCACCCGTGTGGACGATTACTTCTGGCTGCGCTATCGCGAAGACCCCGAAGTGTTAAAATATCTTACTGCCCAAAATGATTATCTCGATGAAGTGATGGGACACACGAGGTCATTACAAGAGACATTATTCGCCGAGATGAAGGGAAGAATCAAGGAAACGGATTCAACCGTCCCTGAGAAAAGAGGCGGGTATCTCTATTACACGCGCACCGAGGCAGGGAAGCAATATCCCATCTTTTGCCGCAGAAAAGATTCGCCGGATAACGCGGAGGAAATCCTGCTTGATCAAAACGAACTGGCAGAGGGGAAAGTCTTTTGCAGTGTCAGCGCCTTTAGCGTCAGCCCGGATGGAAAGAAACTTGCCTATGGACTCGATGTGGAAGGCAATGAGATCTACATAATCCATATCAAGGATTTAACGAACGGCGCATATTATCCTAAGACGATTGAGAATACGTTTGGTAGTGTTTATATCCGCACGGGGATCGAGTGGGCAAACGACAGTGAGAGCTTGTTTTATGTTACGCTGGATTCAGCACAACGACCTTATAAACTCTGTCGTCATCAGATCGGCAGCGACCCCTCGCTGGATGTAATGATCTTTCACGAAGTGGATAACAGCTTCTATCTTTATTTCCATAAATCGCGCGATGATGTCTACATATTAACGGATCATCACAGCACGCTCACATCCGAGATGCGACTTTTATCCGCAGATGACCCCACGGGCGAGTTGAAGGCGATCTCATCACGCAAGGATGGAGTTGAATATTTCGCCGCCTATCATGAAGGACATTTCTTTATCGCAACCAATGAAGATGCACAAAATTTCAAATTGATGAAAGCGTCAATTTCAAATCTGGACAGAGATCAATGGCAGGAAGTCCTCCCGCATCGCGCAGACGTGATGCTCGAATGGATCGACACATTCAAAGATTACCTCGTGCTATATGAACGCAGGGATGGGTTGAAGCAGATCCGCATCAGTGCGAGCGACGGCATAAACAATGTGCGTTATGTGGATTTTCCCGAGGAAGATTATTGCTTTGAACTCGAGTCGAATCCCGAATATGACACAAATATTTTGCGCTTCAAGTATTCATCATTGATCACACCCTTCTCGATCATTGACTATCACATGGACACAGGTGAATGGGAGTTAAAGAAAGAGGATGAGATCCCAAGTGGATACGACAAGTCACAATTTATTTCGCAGCGCATTTACGCAACTGCCGCAGATGGAAAACAGATCCCCATTTCCATCGCACATAGAAAAGATCTCAAAATGGATGGAGGCAACCCAACGCTCCTGCACGGATATGGAGCCTATGGCGCGGTGCTGGACGCGGAATTCACGCCCAATCGCCTCAGCCTCCTGGACCGTGGGTTTATCTACGCCATCGCCCACATTCGCGGCGGCTCTGACTTAGGCCGCGCCTGGTATGACGACGGCAAGGTGCTGCAAAAGAAAAATTCCTTTACCGATTTTATCGCCTGCGCCGAGCATCTTATTAAAGAAGGATACACATCCAAAGATAAGCTTGCCATCTATGGCGTATCGGCAGGCGGACTGCTCGTCAACGCGAGCATGGTCATGCGACCCGATCTGTTCAAGGCAGTCATCGGCAGGGTTCCTTTTGTGGATGTTGTCAATTCCATCAGCGACCCAAGCATTCCGCTCACCACGCTCGAATACGATGAATGGGGCAACACAGCAAACAAGGATCATTACGATTACATGATGTCCTATTCACCGTATGACAACATCCGTGCAACTGAATATCCCAATATCCTCTTGATAGGCGGACTAAACGATCCGCGCGTGGCATATTGGGAACCGGCCAAATTTGCTGCAAAACTCTTCGAACTCAAAACAGACAACAACCTGCTTTTACTTAAGACCAACTTGCATGCAGGTCATGCGGGTGCATCGGGGCGTTATGATTTTTTGAAAGACGTTGCATTCGAGTATGCGTTTTTGATTGACAGGTTATTGGCAGGTGACGGTCACATTTGATGCGACCAAATGTATAATTATTCTGCACATACCTATTGATATTACTTCACGAGGTTCAGGCGACAGTTGCGCGCAGCGTGTCGCCTGTCTTGACGCAGTGCAACTGCATCAAGAACCGATTTTCGTGATCTACTGATTGTTATTAACAGGAGAGAGAATATGGATCGTTATCTTATCGAATCCCCTCATGATGCTGGCGATTGTGATGCAATTATCAAGGAAATCCACGCGGCAGGTTACCTTCATCACTTTGAATGGGGATGTCATGACGGCGCGCACTGCGGCTGGGCGATCATCGAAACGGATAACCGCGAACATGCGAAACAGATCGTTCCGTGGAGGATACGTGATAAGGTGCGTATTGTAAAGCTGGAGAAATTTGGAAGGAAAAATAATCCCCATTTGGAGAAATGATATTTTATTTTTAAAATAAAAAGACCCTAACGGTCTTTGAGACCGTTAGGGTCTGACTATTAACCTCACTTACGCAGGTTGCTGCACCGCCTTTGCAACCACATCCTCGAGCATCTTCGTGGTCATTGATTTAGGGCGTTCGATCGGCTGTCCCAGCGCACGCGCCCAAACGTAATTGGCGCTGACCCCCAGCGCACGTCCCACGCCGAACAGGACAGTATAGAATTCAAACTCACGCACGCCATAGTAATACTGCAATGTGCCAGAGATCGCATCCACGTTTGGCGCAGGACTCTTGGCTTTGCCCTGTTCTTTTAACACCTGTGGCACAACATCGAGGACCATATCGGCAAGACGCAAAAGCTCGTTATCCGGGAAGCGCTTCTTGGCAAACTCCATCTGAGAGACAAAACGCGGATCAATAACGCGCAGGACGCCATGTCCATAACCGGGGATCACATGCCCGCTGTTCAGCGTGTCCCATGCAAATTTATAAAGATCGTCACGTGATGGAACCCCACTGAATTGCTTGTGCACATCTAACAGCCAGGCAAGACTCTCCTGATTTGCAAGACCATGCAAAGGACCTGCAAGAGCGTTAAGTCCACCAGAAAAAGAGTAGTATATATCCGAGAGAGTGGAGCCAACCAAATGGGTCGCGTGAGCCGATGCGTTTCCAGACTCATGGTCACTATGAATGATGAAATAAAGGCGCATCAAATCAGCATATTCATTTTTATTGGCGACCTTCATCAAACGCGCAAAGTTCGTGCCGTAATCCTGTTTTGAATTGTATTTTGGCTTGCCCGTTTCCCCAAAGTATTTCATCCGATAGATGAAAGCGGCGATCAAAGGCAGTTTTGCGGTCAGGTTGAGGCTATCTTCAAGTGCTGCATCCCAGTACACATCCCTCTTCATGCTGTGATATTTATGTGCAAATACCGATTCATTCTGTAAAGCCAGCACTGCCTGCGAAAGGAGAGTCATTGGATGAGTCTCCTTCGGCATGGATTTGAGCATCTTGAACACATAATCTGGGACTGTGGCGCGCTTTGCCCATTCGGCTTCAACTTCCAACGCCTGTTCTTTCGTTGGAACTTCGCCTACTATCAAAAGATAATATAAGCCGCCCACCATGGGCATCTTACCGCCGCGCGCTTTAGGCAATGCTTTCAAGACTTCGGGAATGGTCATCCCGCGAAAACGGATGCCTTCCGCAGGGTCCACATAGGATATATCCGTTAGCAAAGATTTGGTATCGCGCATACCGCCGACCACTTCACCGATCGTCACCGTATCCACTACGACATCGGCATGTTCTCTGGCGAGCGCACGTATCCGCTCACGCCATTTGGGGAGTTGCTCAGAAATTTTCTCATGTAAGATCATAATTGCCTCCAAAATTCCCTCACCTCAACCCCTCTCCCAATTTGGGAGAGGGGCAAGGGGAGAGGGGAATTATATTTTCACCAAACTCTTCAATGCCTCGTGTGTTTCCTTAACAGCCGCGGCAGATTTTTCAAACATCGCCTTTTCATCATCATCCAGCCTGTATTCAATAATTCGCTCCAACCCCCCTCTGCCCAACATGACCGGTACACCAAAGTACATATCATTTAAGCCATACTCACCATTCATATAAGCCGCGCAGGGAACGATCAGATGCTTGTCCTTAAGGATTGCTTCTGCCATTTGTGCACAAGCCGCAGCAGGCGCGTAATATGCAGAACCAGTCTTGAGCAGATTTACAATCTCTCCCCCACCCTTGCGCGTCCGCGCAACAATCGCATCCAACTTGTCAGCAGGAATATATTCCTTTAACGGAACCCCGGCAATGTTGGAATGACGCGTGAGGGGAACCATCTCGTCACCATGTCCACCCAATACATAGCAATCAATATTTTCAACACTCACTCCAGTTTCCATTGCAACAAACGCTCGCATACGCGCCGAGTCCAAAATGCCAGCCTGCCCGATCACACGCTCACGCGGTAAACCTGTCTTTTTCATCGCAAGGTAAGCCATCGTATCCAATGGATTTGTCAATATGATATAGATCGCGTTCGGTGAATGTTTGAGTGTCTCGGTTGCGGCAGCACCCACAATCTCAGCATTCGTTTTCAACAAATCGTCACGGCTCATACCCGGCTTCCGGGCAATCCCTGCCGTAATGATGATAATGTCGGAGTCATGTGTTGCAGAATAATCGTTCGAGCCGACAATGTTCACATCCCTGCCAATGACCGGCATCGCCTCCAGAAGATCAAGCCCTTTACCCTGAGGCATTCCCTCTACAACATCCACGAGAACAAGGTCGGCAAATTCACGTTCAGCGAGCCAGTGTGCAGCGGTGGCGCCTGTCATGCCTGCGCCGATAATTGAAATCTTGTTCATGACTCCTCCAAAAAATTTATGTTATCAATTTTATCCGAAAATCTCAAACCTATCAGTGCAAATTGATTCGTTTTTTATATGATAAGTCTTCTGAAGAACAAATCTTTTTACCGCGAAGAAGCGAAGTGCGCGAAGAAAATTAATTATACGCGAAGGAAAGTCAAATCATCCTTTTGAGAGAGTCTTCAGATGATGAACTTCTTCTTTAAAAAATCTTGGCGTCCTTCGCGGTGAGAAAACCTTTTGCAGTGTAGTTATGGATAAAACAGGACTTCCTTTTTCGGAAGTCCTGTTCGCTTCATTCTACGCCTTAGCCTGATTCCGCTTCGAGGAAACGAGTCGCCTGAATCGCGGCAGCCGCACCCATCCCTGCGGATGTCACCACCTGACGGAAGTGTGGGTCTGCTGCTTCCCCTGCAGCAAAGACTCCGCGCACGTTCGTCTCCATTTTTTCATTTATATTGATATAACCCAAATCGTTCATATCCAATTGACCTTTGAACATTTCGGTGTTGGGTGTATGACCAATAAAGATAAACAAGCCATCCGTTTCATAGATCGTTTCCTCGCCCGTTTTGACATTCTTCAATTTCACTGCCTCAAGCTTATTATTACCAATAACATCGGTTACGACAGTGTCGAGAATAAAGTTGACTTTTGGATGTTCCTTGGCGCGATGTTGCAATATCGGGCTTGCTCGAAATTCATTACGCCTGTGAATGACCGTCACGGAAGAGGCATAGCGTGTGATGAACAGCCCTTCCTCCAGCGCGCTATCTCCACCACCAACAACAACGACTTTTTTATCTTTGAAGAACCAGCCATCACAGGTCGCGCAATAGGAAACACCGCGCCCTGTTAATTCCATTTCACCAGGAATGTCGAGATGATTTGGGCTCGCGCCTGTGCCAACGATCAACGAATCTGCCAGATAATCGCCGCTATCAGATTCCACCCTGAATGGGCGCTGAGATAGATCCACTGCATTTGCCGAGGCAAACTCTGTCACCGCGCCAAAGTGTTCGGCCTGTTTTTGGAACAACTCACCCAACTGCGCGCCACCCACTCCATCCGGGAATCCTGGATAATTTTCAATGGTATAAGTCAATGCTGCCTGGCCACCCAGTTGCATACCTGTCAACACAACAGGCTGAAGTTCCGCGCGTGCGGCATACAACGCGGCTGAATATCCAGTAGGACCCGACCCCAGGACCAATAGTTTTACGTGTTTTGTATTTCCATTTGAAGACATAACTTAGTGATTTCCTCGCTCAAGATTTATTTCCATATTCAAGACGACTTGTTTCACCTGTATTTTACCGTGCTCGCGCTTCGACTGCGTTCGCCTAACGGCTCACTCCGCTCAGCGCGTATTAGAATTTATTCTTTCATTCTTAGGATATTTGCACCCAGCGCGCGCAGCTTTATATCCACATCCTGATACCCACGCTCGATCTGGCCTATATTGCGGATGGTGGATTGTCCTTTTGCGGCAAGCGCGGCTAACAACATGGACATACCCGCGCGAATATCCGGGCTTTCCAAATTTTCACCATAAAGTTGATTGGGTCCTTGTATCAAACAGCGATACGGATCGCACAAGATGATTTTTGCGCCCATGCCCACCAGCTTATCTGTGAAATACATACGTCCCGAAAACATCCAATCATGGAACATGATCGACCCACTCGCCTGAGTTGCCACTGTGATGGCAATGCTCATCAGGTCTGTAGGAAATGCGGGCCAAACGTTTGTCTTGATCTCAGGGATCGCGCCATCCAAATCAGGAGTGATTTTAAGTTCCTGTTCGGCAGGAACGATCAGGTCATCACCTTCAACCTGCCAGGTCACTCCCATACGTTCGAAGATATGATGGATCATTTTTAAATTCTTCGCGCCTGCATTCTTAATTCGCACACTGCCGCGTGTTACTGCAGCCGCACCGACAAAACTGATCACTTCAATATAATCAGGTCCAATTGTGAATTCACCCCCATGCAGTTTCGGAACGCCATGAATATGAAGCGTATTCGAACCTATATCTTCGATCTGCGCGCCAAGTAGATTTAAAAAATGACATAATTCCTGCACATGCGGTTCAGAAGCCGCGTTATGAATAACAGAATCACCTTTTGCTGTCACGGCCGCCATAATGGCGTTCTCGGTTGCAGTCACGCTGGCTTCGTCCATGAGAAAGTCCGCGCCGCGCAGACCATCTGCCTGAAAAGAAAAACCGCGATCATAGATGACATCCGCGCCAAGCGCGCGCAGAGCAAGGATATGCGTATCCAGCCTGCGACGGCCGATCACATCTCCGCCAGGGGACGGCAGTTTGAATTCACCAACGCGTGCCGCCATGGGACCTGCAATCAGAATGGAGGCGCGAATGTGGCGGCAAAGGTCTGGGTTCAAGTCTGCAGGCCGAAGGTCCCGCGCGGTGATGCGCCACGAAGTGGCATCCAGAGCTTCAATGTTTGCACCCAGGCTTTCGATAAGATCCCGCATCACGCTCACATCCTTGATCTGCGGTATGTTTCTTAAAATAATTGGGTCCTGTGTGAGGAGGCAGGCAGCCAGCAAGGGAAGTGCAGCGTTTTTGTTTCCTGCAGGGGTTACTTCTCCGTTGATTGGAACCCCGCCTTCAATAACAAATTTTTCCATACAGTTCTCCAGGGGAATATCGCCGAGATTGTAAGTCAGATTGTACGCTTCGGCAAGAAGAACATTTGCACCTTCGGCAAGCACATTACAGTTGACTTACATGCTATTACAGGCAAAATTTGGGACGCGTTTGGAATATAATAATGGAAATGAACATCACTTTAATAATCCCTGTTTTGCTTGGCTGGGTAAGCGGTTTATTTGTAAATTACGCGTCAGATGTTTTACCGCAAACCCGTCGATTCAGCCAGCCTGCATGTCCTGACTGTCAGACTCCTTATTCGTGGGCAGATTATTTGACTCTGCGGGCCTGCCGAAATTGCGGAAGGATACGAAGCCTGCGGATGTGGCTGGTTCAGATCATGGCGGTCGCTTCTTTCGTGTACTTTTGGCTGTTCCCGTCAAAAGCGCTTGGGATTCCCCTTGGCATGCTCGTACTCATCTATTTTGGGATTATTACTGTGATCGATCTTGAGCATCGCCTGATCCTGCACCCCACCAGTTTGGTAGGTGCAGTGTTGGGATTGATCGTCGGCACATATATTCATAGCAGGATCGATCAAAATGGTCTCCTGATCGGCATGAGCAAATCCTTGCTCGGTGGGTTATTTGGATTTGCTGTCATGTTTCTGTTATATCAATTCGGCGCGCTTGTTGCACGATATCGAGCAAGAAGAATGCAAGCCGCAGGGCAGGCTGCTGATGAAGAGGAAGCGTTGGGCGGCGGAGATGTATATCTTGCAGGCGTGCTGGGGCTGATGCTTGGATGGCCCTTCATATGGGATGCTCTTGTGCTTGGCGTCCTGCTTGGAGGCCTAATCAGTGTTCTTTTGATCTTTGTGCTTTTGGTACGCCGCCGTTATTCGAGTGAAGCGCTCATGACCTTTATTCCATATGGACCTTATTTCATTGCAAGCGCATTTTTTCTGCTTTTCGGTCCATAACTTGCAAAATTGTTGGTTTAGTACGAATGTCTTATTGGACTATACAATGTGGCTATTAAACTAAGGTATTAGGATTATTAGAAGGAATTGTGAAATGAAATTAAAAAAGTTAGCTCACGAGAAAAGTTCGGCACAAGCAATGGTCGAGTTTGCCATTGTATTACCGATTCTACTTATGCTGCTATATGGCATCCTGGAAGCAGGCCGGCTGTTGTTCATATACTCCACTGTTGTCACAGCCAGTAGACAGGCGGTTCGCTACGGCTCCACTACGGGTCAGGGGGGTGACTATACCAGTGAAGGTGGCCCAAATAACTCAATCTATAAACGCTATCAAGACTGTTATGGCATTCGCAAAATTGCCAATAATGCCGATTACTTAAATGCGTTTGATCATACAGGAACTGATATTGTCATCACTTATGACAGTGGCCCAGGTGCAACCTTACCCTTCAGTCCATGCGATGGAAATGTGGACACTGGTGTTTCCCCAAGTTTTAATAATGACACCCGCATCAACGTGGAAATCAAAGGTGATTTCTTTCCGCTTGTTCCAAGGTTGGTGCCTTTTATCCAACGCACGGCAGCCAACAACAACCCCATTACAGGAATCAGCGCCCGCACAATACTTATGGGTGTAGTGATTGTGGTAAATACTCCGACTCCAACAAATACGCCCACGCCCACTATTACAGATACGCCAACAGCGACGGCAACCAGCACGTCAACTTCTACTCCAACAGCCACACCGCAGATTTCATTAACTCCAAGCAGCACACCGACCAGGACTTTGACTCCGACCATCACTTTGACTCCGACCATGACACTTGTGCCCACACTAACTTTTACTCCTACCAGCATTCCAACAGGTGTAACAGGCTGCAACTCAATTACACATGGACCGTTAACAAAGTCTGGCAATACGATGAGCATGACCATCACAAGCCCGGTGACAACTCCCGTTCAAATTCAAGATGTCTTCGTGGTCTGGAATCACGATAAGGGCCATCAAACAGGTGGTGACAAAACTCTCAAATTGAACTCAGTAAGCCTGGGGAGCCAGTTCTGGAGCGGCACCAGCACTGGACCAAGTATTACGATCACTCCCTCACCAACCAGCTATATCCCGAACGGAACATCCACGATTACATTTACCTTCCACCAATCATATGACAACTGGGATACCACGGAGCGTATTCTTATCAATCTATCAACACCAGGCTGTACGTTATATCCAATTGACTCAAATATACCTTAACCACGCAAGAGAGAGAACCATGAAGTACACTAACAGCGAACGCGGACAAAGCCTGGTGGAACTTGCCATCAGCATTGTTATCCTTATTTATCTCCTGGCTGGAGCCGTGGAGTTTGGAATTGTGTTCTTTCAATATGTGCAACTGCGCGATGCAGCACAGGAAGGCGCGTTGTATGGTTCCATGCATCCACCCGCGGACGCCGCGGCAGATACCAGTGCAATCGAGAATCGAGCAAAGAACGCATCCACATCACCGATTAAACTGGCAACAGATCCAAATGTGACTGTAGATGTCGTTGTCACAGATGGGCAATATTGCGAAGGTGGCTCTTTGGAGATAACAGTTTCCTATCCTCACAAGGTATTTATGCCATTTATGTCACAATTTATCGGAGAATTCGTCAATCTGGATGCTGTTGTTACAGATACAATCTTAACCCCCATTTGTCCATAATTTGCAGATAACATAAAAGAAACAATAGATTTCTCAGGGCATGTCTGATCAGGTGTATATTCAGACACGCCCTGAATTGTTT
>JAKEFL010000265.1 GCA_022616105.1 Anaerolineae bacterium | reverse complement strand
TTTCGTATCCGCTGCCTGGGACAAAATTTTTCGAGCGCGTAAAAATGGAATTAGGCGAGAAACAAAACTGGCAGGACTCAGAAGACCTGGCGATGTTGTATCGCGGACCGTTCTCAACAGAGTTTTATCGTGTTCTTCATGGACGTGTGCATTATGAGTTCAGAATGCGCCAGGCTTGGCGAAAACGTGATTGGAAAAAAGTTCTGCGAACTCCTTATTATTTGATTGGCCTGCTCACTTCTGAGTTGCGGCTTAGAAAACAGGCAAACATCTCTCGACGTTTGGTACTCAATGCCTGACCAGAATGTATTGTATTGAGAAGTTGTTCACTGTGGACATTGATCTTTATCTGCACGTACGCGAAAAAGAGGGACGTCTTTATTCAGACGATGTCGTCGCACGCCTTCCTCTTATGCCAAGTGACAACTCTCTCGCGGACGAATGGCGCGCTCGTTCCGCCTCTGCTTCGCGCCTGACCCAATACCTGTTGCGCCGAGCGACGCCGCTCTCTATTCTCGACCTGGGATGTGGAAATGGATGGTTCTCAAATCTGTTGTCCAAATTCGGGCATCGCGTCCTCAGTGTGGATCAAAATCGTCATGAACTTAAACAGGCTGCGCGGGTATTTTCACTGAACCCATGTCTGTTTTTCATTGAAACGAATATTTTTTCCGCGCCGTTTATGGCCGGAACTTTTGATGTGATCGTTCTTGCAAGTGTCATCCAGTATTTTCATGATCTCCCTGCTTTGCTGAAGGTGTTGTTGCGTTATCTAAAACCGAAGGGAGAAATTCACATCATGGACAGTCCACTCTATTCAGATGAAGAGTTGAAAGCTGCTGTTCATCGGAGTCAACAATATTATTCATCTCTCGGCTTCCCTGAAATGGCAGGACATTATTTCCATCACAACCTCTCGGATTTAGATGCTTTTGATTCAAAATGGTTGTATAATCCTCAGTCGCACATATATCGTTTGAAACGTTTGCTGGGCTGGGTGGATTCCCCATTTCCGTGGATCATGATTAGAAAACAAGATGTCGAATAAGATGCCGCCTACAGTTATTGATAGTCAAGATGAAATCATTGCTGAAGCCTTTTCGCGCACTGCGGAAAAATATGATGCGTTCGCGGAGGATCATCCGCATCTAACGCGCATGAGAAACAAAGTTTATGCTCACATGACACGACATATTCGGCCTAGCTCATGTATTCTTGAACTTAACGCAGGTACAGGCACAGATGCGGTTCAACTTGCACAGCGCGGATATAGTGTCCACGCAACGGATATCTCGCCGGGGATGTTAAACCGCCTGCGTGAGAAAGTGCAAGACTTGAACCTGGAAGATTGCATCACATGGGAGGCACGCTCCTTTCTTTCTCTGGATGATGTACCTGGCGCGCCCTTCGACGCAGTCTTCTCCGACCTAGGGGGACTCAACTGCGTGCCTGATTTGACTCCGGTGATTCAACAATTACCGAAGGTTCTCAAGGCTGGCGGCATTGTGACGTGGGTGCTTATGCCGCATGTCTGTTTGTGGGAAATAGGAGAAATGTTTCGCGGAAACTTTCGGCTTGCTTTTCGGCGATTTGCGAAAAATGCCGTACGCGCCAATCTTGAGGGCCTTCAATTCGATATTTATTATTTCTCACCGCAGCAAGTCATCCAGTGGTTTGGCGAAGAGTATGACCTGCTAGCGCTGGAGGGTTTGTCAGTCATCACACCTACAGCAGAGAGCAAGAAATTTGTCAGGCAGTTTCCGCGTCTATACCGCGCGTTGAGCTGGCTCGATGATCGATTGTCAACCCGCTGGCCGTGGTATGGCTGGGGGGATTTTTATATTTTGACGATGCGCTATAAACCACAATTACTCCAGGCGGCGTCCTCGCCGCCGAGGACGGCGACTTGAACGTTCAGAAATCGCAGCTCGCCAAAAACTCGCTCTGGATGATTTTCTCCCGCTTCAGCGCGCAAGGGCTAACTGTTATCTTCACTATTCTTTTAGCGAGGCGATTAGGGCTTGAAGGTTTTGGCGCATATGCTTTTATCGCTGCAATTATCTTCGTCGCCAACGCGTTGACAACTTTCGGAACTGACATGTTGCTTATCCGAGAGATTGCCGCGAAAGGTGACTTATCACGCTTGCCTGCTGCTCTGATCGTTCAGTTGGTGTTATCCATTTTGTTCATCGTCGCGGTGTGGATATTTGGCGCGTGGACTCCAAATCAAAGCTCTGAGATTGTCACAGCGTTGAAAATTTATTGTCTTGCACTCATTCCACTCGCGTTCTTCACCATATTCACCACTGCTTTGCGCGGGATACAGCGGATGGACATATATTCCTTGCTCAACCTGATTGTTTCAGTGTTGCAAGTTGGCGTAGTGCTGTTGCCGAATATCAATATCATTAGGCTTTCTGCTTTGCTCCTTTCGGTTCAAATAATTGCTGCTGTCTTTGCCAGTTTTGTTTGCGTCATGACCATTCCCAACTTCTGGCAAGTCTGGAAATTTCCCTCCTTCCATCTTTTCTCTCTTCTAAAGCAAACAGCCCCAATCGCGTGGCTTACCGTGCTAGGAATGATCTATCAAAGATTGAGTATCTATATGCTTTCCACCATGAGCGGTGCAATTGAAACAGGGATTTATTCTGTGGCGTTTCGCGCGGTGGAGGCATCGAAGACAATGCATCTGGCAGTCTTTGCAGCACTTTATCCTGCGATGGCAGAAGGAACGTCACACCTGCATGATTTGCTAAGAAAATCACACCAGGTGCAAGTGTTGCAAGGAGGGCGCAGCCCGACGACGCAATCTCCTATTCAACTTGGAGATTTCTTCACCTCTTCTGGTTTCGCAATGACCTATTTTGGATTTTTATTTGCAGGCGCAACAATCATTTCTTTGTTATTGTTCATACTGGCAAAGCCACTTATGATACTGCTGTATGGCAACGAGTTTATTGCTTCGTCAAATGTGTTGCAAATCCTGGCGTGGATGTTGATTCCATTCACGGTCAATACATATCTCACCCTGTCATTTCTCGCATCGAAGAGAGAGTCAATCGTCGGGCGCGCGTTGATGGCATCCCTGCTTGGGCTGCTGGTCTTGAATCTTTGGTGGATCCCAGTCAAGGGTCCCGAAGGAAGCGCATGGGCGGCGTTGGTAGCTGAATGCATACAATCTACAATTCTGCTTGCGAGTGTGAGATCGCCAGTCAACGTTCAAGGAGAAGGGCATGAGTTTTCCGAATTATCCTGAGAAGCATAAACTTGATTCTCTGTTGAAGGCGGAAGATATTGTTGCGTATCGCGGACGATTGAGGCGAATGTTGAAGTTCGTGCCCGAAGGGGTTTTGTTTTGTCTTGAGCGTGGACTGCCGCATCGTATGCGTTGGCGCATACCTGTGGCGCGGGCAGGCTCGATGAACGCCGATGTATATCAGGTGAAGAAAGCAAATGTTGCGGTGCTGACAAGTTTTGGCGGTGGCTCGCCGATGGTGGTTGAACTGGCAGAAGAACTAGCAGTGATGGGTGCAAAGAAAATGATATTGATGACATGGGGCGGTATTCTTCAAACCGACATGCAACCCGGTGATATCGTTGTTTGCAATCGGGCGATTCGCGATGAGGGCGCGTCTCATCATTATTTGCCTCACGCGAAATATATTGACGCGAATGAATCGTTGGTGCATGAACTCGTTGATGTGATTCGCGGACATGGCGCATCATGTACGATCGGCACAACTTGGACGACCGACGCGCCCTATCGCGAGACCCGCGAAGAAATCATGCAGTACCAAAGTGAAGGTGTAAAAACAGTCGAACTTGAATCGGCGGGGTTGTTCACAGTGGGACAGATGCGCAGCATACCAACCGCGTCCATCGTCGTTGGCATGGACAGCCTTGCGACGCTTGAATGGAGCGTTCCTAAATCGCTTAATGACATTATGCGTTCGCTCGAAGTCGTTTATGCCACCTCAATTGATGTGTTGAAGAAATGATGAATCTCGTATGGAAATTCATCACGCCATTCTATAACTTGCAATGGATGCTTCGGTCTTTGCTGGCATTTGTTTTGCATCGTCGCGAGCCCGCGAAGTTCCACGTAATTGTTGGGGAGAGAAAAAATGGCCCACTCATATTCTGAGTGGGCCATTTGTAGTGAGAAGTGTCGATCAGCGAGGAATTTCCTCTTCCTGAGGGACATATTTTTCAGGGTCTTTATCGAAGGTCTCCTTACACTCGATTGAATCAAAGTAGTAGGTTTGACCTTCATACTCTGACCTGGCTTTGGCAGTCTCATAAGTGACTTCCATACCGCAGACGGGGTCTT
>JAKEFL010000036.1 GCA_022616105.1 Anaerolineae bacterium | reverse complement strand
TGTCAGGTGACTAGTATTACAGCGCAAGGTTGCGAGTAAAAAGCCGCTAACGAGGTCTGATTTACCTTCGTGAAAATACCTACTTTGCGCTGTAATACTAGCCAATCTCTAATCTCTAGTCTCCAATTACGAATTACCCATTACTAATTACCTATCATACACTGCGCTTCGTCTGCGTTCGGACGTTAAATCTGTCCTCACTCCGCTCTGCGCGATTACATCTCTCTCACCATATCTTTTAGCACATGCAGCCGCGCCTCTGCCAGTCCAGGCATAACATCCATTGGATAAAAGGGCCCACTGCCTTCCAGCTTCAACGAAGCAGAGATGTTCCCATACAGCACACCTTCAACCGGATCATAATTCCTGCAATAACCAGCCATAAAGCCTCCACAGAAAGCATCACCTGCACCGGTCGGGTCAGCAGCACGCGCCGGATATGCAGGAATCTCCCATTTACGTTTGGTATCTACATCATAAAGCAACTGACCGCGCGAGCCGCATTTAATCACTACATACTCACAGCCATACATCGACACAGCTTCAGCCATTTTCCAAAGGTCATGTGTCTCGCCCCAAAACAGATTCTTTAACTCCTCTTGTGAGGGCAGGAAGGCCGTTACATCATTAAGCAGGGCAGGCAGTGCACGCCGCGCAGTCGGCGTCATGGTGGCAGGCGAAGGGTCGAGGATAAATGTATGCACCGACCCGCGTTTGAGTCCGGCGATCAACTGTGTCTGCGTGATCAGGCCCATGGAGCAGATCAACGCGGCACGGGCAGTCAGATATTCATCGGGGATGTCCGTCACGATCAGCGCGCGGTCCTCATCGAACTTCTTTTCATCGAACGGCTGATACCCAAGCAGTGATTTGGGAAATGTCATTTCGCGGCGTGCAAAATGCGTAACAGGATTAATACGGCTCACTTCAAAAGATTCGTTGTACGAGAGGAACTCACGCACATCCAAATCTTTCTGGAGGATACGGATGCCGCGCGTATTCAACCCGCGCGATTTGCACTCATTGAGCCACTGCCTCGGATAATCATTCCCCACGCGTCCCACCAGACCGATGCTCGATTCCCATACCCCAAGCCCCGCTGCCCCATAAAGCAGGCTGCCACCCATTGCATCCAGCCGCGGCGGACCTACCGGGGGCAAAAGATATTCACGCGTCAATTGACCGAAGACCAAAAAATTGGGGGGCATGGTTGACGCAATTATAAAATAGATAATAAAGAAATCCGCCTTGCAGGCGGATCATTCTCGATAACTATTATCTCTCGGCAGTTTGAGACGATGATTACTCACTCACCTTACACAATGTCATTCTGAGCGGAGCGAAGAATCTCTACGATTGTCTTAGAGACCCTTCGCTATCGCTCAGGGTGACATGCTTGGAACGCACCTGTTTGTATAAGTTGAGTTACTCAATAAAGGGATTTGAGGAAGATGCCTGCTCTTGTGTCTGATTCATGGGCAGGAGAAAAGTGAATGTACTTCCCTTTCCCACTTCGCTTTCCACCCAGATGCGCCCGCCATGTAGTTCGATCATTGCTTTTGCAACTGCAAGCCCCAGACCCATTCCACCATAACGGCGCGTGAGATGCGTCTCCACCTGGAAGAATCTTTCAAACACACGCGGCAGGTCTTTGGCAGGAATCCCGATTCCATTATCCATAACTGTCACTTTGAAATAACCAGAATCTTCTTCCAACTTAATGAGGACCCTGCTGCCTGAATCTGTATATTGGATCGCGTTCTTTACCAGGTTGCTTAAAGCAATGCTAAGCTTGACTCCATCTGCTTCGATCTCATACGGAGATTCACCTCGTTCCAATTTTAGAGTAATGTTCCTCGAATTCGCCTCGTCCTGAAATGTTAGGATCACATCCTCTGCGAGTTTTGCAAGCGAGACTTTATGACTGCGAACGCGTGCCGCACCATTCTGGATGTTATCAACATCTGAAAGATTCTCAACGATATCCTTGAGCTTGGAGGCATTGCGGATAATGGTATCCAATTGTTCGCCATATTCTGCGCCAGCCAGTTCACGCAGGAATGTAGCATGACCGAGAATCAAGCCGAGGGGAGTCCGCAGCTCGTGTGAGGTGATCGCGATGAAGTCCGTTTTGAGGCGTTCCAGTTCCGCAAGTTCAATGCCCGCGGCTTTGACCTTTCGCTGCAGAGTCGCATTCTTCATTGCCTGAGCTGCCAGCGCGCCGAGCGTCGCTAGAATAGTGAGGTCTTCTTCGGTATAATGTGCATCGTCCTTTTTATTGAGGGCTTCCAGTACTCCGACCACTTCGCCGCGCACCATGAGCGGCACTGCCGCCAGAGAATGTGTCACATGGTTTGTGACGCGGTCGATCACTTTGAAGTGACGTTTATCAACTTTCACATCCTGAATGATCAATGGCTGACCCTTGCGATAGACCCAGCCTGCGGCGCTGTCTTCAAGCGGAACACCCAATGGGCGAAGTACATCGCGCTGAAACCACTGCATGGCGAGGAAACGTAATTCCTCTGCAGTTTCGTCATATTCAAGGATGGAGGCGAGTTCGCTGTTGGTTAACTCGGCTGCCTCATTGATAATAGACTGTAAAAAGGCTTCAAGGTCGGGCGCTGTGGTGAGTCCCCGCACAACTTCCAATAATCGTTCCAGGTGATCGATCCGCTCGTTAGTTGCCATCGCATAAATTATACAACACTGACCAAACAAAAGAATAAGCAATTCGTTGTAATTCCTAACAGATTTTCAAAGCCACACTACAAGGAGACTTATTACATGGCACTTAAAAAAGTACGCGTCGCCATCATCGGCATAGGCAATTGCGCATCCTCACTTGTGCAGGGAGTCCAGTTCTACAAAGACACTGCGGATGACGCGAAGGTTCCAGGTATCATGCACACACGCCTGGGTGGGTATCACATCCGTGACATTGAATTCACGCTCGGTATTGACGTAAACGTAGCCAAGGCTGGCAAGGATCTATCCGAAGCCATTTTCGCCGCCCCAAACAACACCTATAAATTCGCAGACGTTCCGCGTCTCAACGTTCCCGTCGTGCGCGGCATGACACATGACGGACTGGGAAAGTATATTTCAGGCATGGTCAAAAAAGCGCCGGGGTCAACAGCAGATATTGTCAAACTGCTCAAAGACACGAAGACTGATGTGGTGGTGAACTTCCTCCCCGTCGGCTCCGAAATGGCAACCAAATGGTATGTGGAACAATGCCTTGAGGCAGGTTGCGCTTTTGTGAATGGCATTCCCGTTTTCATCGCTTCTTCTGATTACTGGGCAAAACGCTTCCGTGATGCAAAACTGCCCATCCTCGGTGATGATGTTAAAAGCCAGGTCGGCGCGACGATACTACACCGTGCGATTGCCACCTTGTTTGTGGACCGCGGCGTGCAGATCGACCGCACTTATCAACTCAACTTCGGCGGCAATACCGATTTTCTGAACATGCTCGAACGCGAACGCCTTGAGAGCAAGAAGATATCCAAGACCAATGCGGTCACCAGTATGATCCCATATGAACTCGGCCATAATAATGTTCATGTGGGTCCCAGCGATTACGTACCCTGGCTCACGGATCGCAAGTGGGCGTACATTCGTATGGAAGGCACGACCTTTGGCAATGTGCCTCTTAATGTTGAAGTCAAACTGGAAGTGTGGGATAGCCCGAATTCCGCAGGTGTCATGATCGATGCCATCCGCGCTGCCAAGATTGCGCTTGATCGCAAACTCAGCGGGCCTATCATCGGGCCGTCATCTTATTTCTTCAAGACTCCGCCCAAACAATTCCGTGATGATATATGCCGCGAAAAAGTGGAAGCGTTTATCAAGGGTGATTCGAACGAATAAACTGTACTACGTAATCCGTATTACGTAATACGCAATACGGATTACGCAACATTTCCCTCCACCAACATGACATTACGCTTCCTTCTAAGCCTTGGCTTACTCGCCGTTATCTTGACCGCGTGCACGCCACAAGCCTCTCCTCCCACCCCTGATATGAGCGCTGCGCTCACGCGGGCGGTTGAGACTGCGTTAGCACAATTACAACCTAGTACAACTCCGCCTCCAAGCGAAACACCGATTCCACCGCCGACCGCAATCCGCATACCGCCCGCGCTTCCATCAACCTTTGTTGTCAGCCAGCTCAATCCACTTGATATTCCGCACACATATATTCAGGACACTTGTCAATATCTTTACGATAAATGGAATTCCAATAACGCCGCGCCTGGGACAGTGGTCATGGTGGTCATGTTCCACGGAATCGTCAAAGATCCCGTGGCGCAAGATCCAGAGGACATCACCGCCCAGGACTTTAGAAAACTCATGGATGATTTGAAAGAACAGGGCTTTGAAGCCATCAACATGAAACAAATGGCAGACTTCGTAGACCACAACTCGAAGATCCCTGCACGCTCTGTCCTGCTTATATCTGATGACCGCCATCAAGGCGCGTACTTCAACGATCACTTCCGCCCCTATCGCGATCAATGGGGCTGGCACGTCGTCAATGGCTGGATCAGCTTCGAAGATGGACCGCGCGCCCTAAGCCTGGAAGATAACATTGCCCTCGAAGCCGAAGGCTGGGTGGATCATCAGTCCCATGGCTATATCCACAATATCAACATGAGCAACTCATCCACTGACGAGTTCATCAAAACCGAGTTTGAAAAATCCATCGCCGATCTTCAAACAAACTTCAAGAAAACTCCCATCGCCATCATCTGGCCAGGCGGTAACTTCGGAACCCGCCCCATACAATTTGCACGGGAATACGGCTATCGTCTCGGCTTCACGATCAACCCGCGTGGTCCCATTATGTACAACTGGATTCCTCTTGCAGACCAGCCTGACCCGGCGCGGCCTGCTTTCCTGCCCGAAGGCCACATCAACGATCCGCGCATGGTATTGCCACGTTACTGGCCCTATGACGTACAGCAAAATCTCGATGCCGTTCGCAACATTGGCAGCGATGCCGCGGCGTATGCCGAGCAAAATAAAGCCACCGAACTCGAATACTACGATATTATGTGCGCATCAACGCTGGGGCAAATCCCATAAATTATTCGCGCTGAGTGGCGTGGCGACTTGGCGCCATGCATCGAAGCGCATTAGGGGATGGATAATTTTGTGGGCTGCCAAAAGTTTTCACCACTGAGACACGGAGACACAGAGAGAAATCAAAATAAAAAACTCCGTGACTCCGTGTCTCAGTGGTTAGACATCTTACCTCATCGTAATAGCCACTCCCATGGATTACGCAATCAACAGACAAACTCAAGGCGATGTATACTTAACGAACCATGGATCTTCAGCCATACATTCCAGGGTTAGGACGCGCGGAGCCGGGTCCGCTTTCCCGATTCCTGCCTCCACTTGAAGAGGGCGTGATTTCTTCCTGGCTTTCGCTTCATATTCCCGCCTCAGCCTGGTTACTGGACCCGTTCGGATTCTCCCCGCGGCTTGTGCTCGAAGCCGCGCGGGCGGGATACCGTGTGCTGGTAACAGTAAACAACCCCATCACACGTTTTCTCCTTGAAATGGCTGCCAACCCATCGCCAGAATCAGATTTCAAAGCTGCAATGGCTGATCTATCGGCTGTAAAAAAAGGAGAGGATAGACTCGGCGTACATCTTCAATCGTTGTATCTGACAACCTGTGAAAAGTGTGGACGGGAGATCCAAGCCGAATCATTCCTCTGGCGCAAAGGCGAAGATGCACCCTACGCTCGTATTTACACCTGCCCTCATTGTGAAGATTCGGGTGAACATGCTGCAATACACAGTGATATCGAGCGCGCGAAAAAGATCGCATCCACTGACAACTTGCATCGTTCGCGTGCGTTTGAACGCGTCGTTAAGTTGGATGATGGAGATCGCGTCTTCGCAGAAGAAGCCATAGAATATTATCTGCCGCGCCCATTATATGCGTTAACAACCATCATCAATCGTCTCGATAGTCTAAATCTCACGCCAGAGCGCCGTCGTGCATTGAATGCGCTCATCCTCGTGGCATGTGACGCGGGCAACACGTTATGGAGTCATCCTGCTGAAAGACGCCGGCCCAAACAACTTAATATCCCGAATCAATTCCGAGAGCACAACCTGTGGATGCAGCTTGAGCGTGGATTAAGCTTATGGACAGAAACAGCCTCAATCGTAGTCTGCGAAACGTGGCCCGATAAACTCCCGGAGAGCGGCGGCATCTGCATCTATGAAGGTCGTCTCAGAGATCTCGCGCATGAAGTCAAAAAGGAGATTCCAATTGCAGCAGTCATTGGTTCGTTGCCGCGTCCGAATCAGGCATTCTGGACATTATCTGCATTGTGGGCAGGTTGGTTATGGGGGCGCGAAGCCGTGGAACCATACAAACTCGCGTTGCGGAGGCGGCGCTATGACTGGGCATGGAACGCAACCGCGTTGAACGCCGCGTTCACACATTTGTTTGAGTTGTTACCGCTTGGCACCCAGTTCTTTGGGCTGCTCTCCGAACCCGAACCACCTTTTCTAACATCTGCGCTCACAGCTGCAAGCGCGGCCGGCTTTGACCTGCAAAGCCTTGCATTGCGGACCGAACATGACCCGATACAACTTTTGTGGAGACGCGGCGAGCACTTGAGGCGCGAGGCAAACGAGGCGAGCATTGAAGATGTAAGAGAGTCTATTCATTCACATCTGATGGAACGCGGCGAGCCTGCCAGTTACTTCCATGTGCACGCAGCGGGGATGGTTGCACTTACAGAGTCTCATATGCTCAAACAAAAAGATCAGGAATTCGATGACGCGTTGCGTTCAACACATTCTCTGATTCAAACCGTATTATCAGAAGACGAACGTTTTGTGCACTATTCAACAGGCGAAAGTGTGGATACTGGTTTGTGGGGTAGTAACGACTTTGCGGAGCACCCCTCTGGGGTAAGTCGTTACTACGAATCTTTATCTGATCGCGTGGAAGTTGCTATTGTCACTTTCCTGCAAAAAAATCCAAATAGTATCTATCTCGAGATTGAAGGAGATCTCTACCCGCGCTTCCCCGGTTTGCTCACGCCATCCATGGCAATGATCTATGCCGTATTAGATTCCTATGCTGAAAAGCATGGTGCTGCGTGGAAACTGCGCGGCGAAGATGTTGCTTCTGCGCGGCGCAATGAGCTTATCACCATCACAGCCATGATCGAAGCGGTTGGCAAGCGATTGGGTTATTCCACGCGCAAGCAGGATAAGAATTACTTGTGGGAGGAAAATAGTCAGGGCGGGGTGACCTCATCCATACATTACGCGTTTTATGTTCTTGCTTCCGCGCTGGTTGGGCGCGCAATTTCTGAGACGCCATATCCGCCTGAGCAAACGGTAATTGTCATCCCAGGCGGGCGCGCTGCACTGGCTGAGTACAAAAAGCAACGTGACCCGGCACTCGCGGCGCGCATGAAAAACTATCAGCTTGTAAAATATCGTTTATTGCGCACACTGGTCGAAGTCCCGGTGCTGACGCGTGACACGTTCGAAGAGCAGATCACCAGCGACCCGCTTGAAAAATCCAAATCCCAAATGATGATGTTTTGAAATGGAGATATGAGAATGATCAAGAAACTGTTTATTATGGTTTCTCTCACCGCAACGATGCTTTCTGCTTGCACCGGACAGTCCCCGACACAGACAACTGCGCCAACATCGAGTGAAACCCCGCTCGCAGTTACAACTGAAGCGCCTGCTGCCACAGAAACATCAGCCATATTACCTACGGATACGATTGTTATAGAGGCATCCGGGACGTTGCCCATTGACACTTCCATTCCTATTACACCGCAGCCAACCAATCCGCCTGATTGCATAAACAACGCGTCTTTTGTCACAGATGTGACTATTCCTGATAATAGTAACGTAACTGGAGGCACGATCTTTACCAAGACCTGGCGTGTTCGTAATACGGGTACGTGCGCCTGGGGATCAGGTTATACATTGACTCACTACTCAGATGAGCAAATGAGCGCGCCAGCGTCTGTGCCGTTGAATGTCACGCAGCCCGGTCAGGACCTGGATATTTCAGTAGATTTGAGGGCATCGAATAGTGCTGGCACTCACAGAGGCAACTTTGTGATTAAAAATCCTGCCGGCTTGATCATGCAGATCGATAACGATTCCCGCCTGTGGGTGATCATTAATGTGACGAATGTTGTCACCGCGACCGCTGCTACAGCAAGCGGTTCATTGACTGGCACAAGTACCAGCTCTACTACTGGTGGCAGCGATTCTGGTTTTGCAAATGCGACCTGTTCCTCCTCCACTGACTCAGCCAAATTGACTGAAACGATCAATGCCATCAATGCATATCGTGCACAAAACGGTCTGCCTGATTACACACTGAACATACGACTGGCACGCGCCGCGCAAGCACATGCCAATGATATGGCTTGCAATAAACTCTTTGTTCACACCGGCTCTGACAATTCCACCCCGCAGACACGGGTAAAGACCAGCGGCTATGAAGCCTCATCTGTGACAGAAAATGTTTATGGCAGTTATCCGCCATTAAGTGGGCAGGGCGCCGTCACGTGGTGGATCAACGACAAAACCGATTTACGTCACAACCAGAATTTGTTGAGTAACGTCTATGTTGAAATTGGTGTGGGATATTCCTTCTACGATAATTTCGGCTTCTATGTGGTCGTGTTTGCGGCACCATCCGTCCGTTAGGATGCGGATGCCAGTCTTAATATTTCAATGTACAATCCCCAAATGAATAAGATTTGGATATTCCTCCTGATCACGAGTCTAAGCCTTGGCTCGTGTATCAAAGTTTCGGAAGAGACTCCCGCCCCTACGGCGCCTCTTTTCGTGACCTCTACCCTGCCACCGACAAGACCAGGCTTATCCCTGCCGACAGATATCCCGCCAACTTCCACCTCCGATCCATCAACCACCACCACTCCTGGTGGCACGGCATCCACAGCCCAAACCTCATGTAAAGACAGTGCTGTCCTTCTCGAAGATGTAACTGTTCCAGACAACGCGCTCATGACGCGCGGAGAAAAATTTACCAAGACCTGGCGATTCATGAACACAGGCAAATGTAATTGGAGCGGATATACCATCGCTTTTGTGGCAGGCGACCGAATGGAAACTCCTGACTCCTCGCCAGTCCCGCAAACGGAGGCAGGCAAGACTGTGGATGTTTCTGTTGAACTCACTGCACCATCCATTGACGGAGCATATACTGGCTTTTATGAGTTGAAGAATGCGAACGGTGAAACGCTCTCGATTGGAACGGAAAGTTCATTTTGGGTCAAGATACTGATCGGCAATGCCACCGCGTCGACTAGCGGACCCGTTCCAACGACATCAGGCGGCACACCCATATCTCAGCCAAGCGGACCTGCAAGCTGCAACTACACCAGCAGTTCATCGTATCTCAATGAGATCGCGTCCCTGATCAACAACGCCCGTGCCCAAAACGGACTCCCCGCACTGGCAGTCAATCCACAGCTCGCTCTAGCCGCGCAGAACCACAGCATGGATATGGCTTGTCACGGTTTGCTCAGCCACACAGGCTCGGATGGTTCATCTGTCCATGAACGGATCGCGGCGGCAGGATACAGCGCCTCGTATTCGGAAGAAATCATTTATGGCAGCGGCTATCCACAGACTGCATTTGACTGGTGGATGAATGATCAAATCCACCGCGATGCCATTCTGAACCCAAATGCCGTGGAGATGGGTGTGGGATACGCCTACGTTGCAGACACTGCCTATGGTGGTTATTACACAGTAGATTTTGGGCGTCCGTAATTTGCAAATGAAGGCTCTCCTTTACTACGTGGGCTTGCATCACGCAAAGCAAATTCTTTGCCACGAATTCCACGGATTTTCACGAATTTGTTTTTAAATTCCGTGTGAATTCGTGAAATCCGTGGCTGAGGCTTTGGGCTTTCCCGTTAAAAACAATAGAAATTAAATGAACAAACTCCTCATCGCAACCAATAACAAAGGCAAAGTAAAAGAATTGCAATACCTGCTGAGAGATACAGGTATTGAACTTGTTACGCCATCCCAGATCAATCTCGAACTCGATGTCATCGAAGATGGCAAGACCTATGCAGAGAACGCGACGAAAAAAGCACTCACGTTCGCGAATTCCAGTGGAATGATCTCGCTTGCCGATGATTCAGGCTTGGAAGTGGATGCGTTGGATGGCGCGCCTGGTTTATATTCCGCAAGATACTCTCCCAAACCAAATGCAACTGATAAAGATCGTCGTTTATATCTTTTGCAAAACCTGCAAGATAAATTTCGCCCATGGACTGCGCGATTCCATGCCACGATTGCGATTGCAATTCCAGACTCCCTCTGGAGTCAATCGGCCCGCCGCTTGGAATTGCAGGAGCTTGCTTCCGCACTCCAGATATTTGAAGGCATCTGCGAAGGAGAGATCATCCCCGAAGAACGCGGCACAGGCGGGTTTGGTTATGATCCCATATTTCTTTTATCTGAATTGGGGAAAACAATGGCAGAACTATCCATGGAAGAAAAAAACCGCCTCAGCCATCGGGCGCGGGCGGTGATGAAGGCGAAACCTATATTGAGGGAATTAACGGAATAATTCTATATTATGCTTTATAAAGTTTTAAATCTGTTATAAAACGAAAGTCTTTCACATTCAATGTGTATAGCAAGTAATTCTGCGAAAGTGCAGTCGCAGCAATTAATGCATCGGGCACACTCAACCTGTGACTCAAAGCATATTCTTCCAACAAAGCAAGGAAGTGATTAGAAATATCAGGATCCAGAGGAATTTGTTTCATCAAAGATAAATGCTTCCGCATTTTCGTCAGTTCAGATTTATCCCTTGCTCCATAATATAACTCACCGATAGAGACAACTGAAACAACAAGATCACGCACTCCGATTTCATGCAATTCGTCGATGACAGGCAAATTGCCCTTATAGAACTCAATCAAGATATTTGTATCACAAAGGATCATGCGCGATACGGCCAGGCTTGCTCACGAATGGTTTTCAGTGAAATATCGCGTCCCTCCCACAAACCTGCCAAGGCGAAGAACTCTTTTTCCCCTTTGTCCACTTGTGATTCGTCCGTATCTGACAGTTCTTTCTCAGTTACGCTTTCAACAAAATCCAATGACTTGAGAAAATCTAAAAGCGTTTGTGCCTTTTTCCTATCTTTGACTCGAATAGTTATTTGTTCCATCTTTAAGCCTTTTCTGATGTTCATTATACATTAATCGGGTACAAAACCGCCTTAGCCATCGGGCAAGGGTGGTGATAAATGCAAAACCAATTTTAGGAAAGATATTCAAATGAAGCTGAAAGACTACATCTTCGCGTGATGCAGGCGATCTGCGGCTTCTTCAGTGAGCGGGATATAGACTTGTACACGCGTCCCCTTCCCTGGTGCAGAATCAATATGAAGCAAACCGTGGACCAGCTCGGCGCGCTCGCGCAGGTTGATCATCCCCAAACTCCCGCGCTTATCGTAGGATTTATTCACTGCTTCCACATCGAATCCCAGCCCGTCATCCTCGATCTCCAATAATGCAATGCCTGATTCAAATGACCTCAGCCGCACCCAGATATGCAGGGCATTGGCGTGTTTGCGCGCGTTATTCGCGGCTTCTTCAATGATATAGAAGACCACACCCTGCTTGCCCATTTCAAGATTGTCCAGGACGCTTTCATCCACATTGATGATCACATTCTGGGCAAAGGTTTCACGCATCTTCTCAGCCATTGCTTCCAGAGCGGCGGTCAACCCCTGCGACTCAAGAATGAGCGGACGCAGCGTAAACAGCATGTGGCGGATCTCTTTCGTAGTGCGGTGAGCAAGTTCCTCAATCTTGAAAAGTTCATCCACCCCTGCCTTTGCGTCTTTTGCGATCATCCGCCTCGCAAGGTTGATACGCATCGCCATCGCTGCGACCGATTGTGTGGGGCCATCGTGCAGGTCACGCGCCAGTTTCTTGCGCGCTTCCTCCTGCACTTCAACCATGCGTTCCTTCTCTTCAACAAGATTTTGATAAAGACTTGCGTTCTGAACGGCAATCACTGCCTGCCTGCCAATAATATCCAGTAAGCCACAGCGTTCCCGTGTGAAATAACTTGGGTCGGGATGGGCAAATAACATCGCGCCATAGATGTTGAATCCGCTTCTTAAAGGAAAACAATAAGCAGATGTACAGGCGCGCAATGCAATAATGCGCCCAAGTTCCGGGTCATAGCCTATGTCATGCGTGAGAACCGCTTCTCCCTCATCAAATATTTTTTTGAGAATCCCTTCGTTTCCATGTAAAGTCGCGCGCAGGTCTGAATTGGTGAATCGCCGCGCCGAACCAACTTGTAACTCATTGCCTTTGAACAAAAACACTGCACTTACCAGTCGTTCGTCTTGGTTCTGCTCCTCAGGGTCGGGGTTCGGGTCCAGAGCTGTATATGCAAGATCAAGCGCTGAGTCGAGAACGCGTTTGTAATTGAGAGTCGCTGTCAGTGTAGAGGTGAGTTCGTAAATGGCGCGCAGGCGTTCACTTTCCATGTGGCGGCGGCGTTCCTCTTCATCCAAACGGTGGTGGCGCTCGGTACGCAAACGTCTCATTAAAAAGCGCCCGCTAAGTCCGCTTGCAAGACCGATCAGCAAGGTCATTACAAGACCGCTAAATGCCATTAAAGGAATGCCGTTTGAAAACGAATCGAAGGAGACAACATATTGCAATAGTGTAAACAGTACGGCAGTGATGAATGCCCCCCACATTTCAAAATATACAGCGCTTGTCAGAATGGGGAAAAGCCCAACCCAGACTGATGAGCCATCCAAGCCGCCCTGCAACCAGAAGAATATTGCCGCCAGCAGGAAGTCCACACTCAGCACAATCTGACGATGATAACTGCTGATACGCACGCTCAGGCCTGCCAACAGGCTCATAATAACATTCCAGACAAACAAGAGACCAAAAGACCAAATGTGATCAGTAATTGACTCCCCGCGTAAAGATAGAGATATGATCAAACCAACCAGCACCACCCAGCGCAAAGAAGTGGCAAACCAGTCGGCAATATAAGGAGTTTCAAACCTGCGCATAATTGCAATGATACTCGAAAATAATTTACGCAAATAAATTGCTCAAGCCGCCGTCCACCTTCGGCTTTTCAAGGCGGCGGCGTCCTCGCCGCCGAGAGCATAAGTAAACTAAATCTCATACCCCATGCGCGGCAAATACGTGCCCATTTTTTCTTTCAGGATCTCCTGTTCCTCTGCGCGATAAAACTCACGGAAACGACCGATCTTGCCCTTATTGAAATGCAGACCCTTTTGCCCCTCCACTACTGGCTGATGATAATCCTCGATCACTTTTCGAACTTCCGGCTTGTCCCCGTTTAATTTGAGGAACTTCACCAGGCGCGCGACTTCTTTATGGTAATCTGTCTGCAAGTCTTCATAGCGGGTAATAAATATATTCCTCTCCCTGGTCCACCGATCCCAGATATGTACATAATCCATAATGAAATCGAGACTCTTCTGGAAATCTGTCAGATGCGAAAAGGCATTGGGGCGTCCTTTTTGCAGTCCGCGCTGGCCATACTCGAAAGCAGAGAGCATGGCATCGCGCGGGTCGCGATAAATGTATGTGATGCGGAGCAGGCCCAGGCTTTGCAGGAAGCGGGACGTCGAAGTAGGACCCGCATGTGCCTTGATCACAAACGTGTTCCCCATTAACGCTGGCAGGGTGACCATCCCCAGCCTGCGGGCAGAGAGCACGCCAATGTTATTATTGACTTCTGTCAGAATGCCTTGCAATCGATACTTCTCGCGAATATCACTCGCATTGGCAGCACCTGCGGTCTTTATGAGATCGTGGACGAGATTGTAGTGCCAGCCTGAACCTGCGCGCGGCATTCCGACCGAAAGTATGATCATCTATTCTCCTCATTGCTGCCCGCCCTCGGCACCGCTGATGGCAGTTTGAGCAGTAAAGTTTGTGTGGGATATGATTCCAGTCACAACCCCGGGGATCAACCAGATATTGGGTGTGGCAAACGAATCTTGTGTATTATTATACAGGGCAATTGCAATCAACGAGAACAGACCGGCAATGCCGAGGTAATGCATAAATAGTTTATTATCCTGTAATCCTACCAGCGAGTCACCAAGCACAGAGAACAAAAACGAAAAATAAAGGATGAACCCGAACAGACCTGTCTCTGCAAGCAAACGCGCATACATGTTTTTAGGAGTCGGATACAAACGATTTTCGGGGCTGAGTTGACGCGCGATCTCCGGTACGGTGGTCATCGCCCAATCCGGCAGGTTGTCATAAATATAAAGACCGCTTGCGCCGAGTCCCACACCTGTTAATGGACTCTCGTTATAAGCACCCAGCGCACTAAAAGTATACGCAGCACGCGCGCCAGCAGAATTCTTGATGATGAATTCTTCAACACTCTCAGCCTGTGTATTGAAAAGACGTGTAATGTATCCCTTTTGGCTCAAAAAGAATCCTGCACCTGTAAGCGCGCCAAATATTAGAACCAAAGCTCCAACGCGCAAAAGCCATTTCCCTCCACTTTGAAAGCCTGAGATAAACCAGTTCCACACCGCGCGTAATTCTGCGCGACCCGCAAAAAGAAATGTCAGGACGGAAGCAACAATTGCGATTAGCAATCCTCCGCGTGAGAAAGTCGCGAGCAGCAATAATGTTCCAAAACCCAGCAAGAGAATCTCCAGCCATTTGAACCGCGTCACTCGTACGCGGGTCAGAAGCGCTGCGAATAGAAAAGGCAGATAAACAGTGACGATTTGACCCGCGAGCCAGGCAGGTTCATAAGCCATGCCTGAAACACGATTGGTCCGCACCAATTCACGCATCGAGAAGGCGCGCTGCCAGTGCGTTACTGTCACTTTTTCAAGAAGCGGTGTGTAGAACGCAAGCGACTGAACACCGCTCCACGACACATCCATCACGAAGCCAGCCATCAGCCATGTAACTGTGAA
The DNA here is from genome assembly GCA_022616105.1 of Anaerolineae bacterium. Lineage (GTDB taxonomy): Bacteria > Chloroflexota > Anaerolineae > Anaerolineales > Villigracilaceae > Defluviilinea. The sequence continues at coordinate 21,839 of JAKEFL010000036.1, read as the reverse complement.
GCGCAAATCATCTTCGCTGCGGTTCATCCACACTGCCGAAACAAAAAAGTATAAGCCGATGATTAGCGTTGCCCATGCACGGATCGCGCGGCCCGTGTACTCCTGTCCGCGCAATGGGAGCGGATCAAGCAGCGCCCCCAGGCTGGTCGCCGCTAAAACGAACAACACAAACACTGTAAGCGGAGTCACCGCGCCCGCGCGTAGAAGCGATAATTTTCCACGCCAGAATTGGATGAGCAAAAGTGGAAGGAGAAACGCGATAGGATAAAAAGAAAGAGGGCGAACATAAGTAGTTTCGCCAAGAAATGGAAAGTAACGAAAACTTGTAACAGGCAAAGTGAACAACGCCGCGCCCCATAGAAAGCGCGTGATCTTCGCCACAGAGAGCATTGAGTTTTTCATATGTGCTTTACTCCCTCTCCCCGCGAAGCGTGGGAGAGGGTTGGGGTGAGGGAAAAAACAAAATGAAGAAGGAACTCAAAAGGAGAAATCCAATCGAGCCAGCCAGTAAATATTCGCTCAGAGAAACACTTCTTTCAACAGGCAGGTTCTCATCTTGTGTCACTTCGATCTGAATAAGTGAATTCAATCCCGCAGAATTTTTGATATTTTCACTCGCCTGCTCAGCGAAAGCCTGCGCCCATACAGATGCCAGTTGTTCTGCGCTTTGAGGATCATGATCAGTTGCGTAAAAGTGCCATCCGCCCTCTGCAGGCTGGCTGAGTTCTAACTTTTTATCGCGCAATTCATTAACGGTTATCGACCCAGCGCTGTCAGCCACCGCCCGCATCACATTATCAGACCATGCAATCTCCTCCAACTTACGCGTCTCCCGTTCGAGATAAAAGAATTGCTGGCGATCCGTTTCCTGGGGCCAGGCTTGTTCGAGATTGAAATCCACAAGGACTGTGGCTTGTGCACGATACGGCGGTGGAGCAACATAAAAAACTGCCGCGCCGATCACCGCGCCGATCACCGCGCCCAAAGACCAGAACCGCCACGCTTTTAGCAAACGAGTAAGATCATCAATGGATGGAGGAGAAAACAGCCAATTCATAAATTCCTTGATAAGGATGGTCGAGTAGACCCGAGCGCTTTTCGAGGGTTGTATCGAGACCACCTGTTACAAAAAGTATTTCTGTTACCTGTTGGTCTCGATATGGCGACAAGCACCGCCTACTCGACCAACGAATCATCACATTTTCAACATTCTACGTCGCCGCCAATTCCACAAAGGTGCGATCAATTTGCGGATGTAATACTTTGCAACGATGATCGAAAAAAAACTGCCACCGTCACGATAATGGACACGGATCATCTCAGGCCAGCAACGGTCGTCAGCCGCTATCGTCTTACCGGAAGTATGCAAGCGGAAGTTTGCCCAGGTCTGCGGCACATATTTGATCTCTGCGCGCGCTGCGATGCGAGTCCACAAATCATAATCCATTGCAAAATAAAATGATGGATCCAGCGGACCGACCTGCTTCCACAAATCGGCGCGGAAGAACATGGTCTGTTGCGGGATATGAGCATACCCCTGACGGAGCAAACGATAATTTGTCTGAGCCGAACCGAACTTGCCGATCACGCGTCCATCTTCATTGATAAAGTTGCAGTCACCATATACCATGCCCACTTCAGGATGTCCCTGCAAATACTTAACAGCCGCGCTGACGGCGCCAGGTTCATAGGTATCGTCGGAGTTGATCCACGCGAGGATTTCACCCTTCGCACGCGCAAATCCCTTGTTGATAGCATCCGTCTGACCTTTATCTTTTTCACTTACCCACCAATTCACTGCGTGTTTCTGGTTCTCCGACAGCATACCCTGCGAGTACGATGAGCTGTCGGACTCCAGAGGCATTTCATATTTCTTGATGATGTCAACACTCCCGTCATTCGAGCCGCCATCTACGATCGTGTATTCAATACGCGGATAATCCTGCAAAATCACAGATTGGATCGTCGCTTCGAGATAACGCGCCTGATTGAATGAGGGTGTGATAATGGTGACAAGCGGTTGATCTGTCATGCCCACTCTGCCTCGGTATAAAACAATTGTGAGGTTTCCCAGGTCATCTCGCGGACTCGTTTGATCTCATCTTCGGTCAGGCGCTTCTTCCAGTTGTCCATGCTGGCGCGGCTATCAAGCCTAATATCATGAACTTTTTTACGAGATGGTTCCATTGGGTTTTCAGAACTGCTGGAATCCAGAATGATTTTCTCGACATGATGGGTATAGTCAAGACCAAGAGACGCATACAGATTACGGAATCCATTTACAGGGTCGCGCGAAAAGTCTTCGTGGCGAACGATGATGAAATCGGGATTCAGGCTGAGGCTGGAATGAACCGTGTTGTAGATCAGCTTCCATAACAATGCTGCTTGTCCAATGACATTGTCCGATTTGACAGAGCCCATTTGTGATCGATAAGCTTCGAGATGATCGCGCATTAGCAGAGGCTGATCCAACAGATCCTGAAAATCAAAAGACCAATTGAGGCGTTTAAGGCTGCTGGCAAATCCCAAAGGATGCCGCACTGAGATCACCACTTTGAAATTCAACTTCCGTGCAAACCACGCCGCAGAAAAGACCGCGAACGGATCCTTGAGAAGCGCGCGCCGTCCTTCCTCCAAGCCATAATAGAAAATCCTGAAGTCCCGCCCCATTCGCAGGAAATCCTTAAGCGAACGGATGGAACGAATCTCTTTCCAAAGATGATATTCAAATTCGAGCAATTCATTAAATGCCGGGAGAAATTCACTCTCATTTTCATCACTAATATATTGATACCAATGTTTTACCGGCGCGCGAAAAACGCCGGGGCGATGCCAGACGTTTAGCGGCTCGCTGATATATGCAGTGGACGGATCCAGAGCAAGCATCTTGCCGATCCATGTGGTCCCGCTGCGATGCGCGCCTGTGACAAGGATGGGACTAAGTTCGAGGTCTTCCATCTTACTTTATTCCTCTCCCATGGGAACAGCCAGGATCGAATCTACTCCATATAGTGCCGCAGCACAACGGTTGAGTCTGAATCCGGTACGATCACCTAAATCCTGGATCTGGTCATCTGGAAGAAATGGCACGATCAGATCGCGAACGCCCTGGGCCTTCAACGCGCGGATTTCGGAATCACGTTCATCCCAGGCGGCGGCGCGCTGTTGATAAGCGGGAATCTCCATGGAGGTCTGCCAGGCTGTCCGTATAGGGTAGAGCGCAAGGATCATCAACACAAGGATCGCAAAACGGCGAACGTAAATGGATTGAAAAAATTTCACTCTTACGTTTGATAGTAGTATACCCAGCAATGCGCCATCCGCTATCAACGCACTTGTCATCAGCAGCCTGCCAGTAAAACGCGCGCGCCCAATCGGGTAGGACTGTCCATAGGCACTCGGCGCGAAACTGGCAGCGATAAGCAGATATGCAATCAGAACCATGGCAATCATGAGAATTCCAAGCCGGTTGCGCGCTTCGTTGGAAATATTTCGGGAGGAATGAGAATAATGCACATAAAAAAGGACCGCCGGCATCATAACAGAAACGAGTGTAGGCGTAGGGCGTGTTCGCAAAGTGTCCAGGATAAATTCAAACGGAAAGACCAGAATTCTGGAAGCAAGTTCAAATAAACCAGGAGGAGGATTACCCAGTCGTAGTGAATTGGCAGGAGCCAATGCTAATGCCGCCAATGCCAGGAACGCGCCAGCTAAAGACCATAGTAAAAGGATCAGTGTCGATCTACGAAATCCTCCCTTTCCCCAAATCCATGTTGCAAAGATCCCAAGAATTAAGATTGTAATCATGACAGTGGTCGGAGGTTCGGAAAGACCTCCTATAACCAGAGGACCGATCAAACATACCATTTGAATCCAAATGGAAGGAATACTTTCATCTGTGAGCCTGATCTGTCTCAATAAAAACGCGCCGAAAAAAGGAATAAATACCAGTGGCGCGAAATGAGATGTCATACCCGCGCGCCAATAGAGAGTTTCATACAAGGCAGGAGCCTGCAAGACAGAAAAAAGGGCAACTAAAGAAGCCAGGAATAAAATCATCCAACTGTTCCACCCCAGGACAAGGATGCGTTCCATCTCTTTCAACAAGAGATATAGTCCCAGCACAAACAGGATCAACATTAACGCTGGCAGGATCGCCACGTTATACCAGCCAAAGATTTTATCAACAAGACCAATAAAGAGAATATTCGTATACCGGTTTGAAGATACATAATATCGGCGCGTCATTTGGTCTACAAGATCATCGGTTAGAAAAAAGGCGGAGAGGCAGTAATCATCGCTCGTATAGCGTGAAAAGGTTCCGAGATAGGCAAATAACGCCAGCCCAATGGATGTAGTGAGCACACCAAGAAAAAGAGCCAGCCATAACCATTGCTCTTCAGAAAATTTTTGTTTCATGTTTATTCGGTCCGAAGATTCAAGGTTTGACTGCCACCGCCACCAGGATCATACCCAGCGAAGCGCGGCCATCAAGTTCACGATCCAACTGACGGCCAGCCCATTTTGGGGAAAACAAAGCCAGGAACGGACTTAGGTTATAGATCGTACCAAAGTACTCAATGCTCAGGCCAGCTTCAATCAGCAAACGTTTCAGAGAAGCAGGATAAAAGCGACTGATGTGTTGTTCACCAGCCATTTTTGGAGCCATGTTCAACATATCCACCACGCGTTCCATGAGGGGCCATAGACTGCGATAATTGGGCGTGGTCACTAAAAGCCGCCCGCCCGGACGAAGCACACGCGCTGCCTCCTTAATGGAAATTTGCGGCGCTTCAAGATGTTCTATCACTTCGGAAAGCAAAACACAATCAAAACTGCCACTGGCCATTGGCAATAATTCACCAACAGATTGGAGGCACATAAAATCGCGCGGCGCTTCTGAACCTGATTGCGCTTCCCGCAAACGCGAACGGACGAAGGTCAATGCCTGCATCGCCAGGTCAAGCGCGACCGGATAACTACCGCGTACTGTAGACTGTAAAAGCAAGTTGCCTGCTCCACAACCAATTTCAAGCAGGCGCGAGTCCGCTTTTAAATGCGGACGGATCAGTTGATTGATCATGGTCAGTTTGCCACCATGCCAAAAGCGCTGCATCGGATGCCCCGAATGTAAAGCGCGATATTGATAATCACCCGCGACAGAGTCGTAATCGAAAGACAAACTATGATCTCCTAATAGATTTACTGTACAAATCCTTACCGCGAAGAAAAGAAAGACACGAAGAAAACACTTAAAAAATCTTGGCGCTCTTCGCGCCTTCGCGGTGAAAAAACTTTTGCAGCATATTCAGTCATATTTGCCCTGCCAATCCATCCAACGGACCATAAACAGGTTTAGAAACATCTTGAGTGAGTCATTCACCAGGCGGACGCGGCTGCGTTGACGGTGTTCGATCATATGCACAGCAACAGGCTGAATGGCAAACTTTAATTTGCGCGCCACGAAAAGCATTTCCACATCAAAGCCAAAACCATCGATACTTACCCTGCGAAAGATTTCCCTGGCGGCTTCAGACTTAAAACTCTTGAATCCACATTGAGTATCTGGCAGGCCGGTAAAAAGAACTGCCTGCACCATCAGGGAAAAAATCTGACCGGCAACATATCGATACGCAGGCACTCCCTTTACCTCCGAACCAGGCAAAACGCGCGAGCCCACTGCAAGATCATTGCCATTTTTTAAAGCCTTCAAAAAATCATCAATGGCATATAACTCATACGGCAGGTCAGCATCGATGAAAATCACATACTGCCCACGGCTCTCCATCACGCCGCGTCGAATAGAGAATCCTTTTCCCATATTCTTTTGATTGATCAAAAGCCGCGAACCTGTGCCACTTTTTTTCTGCCATTCCTCAATGAAAGGAACAGTTTTATCATGGCTGCCATCGTCCACGACGATGATCTCATATTGTTCAGGCCGAGCTGTCATATAGGATCGCAAACTCTCCAGAGTGTTTACGATCAGGGCTTCTTCATTATACGCTGGTATGATGATGGAAAGATCGAGAACTGTCATGATCCACTATGACCCCCGCTCATTGGACTACGCAGATCAAAAATTATGTAACCATCCCCTTGCGCATGGATGAGATAGGACGCGAACAATCTACTCTTCAGTTCCAACTGACGATCAAGTTCATCGAAATCGGTTATCAGGAAAAAATCTCTTTTTGAAGAATATTCATTGAACAGTTCGTCAAAAGAAAAACTGCCCCCACGCGCATCAATATAATTTATGTCGCCCACATAGGGCCAAGTGGCAGCAGTCTTCAACCCCCAATATTCAAGCCTTGAGCCATAATCCTGGGTTAGCGCGACAACGCGTTCATCGGCAAGTTGTTCACCAACCTCAGCCCACATAAGGGCTTCAGGACGATAATCCACAGCCTTCATTTGATTGCGGACACTCCACAAAACGGAGAATAAACCAAAGAGCAGGATGAAGTACACTGCGCTTCGCACCCAGGGACTTGGGCTTGCCTCCGTTAAACGCGCGAAGAACCAATCCCCAAACGGACTCAACGACAACGCCACAATCGGGATGAGTGGCAAATGATAGTAATCATGCGTCGCAACGTGATAATTAAAGAACAGTCCATAGCTTAGATATGCGATCCATAAACCAATCATGAAACTTCGCAGTTGTTTATTGTTTACCAAAAACAATCCAAGTAAACCAAGCATACTGAAAAGTCCGCCTGCAGCTAAATCAGCTTTCGTCGCCCACTGCAAATAATTTACGGGACTCAACAACAACGCGGGAATAAACCGTCCGCTGAACTGCCCGCCGAGATAGCCGCCGATAAAAATTCCATACACGAGATACGCGGCGGCAGGCAAGATTCCAAGGAACGCCATCAGCCAAACTTGAGTATTACGTGACAACTCACGCAGCGTAAAACGTGACAACCCCAAACCAAGCGCAGCACCGATCACAAAAAAGGCCGCGGAAAATTTTATGAATATCGCGAGCCCGCCCAAAAGTCCCGCGAGGATCGCCGCCTTCACCCCTCTCCCGATGGGAGAGGGGCCGGGGGTGAGGGTTATCCACCGCGAAAACATCCACCAAAAAGCCAGAACAAGCATCACCATCAAAGGATCGGGTTGAAAACTTCTGCTGGCGATGATGGAATAAGGGAAAAACAAGTAATAGACTGCGGAAAAAATCGCGCCTTCAAACGAGATCAACTCGCGCACGAGCATGAAAAGGAATATCCCGCCAATGAGCCAGAACAATGAAGAGTATATGCGCGCGATCCATAACTGTTCCCCTGTGAATCGATAAGTGAACGCAACAACGCGCTCAAAGACCACAGGCTCCACATCCGCTTTGAGCTTTGCCTGGCGAATGGCGGTCTCCAGTTTCCAGGTTGGGATGCCATCCGGCTGGGTTTCGTAGTATAAGCCGCGCGCCTTTATTGCAGAAAGCAATTGACGGGTGGGGTGAAAATCAAGCGGGAGGTCGGTGAGGTCGTAAAGTCGGACAGCTAATGCCATCGTGAATATTAAAGCAATGGCAAATACGCGCGCAAAACGCGAAGGAAAGACACTTGCACCTGGCGCAAGTGCAGGTGAGAAAGAGGAAAGATGATTCTGGGACATGAGCCCGTGTATTTTATCAGATTCAAATTTTTACTTATCGCCTGAAAACCCGCGCTTCCGGCGCTGTAAAAAGAACTCACGCAGCGCGCTTAACCCACTCATATTCAACAAGGCAGAAACCAAAATATTCAATCGCGCCAATGCAGTTGGGGGATGAATGAGCAGTGCGCGCATCCACGCTTTCAACGCAGAAAATGACTGTCCTCCATCCAGCAGATAACGCGCGTCCACGCGGTGAGCGGATGCGCGAGCGCGTCTCTCCACACCTGAAATTGACCGTGCTAATTTAGGCTGACTCTTCACCCAATCCAAAATGCGGAAGGCCTCGCGTCCGAACTCTGCGGCTTTAGCGCGATTCTTTGCTTCGGCGTGATACCGCGCCGCGGACCAGGTTTGCGGAATGTGCAATATCTTTCCCTGCTTCGCGATACGGATCCATAAATGATGATCGAGTAGAAAGTGGAACGTGGGATCGAGCCTGCCTGTTTTCTCGTAGACCTCACGACGAAAGAACACAGCAGGTTGACCGATGATCTGAAAGCACAATAAATCTTCCAAAGAAAGTTGCTTATATTTCAAAACGTTGATTGTTTTACCTTGCTCATCCACAGCCAGTATATCGCCATAGACCATGACTACATCGGGTTTTTCTTCAAAGACTTTCACTGCGGAGGAAATCGTGTTCGGTAAATAATAATCATCCGAATTCAGCCAGGCAATAATTTCGCCCTTCGCGCGTGCAAGCCCTTTGTTGATAGCATCCGCCTGGCCGGCGTCCTTTTCAGAAACCCAGTATGCTAAATGGTTTTCATATTTCTTTATGATCTCAACGGAACCATCAGTTGAGGCTCCATCGATCAGGATGTATTCAATGCGCGGGTAATCCTGTGAAAGCACGGATTGGATTGTAGTTTCCAAATATCGAGCTTGATTGAAAGATGGGGTGATGATGGAAATGAGTTTCAAGAGATAAATATTCAAATCAATTTTGGAGTCGTGGAGCTTGCTCCACGCCGACGGCAGCCGTCGGACTCCAGATTCAGAAAAGTGAGCCATATTCCACTTTCGGGAAAATTGTGAGTTTGCCACCGACAGTTGCATCAATAACTTCACGTCCTGCTTTGCGATAGGCTTCGCGCGCCAATGTGTATCCAATCTCGGATGTGTCCAGGTCAGGCAACTGCCACTTCGCACCTTTGCCAAAATAATTGGGTGCAAAATGATTCGGATCATCACCCTGCGAGATAACCGTCTTATTCGCATCTCCTTTCGATGCGAAGTTATGGTCAACTCCAATAAGGATGATTTGTTGGAATCCCATATAGAATGCTAGTTGTAAAGCAACATTGGTGACCGTCGCTCCTTCCCAGACGCGGCCGCGAACATCGGGTGAGAAACGAGGACCTGTGTAAGATGTGTAAAGGAAAGTTGGTAATTGGGTAAATGGTAATTGGGGTGAGAAGTGACGATGCGAACGCCACGCCAAAAACTTCGGTATAGGCTGGTTAAGGATTTCATCTTTGAATTGCTCAATAACCAAATCATTGATCGAGACGAAGTATGTTGTATGAAATCCAAGTTCGGGGAATAGCAGGTAAATGCGATTCATCCCAAAAGTAAATTCATCACGAAGTTTAGAAAGATCAGTTTGGCGGAGAGAGGGCCCATTGCCGATAATAAAGGCACGTTTGCCCTTGTGAATATTCTTCAATGCTTTGAGCCTGCGAATACTCTCGCGCCGCCAGGGATGGAAATAGGCGGCAGGCAATTCAGGGATACGGCGAATCGCGTCATTGGAATACCTTGCAAAATTCCAGAGTGGGAATGGGATAAGGCGTTTTAGTGTTTGTTTCATGGCTTGTGAGGAAAGACGAAAGATGAAAGAATTTCTTATCTTTCGTCTTTCCTCTTTCCTCATTCTGTACTCAACCTCGCCGTCGCGCCGCCATCCACCACCAACGCCTGACCCGTCATAAACGATGATTGTTCGTTATCAGCAAGGAAATAAATGGCATGAGCGATCTCTTCGGGTTTCCCAACTTTGCCACTGACCGTTTTGCGCGCAAGATTATCAAGCCGATCCTGCACATCGCCGTGACCGACATGCCCTCTGCCCAGTCCCGCGCGGAGCATGGGGGTATCTACAGCACCTGGAAGGATAGCGTTGACGCGAATGTTGTCAGGCGCAAATTCAATTGCCATGGCGCGCGTCAAGGCAAGCAACCCGCCTTTGGATGCGGCATACGCGGCGATGTTTGCAGATGTCTGAATCGCATGCACAGAAGAGACATTTACCACCGCACTCCCATTGCCTGCTTTGAGCAGCGGATATGCCAGCTTAACTCCTAAAAACACGGAACGCAAATTGGATGCCATAACCGCATCCCACTCTTCGACAGTTGTTTCCACCAACGGTTTGGCAACCTGTAACGCGGCGTTGTTTACAAGTGCTTCAAGGCTCTCCGTAAAAGCGTGAGTCTTCTCGAAAATCGATTGCATATCTTCTGCACGCGAAATATCAGATTTGATGAACAATCCATCTCGCAGAAAGCTATCACCGAAATCAGAACGATCAACACCGATCACCCGCCAACCTTTTTCGTGAAAGAGAGATACTGTAGCGCGGCCGATCCCACCCGCTGCGCCTGTGATGAGAATTGTATTTGTCATAAGTTTGATTTATTTTTTGTACACGGACGCTTCGCGCACGGATTTGACGGAGATAGAATTAACTCTTACGGAATCTTTGTCCAAGAGAGTGAACCTTTGCGTGGATTATCATAGATTTTACGACAGAATTTATTCCGTGTTCTGATATGAAAATAAACTCGTTGAGTCTTCTGTAGAGGATCAAGAGCAAACCACTGAGACACAGAGACACCGAGAAAACGAATAAAAAACTCCGTGACTCAGTGGCGCCGTGGTTCAAACCTTTAAAAAGCCGTTTTCACGCATTTTCCATCCTTCGGGTAAAACCTTTTTATGGATACTCCGTGAAATCCGTGTACAAGTATTGAATCCCCAGCCCATCCAACAAATTCCTGATCGTATTCCAATGGACTCTTTCCCACGCGGCGGGGCTGGAGTTGGAGTTGTGCGGAGCGAGCATGACATTATCCATTTTCAGCAAGGGACTGTTGAGCGGAAGCGGTTCATGTTCGAACACATCCAATGCCGCGCCGGCGATTTGAGCCTTTTGCAGGGCAACGATGAGTGCTTTCTCATCAACAATCGGTCCACGGGCTGAGTTGATCAACACAGCATTCGGTTTCATTAAAGCGAAAGTATCCGAGTTCATTAAGTGATGGCTGGTCCGATTCAGGTCACAGTTGATGGAAACAAAATCGCTTTGAGAGAGTAGAGACTGGAGATCGGTCATCTCGATGCCTGTCTCTTCAACAAAGACAGGATCAATTTCGATAATATCATTGCCAAAAACTTTCATCTCAAAGGCTTTGGCTCGACGTGTGACAGCTTTGCCGATATTGCCCACGCCGATTACTCCAAGTGTACACTCGCTCAATGCTTTGCCAGGTATTTTTTCCCACTTTCCACTTTTCATCTCGCTGTCCATCCAGGGCTGGCGGCGGGCGAAGGCTAGAATGTATCCGAGCACCGTGTCTGCAACGGGAAGGGTGAACGCGTTCAGGGTGCGTCCGATCTTTATCTCATAACGGGAGCAGGCTGAGGCGTCGATTGAATCGATGCCCGTCCCCCATTTGGAGATCACTTTGAGGCGCGGCGCGCAGGCTGAGATCACGCGCTTGGTATAGCGGTCATCCCCACAAATTGCACCGTCGAACTGTCCCGCATATTTAAGTAAATCTTCTTCCTCCATACGTTCATGTACATCAGGAACAATCAGTTCAATCCCATATTGATCAAACACAGATTTGAAACGATCCACAAATGGGATCATGTAAGGTGCCGTGAGGAGGACGGTGTATTTCATTTGCAGTTATTCGGCACTTCGGAAAACTCGTATAACTTTGGCACAGGCGAGAAATAACTTACGTCTTCGAGCATATCATAGTTGCCGCCAAAATATTCATCAAAAATCAGGCGGAAGGTATTGACAGGAGAGACGGTGGGATAGAGTTTATTGGAATGGCCGGGCAGGTAATACGCGTTCAAGATCCACATACGTTTGTTCTTCGGCTGAAGCCAGGGACCGTGATCTCCTTGCAAAATAATGATTGGCGGTGTGTCCGATACGGATATCAATGTATCCATCGCGTCCAGAACCTTCCTGTTCAGGAACGTCAACTGATTCACATAACCCTGCGCATATTGTTTCGCGGGGTATTTCCGATCTTCATTCCAGAAATCCGCCGGGTGGGTATGCTCGCCATTGGGTCCGAACACAAACGGCGGATGCGGCGATATCAAATGAACGTATGCAAACGTCGGCTCGGGCATACGTGCGATGTCGTCCATTTTATCGAACACAAGCAAAGTACGGTCGCGGAAGTTCTGACCCATGATCGCATCTGCATCGACCCAGCCCAGGTCCTGCGCGTGAAGCGCGAGAGTCGTCTGCATGAACAGCGTTTCAAATTCTGTGATCCCAGCTGAAAACGGAGGTGACGTATAGAATACATCCGAGTCATCAAATTCGCTCCATGCAAAACCTGTGGCAAACGCAATTGTTTTATAGCCCATGCTCTCAAAGTTATAACGCGCCGCGCTGTGTTTGAACGAGTCCCATAAGACTCGCCTACGGGTACTTTCCGGCTCAAAAGCAGGATCAAGCCCTTGCAAATAAGACATATTCAGGGTTGACGTGACTGAAATTTCTGTGCGGATGTAATTGCTTTGACCGCACTCCGCCACATAAAATCCGCGCTCGCGCAAGGCGTTAATAAACTCACTGTTGTCATAACCATAGGCTTGCTTTAGCAGATCCTGGCGTCCATAAGAATCGAGGATGAAATAATACACATCAGGCGGATTCTGCGGACGAGACAAATCCTGAACTGGTGCATTTTTCGCTCCGAGGGTATGAACGCCTCTTTTCTGGAGACCTGGACTGATCTGCACCAATGAAGTGACCACCAGCCCAAGCGCGATCACGTTTAATGCCAGAGCTGACAAGGGAGCTTTTCTGACCGCCCACACAACCGCTATTACTGCAAGCAGGAGCCATGCCAGCAATAACCAGCGCGTGAAGTCGAAATCCTCCAATTTTTCTGTAAGCAAGATATGGATATGCCCGTATGAAAAGAAGAGTACCATCAATAGCGCAGATAGAAATGCGGCGCGATGCCAATCACGCAAGAGAAATTTTAAAAAAAAGAAAAGCATCCCCGCAAAACCAATACATATCAGCAGGGCCCGCCAGCTTGCCTCGACCTTGACCTGCCCCGCGTTAAAAGCGATCAATGCCAGCACAGGATATGCACCGAATACAATAGGATACCAGGGAATCGAAAACCACGTGCCTAAAGTTTTTATCACACGCTGAAGGTTATTCATTCTTTATTTGTCTTTTCAAAAGGAAATCACAAATTTCAAAATCCAACTCTTCGTCAATATCCCAGGCTTCATCCGCGTTGATCTCAAACATCAATGGGTGGTCGCTGATGCGATGCCGCTTCGCCAGCAGGTTCTCGCGATTGAAAATGTAGAGACAGGAATTTTCTTCATATACAGGAGGCAAATCCTGAGTCTGGATCAACTCTCCTGGATTGTGATTAATGGCTTGACCTTGCTGGTTATATAAACGTGTTTGCAAACGGGTAACGGAAAAGAGTGAGTCATACGTTGGGTAATTGGTAATTAGCAATTTGATCGCACGTGAAACAGTTTCAGGCTTGAGCAAAGGATTCGTGCTGTGCGTTTGCAAATAAAAATCTGCCTGCACCTGATCCGTATCGTGGATCAAAATGTCATTCATCGGGACATCATCTGCGCGTAAATGCTCGGGGCGATTGATGTTCTTCACTTGTGGAAAGTGCTGTCGCAAGCCGTCCATCACTTGTTCGGAGTCAGTATCTACAGCAATTTCGCTGATCTCGGGAACTGCAAGCAGGGTTTCGATTATATGATGGAACAATGGTTTGCCCGCCAATAGACGATAATTCTTACCTGACACCCGCTGGGAGTGATGGCGCATTGGGACGAGGGCGGCAATGCTTAGATTTTTCATTCAGTTTGATTCTGGCAATAATCTTACTTTATTGGGAATATTGATTCTACCTGATAGATACTTTGATTTTCTGTCATAATTTCCACCGCGCAACCTGTTACCAATTGAGGTAATGGGTTGTCTGAGATGTTTCCATGAGAAATAAAAAAATAATGAAATTCCTGATTTATCAGGTCAACAGCGGGTATTATTCTAACATCAGTATCCTTGCCTTTTGTAAGTAATAACAATTTCTGATAATAATCATCCATTGCTTTCTCAGTATTGTTCTTTTCAAAATCACTCAAACAAACCTCGGGGACCAAACCACATTCAGACGCCTCCCTAACAAGATTAATATAAGATCCCTGCTGAATCTCCAGGGCAAAGGGGGTTTGCCCGGTTGTACAAGATGGCATAGTATAAGTGGGCTTTTGACGAAGAAAGTAAATTCCAATCGGTACAATGAGAGTTAGTGTAATCAAGATTATGAATAATGGGCGAGATATAAACAATTCGTCCGTTGATGTGAAATTTTGTAGCCTCTCCTTTCCAAGCCGACTCAAGCCAACCGCGGGGATGATAAAAAAGAATGGCATGGTGCTGGCATAGAAACGTGAACCACCATCAATTGGGGGAAGAAAGGGGATTGATAAAATGACACCAATGAATCCACTGACCAGCATAGATACGGGATTTGAACGAATATTTTTGAGCAATTGTATTGTTCCCCGTATAAGCAATACCATTGCTCCCATCCATAGAACAAAACCTGGCCAATCTTGCCAACTATGGAATCTAAAAGGAAAAATACTGGGACCGCCAGGCAAAAAGAAGTCTCGATAAGACTTTGCAAATCCAATAAGCAGGCTGATTGGGTGCTCCAGGAAAAATTGGAACGCTGCGCGATAAACTAAATCTGGATTCCTGGTTCCCAATTCTTCTATAGCGCTATGCCAACCTGTCCCACCCCTGACCTGACCATAAAGTGCATAGGAGAAATTTCCAAAGGCAGATCCACTGGGAATGCCAAGCAATTGAGGATAAATTGTATTCATAAAGAAGTATCCAACCAGTATGATGACAAAAGTCAACGCAGCCGCCTTCATTGAAAAGCGGTTTTCTCCCCGAAAGATCCAACCTGCCCATATCATTAACATGGGAAAGATAAAAAAAGCACCCGCTCGAGCGCTTACAGCCATCAGCAGAGTCATTAAACCAAGGATGAAATTGAACCACTTCAGGTCATGTGAAACATGCCAAATCAACAAAAAAGCAAAACAGCCAAGCATAAAGCCCAGCAGTTCACTGAGTGTATACCCAATTAAAGGCTGTATATAAAAATACATAAACGTACTATATAGGCCCGCAGATAATGCACCCATTGAATTGTGAATCTGTCTCGCTGATAAATAAAGCCCAATCCCAACGAACTGCACAATGATCGCCACTGCAATTTTCAAGTTCTGACTTGTTATCATAAGTATCGATGCCAAGAAGCCCGGGAACAAGGGCCTTTCAACTGCCTGTACCGCCTTTTCTATAGGCAGCCCTTGCAGAATAAGACTAGCCCCCAAATAATAATTCTTGGCATCTTTATAAGGTAATAGACCGCCAATCAGAAAATTATCCGAAAAGCCAGATGTCCATTTATATGAGAGCGCCGAAGCCAAAAGCGCCATCGTTAATCCAAAGGCAGCCAATAACCCAAGATTACCTTTCAAGTGTAGAAATGCGTAATAGATTAGAAAGACAATAACAAAAAAACCAAATGAATAATTACTGAAATGAAAAGTAACGGAATATGGGATTCTAAACATCAAAATTATCCAAAACAACAGCAACGGAATGATCAAAGAGATGATTGTTCCGAAACTAACTTTCTTCAATTTGGCGGTGATGGTCATGGGTTGATTTGCTGCTGGCGCACAGTCACTATTGCCGCCACTGGTTGGCACGGATATTCTTCTCTGCCTTCGTGACCGTCTCATCGATTCGCTGCGCGCGTGTTTCAGGCTTCTTCGCGCTGAGAATCCATTGCAGGATTGCACCTTTGACAGAACGCGGGAAAGATTCAAAGAATTCATTTGCAGTTTTATTTTTAGAGAACGCCCTGACAAGATCAGGCGGGATCTCCAACGCTGCAACAGCATCCAGTGCATTCCATGATCCGTCTTTCTTCGCGGCTTCCACCTTGGCAAGCCCAGCAGGTGTCATGAGTCCTTCTTTGAGCAACCTCTCGACGCGCTCCTTGTTAAGTTTTGACCAGCCTGTCTTCGCCTTGCGCGGCGCGATCCATAGCATGGACCGTTCGTAGTCGACTTTGTTTCCCTTACTGTCAATCCAACCGAAACACAAAGCTTCTTCCACGGCTTCGGAATAGTCAAATCGCGGCTTGCCTGTGGCCTTTTTATAACTGATTAACCAGACGCCTTCAGTGCTCGTGTGATTCTGTTCAAGCCACTTGCGCCACTCTGCGCGGGCTTTGGGGTAGATGGAGTTAGGAGGAGGAGTCATATAAGAAGTTACGATTTCCCCAATGAGTTTCTTTTCTCGACCTTCTTAGCATCAGTATTTTGATATAACACTTTGCCTTTTTGTGTTATCTCTCGGAGGAAGAAATCTCCCAGTCGCAATCTCTTCTTCAACTCCGAAGGCTTGCGAACGATAATATCAACAGGAAATTTCGGCTGGGTCGCCATCCAAATTTCAGTTGCTTTTTTGGGGTTACGTCCCTTGAATGGCATGACTACCAATATATCCACATCCGAATCTGCAGTTGGTTTACCGTAAGCGTATGAGCCAAATAAGATAATCTTGTGAGGATTGAACTGTTTGGCGACTTTTTGTGCAAATGAAGAAATCGCTCGTTTGGAAATCTTTTCCATATCGCTATTATACCGAATTGGCTTGTCTAAAAGGTGACAGTCATCTTCAAGATGACTGTCACCTAAGATTGCGCCATGGGTGAGATTTAGGGTGAATATACTCGTGAAGAAAGACAATAGATATTAAGTATTACGGGAATCCTGTTTCTATTCAGTTTTTATAAACTCAAAATCGTCGGAGCCTGTTTCCTTTGTGGGGATGTACCCTAGTTCTTTATGATTGGAAGATACAAAAATGATGCCAACAACTTCTCCTTCATACGCATATGCCAGGGCATCTTCAGGGAGTTCTTGAAGTATTTCTTTAAGTCTTTTGACTGCTATCATTTCCGTTTCTCCTTTATTTTACGCTTGATAATTCATCAAGCGCCTGTAGAAACAATCTGTCCAGAACCTCAACAGGTGCCGGATTATTTTCATAGTGTTTTTGGTCTTCCTCCAAACGTGCAAGTTCATTTTCAATAAAGTCGCTGATCACAGATATTCGGTCACCGTAATCCAACTCTGCACCTATGCTTTTCAATTCAATCAATTTCTTAATTTCGTCCTTTAATATACCATCGGGCACAATCTGCTCCAAAAGCGTTCCGAAAGATGTAGGAGCCACACCATAGCCCTGTTCAATCCATTTAATGGCAAGGATGGGACGCAACACGTAGAAATATTTCTTCAGCCAGACTCTTTCGCCTTTAAGATACTCACGCACATTACCTTGTGCCATATGCAAATAATGATGAATACAGGCATTAGGGGAATAATATGTTTTAGCCAGCCCACGCAATTGCGAGGCAATTGTGAATTTTTCCTGGTATACGATTGGAGAGTTGAGCCATTCAAGTAATGGTGGATTCGATTTTCGAAACAACCTCAGAGCCTTTTTCAAATCCCAGCCATTGATGTCAAGTTGATTATCAATTGGATATTCAATAACATCTCGTTTCTCGCCAATTGACAAATACCAATCCACAGGGTGTAAATATAAAAAGCGGACATCATAGTCGCTGTCCCTTGATGGAAAGCCCCATGCCCGGCTCCCACTTTCACAGGCATAGAATGCAATTACACCTTCTTTTATTTCAATCTCTTGAAGGGTTTCAATTATTTTCCCTTTCATCTTATTCATTATATCGAATCCGTTCCATATCCCTCTTCTTTCCATCTTTCTCACCTGCACTTGCGCCAGGTGCAAATGTCTTTCTTTCTCTCGCATAATAAAACGTCTCACGCAGTTGGGGAGTGATAAGGCTGGTTTCGCGATAACCCATTCTTGTCCCATGAAATTGCATGAAACGGAACCAAAGTATGGACGCAAGATTCTTCCACAACACGCGTTCACGTGCCGCGTGCCACAAATCGCTCAGAATATTCATTGTTGTGAGGCGCGCGAAATCATAGATATTGAAATGCGACTCGGGGTAAATTCGCTTGAATGCCATCGCTTCGCGGCGATACCGATCGAACACACCGCGCGGAGTCTCGTTATGCACATGCACAACCTCCGCCTCGGCTACATACGTAATGTCATATCCCTGCTCTTTCGCCAATTTCGCCCAGGCTATATCCTCCAGTCCGGTCAATGTTTCGTCGTACGGATTCTTCTCCCATAAACTTTTTCGAATGGCAGCATTAGCGTTATTGCAAAAGGCAGTTTCCTGTTTTGGCTTGCTGACATCGGGATACCATTGATGAAATATTTGCTGCTCAGAAAATTTTGCGGATTCGGGTCCGCGCTGTTGACCGTAGGTCAAAGCGATGTTGTCATTTTCAAACGGGCGAAGGAGGCTCTCCAACCAATCAGGGTACACGGGATATACATGCGCGCTGGCGATGACAACAAATTCACGTGTCGCTGATCGAAGTCCGAAATTGAGTGAACGCCCGAATGTAAATTCGCTTGGAGGAATTCTTATAATCCGGGCGCCAAAGGATTCTGCAATGGCGATTGTTGAATCACTTGAACCGGAATCGACCAAGATAATTTCTGCGTCTTTGAGCGTTTGATGTCGAATCCCTTCGAGTAAACGCCCGATGTGTTTTTCTTCGTTATAGGCGCGGATGACAATGGAATATTTCATGAATATCGCTTCAATTTATTCCACAACTCATTCCACGGCAAGCGCGGATTGCTGCACACAAATATGTTTGGCGGATCTCGCAAATCATTCTCAACGCCGTGCGGATTCGTGATCGTCGCTGCGACATCGCATTGCCCAAAGAGAGAGGTGACTGCTTCCTGCGAAAAGCCAACAACTATCAGCGTTTCAGGCGGCGGATTACCATATCCACGCAGGAAGAATGTGTTCGAGCTGCTAATCGCTTTGGGTAAGCCATAATTCTCGCCAAACAAATTTAGCGCGGCGGCTTCATCGTTTTCCCCCGCAAGGATACCTGCGCGTGGCTTTTCCGCTTCAGGTAGATTCGCGTAAATGCCTGCGACGGTTTGTATCATCTCATGCCAGCCAATTTGTTCAGTGAAAATGTCATGCACTTCACTGGTGATATTCCAAAGCGGGGAGCTGATCGGTGCGACCGGCAGGGACAGCACGCCACCAACCACTGCCCCAATAATTATGAAAATCCATGTGGCTGCCAAAGCAATTCGAGCCTTTTGCGCTGTCATTTGTTCCAGCCACCGCTGCCAGGCAATAACGCCTGCGGC
Organism: Anaerolineae bacterium; assembly: GCA_022616105.1. Taxonomy (GTDB): domain Bacteria; phylum Chloroflexota; class Anaerolineae; order Anaerolineales; family Villigracilaceae; genus Defluviilinea. Next base: position 2,539 of record JAKEFL010000036.1, on the reverse strand, counting down.
GATTAGCATGGGATAAGCAGGCGCCTGATAATACGAACGACCCTGTGTGAATAGATAGATCAAAAATGAAATAACGTACATCCAGCCGATCACGCGATAACGTTTTCCAGCCTCGCTCCTGAAATAATAGATCAACCCAGCCACCCATAATGGGAGCATAAACGGATTGGCGCATAAGACGAATTGCTCCATGATGTATCCATCCGCGCGTCCAATCTCAACATCGCGTTCATGGATACTTGAAAGGAATTCCAACGAAATGAAATTATGCTCAATTTGCCAAATGAGATTAGGCAGGAAAATCAATAACGATAAAGCGACTCCCGCCCATAGCCATGGGCTCCGCAAATAGCGACGTGCACCAGTGAAGAGCACACCTCCCACCAGGCCCGCGACATAAAACGCCATCGTATACTTGGTCATCATCCCCAAGCCGATCACCATGCCAATTGCCAGCCACCAGCGCGGCTCTTCTGATTTCAACAATCGGAGGACCAGATAAGCAATCAACACCGACCACAGAAAATCAAAGGTCACATATTGGATCAACGATCCTTGAATGAGAGCAATAGGTGCAATCGCCGCGGCAACCGCTGCTAGGATCTGTGCTGGTCTTTTTCCGCCAAGTTCACGCGCCATCAGACCTGTCAGCACCATTACAATACTTTGTGCCAGCGCAGCGAACGTCCGTGCGCTGACAAGAGACAAGCCAAATAGTGTCAATTCGATGCGCGCAAGGAATGGAGTCAATGGTGGATATTCGATGAAGCCCCAATCCAGGTTGTTTGCGTTATCCAGTACAACCATTTCATCCTGATGGAATCCGTACTGGTGATTAGTGAACATATGGAGGAGGAATAAAGCCAGTCCTAACAATAGCAATATGTTCGTATCTGTAAAGAATGAAGTTGATTTAGATGGCTTCATAACTACTCTACCAATCATTATTCTTTTCATATCCTAATCGTATCAATAAGTCTCCCGCCACATTTTTGAAAGTCCTTTTATGATCATCGGTGAAATATTTCTTCCACTCGCCAGTCTTCCCTGAACGGAAAGTGGGGGAACGAGTTGGGTTGATGGATGATTCCAAAGAATCAAGAATCGGGTTCCGGGGAGTCTGAAGCGGAACGCGGGCGAGGAAGTGGTCAATGATGCGGTTCAACGTCGCGGCGCGGTTGTTGATCAAATCCTCAAAATGAAGCGATAACACTTCAGGATGATCAAGCCAGCCCAAATATGGAATGAAGCGCTCGGCGATATTTGGGAATTCCACGCCCGCATCAGGTCTGCCCAAAATACTGACATTGAGCCGCGCATTGAAATCGGCGAGGGATTGATAATATTCGTGATGAACATGGCGCGTTTCCATATCCGTCACATAAAAAACATGCGAGACGACCACATCGCGCGGATCGCGGAAGATGAAATAAGGAACAAATTTGGGCGAGCAGACGCGGGCGACAGTTTCCGGTCTGGCAAAGAGATGCGCGGACGCTACATCGCGCGCACGAAGCGAATCGAGCCAGGCAACAGCTTGTTCGGGCGCGTGCTTAACTCCGCTTTCGCCTTCGTATTCGGCGTAAAAGGAATGGAGGCGTTTGGCATACGGCGCGACATTTGCAAAGCCAAGCAAAATTTGATCGAGCAGATGCGTCCCGCTTTTGGGGAAGGAGATGCCCAGCAGGGTGGGCAAGTCTTGAGGTTGCGAACCAAAGCGGATCCGTTGTATCCCTTTTTCGGTTTGATATAGAATGGAGCGGATCGATGACTTCAATGACATGAAAGTATTTAACCACAAATTCGCTTGCGAGACAGAAACCAAATTTCAGGGTTATAAGTGGCATACATCATGAAAACCACAATTTTCAACACCCCCATTCTCAGTACGATATATCACCACCTTGCAAAATTCATTATGCGACTGGTCGGCTGGCGCGTGGAGGGGAAACTCCCCGACCTGCCAAAATTTGTTTTGATCGGCGCGCCGCACACTTCCAACTGGGACTTCCTCCTGTTCCTCGGCGTGATCTTCACGCTAAGGGCAAATGTCCGCTTCATGGGCAAGGCGGAAATATTCCGTTCGCCGTTGGGCCGGTTCTTCTATTATTGCGGTGGCGTTCCCGTAGACCGTAAAAAATCCACAGGATTGGTGGAACAAATGGTGGACGCCTGCAAAAAATCGGATACGTTCATCCTAACCATCGCGCCCGAAGGGACGCGTCATCACGTGCAGGAATGGAAGCATGGTTTTTATCACATCGCAAAAAGCGCAGGGATTCCCATCGTGATGGCAGTTGTAGATGGCAAGCACAAGACAGTCCGTATTGGACAGGTGTTTTATCCAACAGAAAATATGGAAGCAGACATGAAAACAATCAAAGGAGTTTTTGAGGGAGTGGTGGGAATTAATCCGAGGCGAAAGTATATTACTTTAGAGACCTGGCACCTAAATTTTGCCCAAAATAAGTGACACGTCATTGCGGGCAAAGCAGATTTGCCAGGTTTGTTGAAATGCTCTGGCGAGTTTATGAGTTTG
>JAKEFL010000264.1 GCA_022616105.1 Anaerolineae bacterium | reverse complement strand
GCTTAGCCACAGAGACCACTGAGACATCGGAGAATTTTCTCAAAGAACTCTGTGGGCTCTGTGGCTAAGTGGAAAGTGAGCCCATTCTTTTAGCCACTCTCCAAGTACTCACTCGTGATCGAGCGCTTCGCACTTAATAGCTGCCTGGGTGTGCCTTCGAACATGATTGTACCGCCCTTACTGCCGCCTTCGGGACCCATGTCAATGATCCAATCGGCATTTTTGATGACATGTAAATTATGCTCGATCACAATGACTGTATTGCCAGTATCCACCAGCCTGTTAATCACTTCCATCAAATGACCGATATCAGACATGTGCAAGCCAGTCGTCGGCTCGTCCATAATGTAAACACTGCCTTTTTTGTGCAATTCGCTGGCAAGTTTGATACGCTGACATTCACCGCCAGACAATGTGCTTAACGGTTGACCTAAACTCAAATAATCCAAACCGACATCGCTCATGGCTTGCAATTTTCGGGTCACTTCCTTGATAGCGAAAAATTCAAGCGCCTGTTGAACATTCATCCCCAGCACATCGCTGATGGATTTGCCGTTGAGCTTATAAGACAGCACTTCATCCTTGAATCGTTTCCCACCACAAACTTCGCAAGGTGTTTTGACCTCGCCCAAAGCCGCCAAATCGGTGTAGATGACGCCCAGCCCCTGACAGTTTTCGCAGGCTCCTTTTGAGTTGAAACTAAATAGAGAAGCGCTGACTTTGTTTGCCGCTGCAAACGCTTTACGGACATCATCCAAAATTCCAGTATAAGTGGCAGGATTGGATCGGGTCGAGACTCCCACTGCAGACTGGTCGATCACGATCGCATCCGGATGTTGTTGCAAAAAGGTTTCGTTGATGAGTGAACTTTTTCCAGAACCCGCAACGCCGGTTACGACGGTGAGCACGCCGGTTGGGATTTCCACGCTGATATTCTGCAAGTTATTCGCTCTGGCATTTTTGACAGATAGCTTTCCGGTTGGTGAGCGGAAACTCTCTTTGAGTGGGACAGTCTTTTTCATATACTTGCCAGTCAGGGTATTTGTTCGCAGCAGATTTGCATAACTGCCCTCATAGACGATCTCGCCGCCATGAATACCAGCTTCGGGTCCCACATCAATAACATGATCAGCGACCTTGATCACATCAGGATCATGCTCGACGACGATCACCGTGTTACCTTTGTCCCGCAGTTTCTGCAGCAGCTCATTCATGCGATGCACATCACGTGGATGCAAGCCCACACTTGGTTCATCGAACACATACATTACATCCACCAGGCTGCCGCTCAGGTGTTTGACGATTTTGACTCGCTGGGATTCACCGCCAGACAAGGTGTCGGTTTCGCGGTTGAGACTGAGATATTCGAGCCCGATATTGATGACATGCTGCAAGCGCTCGACGAGTGTTGCAATGATTGGTTTTGCGACTGGGTCTTTGATAGTTCTGAGGACGTTGATCAGTTCGCCCACTTCCATTGCAGATAATTCAGCAATGTTGTGACCATTGATCTTACAGCGTAGAGCCGCCTGATTGAGGCGCGCGCCTTTGCATAGCGAACAGGGACCAAAAGTGATGAAAGGCTCCACCATCTTTTGAGTACGCTCCGACATTGTTTTGACATCCCGCGTGATGTATTTGCCGCTGAACTTGTTAATAATTCCTTCAAAGGTCAAATTGAAAGGTTTGCCTGCAACTTCAGTTTTCACCTTGTAGGGTTTGCTATAGAGCAGCAATTCCATATCTTTGGCACTGTAATTCTTCAACTTCTTATCAAGATCGAACAAGCCAGACTGTGTGAAGATGGTCCAATACCAACTACCTACTGAATACTCGGGGAGCAGGATGGCACCTTCATTCAATGATTTGGATTTGTCCAACGCTTTTTCCAAATCAACGCCTATCTTTCGTCCAACACCGTTGCATTCCGGACACATTCCCTGCGGATCGTTGAAAGAAAAAAGATTGGAGTTGCCCACGTGAGGCTGACCCACGCGCGAAAACAACCGCCGCAATATGGAAGAAATGTCCGTAATCGTCCCCATCGTGGAGTGCGATCCGCCGCCCAGACGCTTCTGATCCACCACAATTGCCATGCTCAAGTTTTCGATTGCATCGGCGTCGGGCTGAGGATAACGCGGTAGAAAGGAGCGAATGAACATACTGAAGTTTTCATTGAGCAAACGCTGAGCTTCATTGGCAATGGTGTCGAACACAATGGATGATTTGCCAGAACCAGATACACCGGTAAAGATGGTGATCTTACGCTTGGGAATTCTTAAATTGACATTCTTCAGGTTGTTCTCGCGTGCGCCTCTTATCTCAATATACTCCTGGGGCATTATTCACTCCTGATCCATTGGAATTTATTCATCTGACATGCTTATCGCCAATACAATTTTCCCATCAATCTTCCTTGTTTGAAATAGGCTGATAATAAAGTAAAACATTTCCCGAGCGAAATGTTTTTATGTTTACAAATTGCAGTTTGCGCCTATTATTCATATTTTTGAACAAAGGGTTGCCGCGGCCGAGAACGATCGGGTTCACCATGATTCGATGCTCGTCAATCAAGTCCATTTGAATCAGCGTGGATAAAAGATCGGCGCTGCCAAACACTGCAATATCTTTGCCAAGCTGTCCCTTTAGTTTCAGAATTTCTTCTGCACTGTTTTCTTTGACCAGCCTTGTGTTATTCCATTCAGCCTTTTGTAACGTTCTGGAAAACACAATCTTAGGTAAACTGTTCATCAATCCCGCGATGATTGGATCATCCTTAATTGCAGCTTCAGTGGGCCAGTAGCTTGCCATCCCCTCATATGTCTTTCGTCCGAATAAGATCGTGTCCACTGTGCTGGTCTGCTCGATGGCAAATTGATTGAATTCATCGTCCACGTTATGCCAGCTTATATCCTGGTTTGGTCCTTCAAAGAAACCGTCCAGTGTTACCATATTGAATGCAAACAGCTTTCTCATTTCTCGTTCCTTTTAGTTTTCAAGCCACTCAGTGATGAACTGTTTGTTAACGTGAATGTCGATTTGCTTTAATCGTCCATTGCTCAAATTCATGAACTTATGAGGTACATTCGCAGAGACAATGATAATCTGTCCCGCATATGCTTCGAGTGTGGTGTCACCCACAGTGAAAGTAGCAACACCCTCCTGTATGATAAAGATCTCTTTATATGGATGCTTATGCAGCCGTATCGTACCGCCGGGCGGCATATCAACCCAAATGAAGGAGACCTCGATAGCTTGATAATGAATTCCCTCAAACTCGTAAGTATTCCTATCATGCGGTAATTCTTCTCTATGAAGAATGGTGTAGTCCGTCATTTTATGATACGAAACCGGAGATGTGTTCTGCCGGCCGGCAACTCCATCACTTTCAATCTCTCAAGTTGAATCAATTCAGTGTCGATATCTTCGAACGGTCGCAGGCCGCCGCCCAAAAGCACCGGCATAATATCCACATGCAATTCATCAGCGAGTTCGGCTTTCAAGCATTGTTGGGCTGTACTCGCCGCACCGATGATGTTGACATCCTTGTCGCCCGCGGCCGTTTTGGCATGCCGAATGGCACTTTCGATACCATCTGTTACAAAAGTAAAAGTTAAATCATCTGTTTGCTTTGGCATTTTTTTAGGGACATTATGCGTGAGAACGAAGATGGGTACCTGATATTCATAATTGCCCGCGAACCAGTTCGGGTCTTCTGCGATGTCAAACGAATTCCGTCCCATCACCACCGCACCGGTGTTCTGTATGGATTCCCTCAAAGGCTCGGTATCCCGCAGGGCTGCGAGATCAGGATAAAGCACCTCTACACTTCCATTGTCATCATTGATAAACCCATCTAATGACATGGTCATGCCAAGAACAACTTTTCCCATGTAATATCTCCTTTTATTTGTTCTGCAACTTAATTAGGTCTTTCAATGCTTTTTCAAGCGCTGGCTTCTTCGCTTGTATATCCTTCTTATCAGAGAAATAAGCCATCCTTTTATGGTCGTAATCTCCGTCCAATAACTTACTCTTAACTTTTGAAATCATTGGGTTGTGAAACACAAGATGAATCTTTTTCTTTTCCCAGAGGTTAAAAGTTACCAGGTATTCTCCCATGTAGCTAAAGGTTGGCGCGTTCCATTTGATTTCCTCAGTAATATTCTTATTTACTTTCTTGATGATTTCCCGGACTACTTCGACTTCCGCTTTAAATGGATGATCGAGATTCTTCATGAATTTTTCCACAGCGGATACAGACTCTTCTTTCTTGACCTTAGGCTTGTTCGCCGTTGCAAAGGATATTCCTTTCGCTTTGAGTGCCTCACGAAGCATGCCTACAGCCTTGGGACCTACGCCATGTATTTTCAGAAGTTCTGCCTCAGTGACTTTGGTCAATTGCTTAAGCTTTGTATAGCCTGCATTTTTCAGTCCTTTGGGATTTTTAGATTTCATATTTTTCCTTTTATGCAGTTCCTGCTTCTGGCATGGGAGCATCCAGGAAGGATGTGATCATCGGGAGCAGAAATTCCGTACGGTTCACAAGCGTGATATGTGAAGTGCCGGGCAACACGGCAAGTTGTGAATTCGGCAAGCCAGCCGGAGTATCGCCGAAGACGCCGCCTCCCAGAAGCCGAAACATCTCAACTGCGTGTTCAGGACGGACGAGATCAGAATCCCCGATGATGAGCAGGGTTGGTGCTTTGATCGCACGGATGGCCTCGGCGGGCAAGTCCTTGATCTGACGATCCATCTGCGTCTTCTTGGCGAACAATGCGGCGAAATTTTCCGGATGCGGTGCGATCTGGATATACTCTTCGTGCCAGGGTGATCCAAACATCATTTCGGGTTTCATTTCTCCAAGCCCCTCCATGAGCCCGGGGTGGACGCCGCCCAGGTTATAGGTGACCGACGCGAGCACAAGTTTGCGCGCCGCATTTGGATGCCGAATGGCGAGGTGCAAGCCAACGTCGGCTCCCATGCTGTAGCCGAAGATGTCCGCCTGCTCAATCCCCAGGTGCTGGAGCGCGGCAGCTACATCATCTGCCATTTGTTCGAGAGTCAACGGGCGATCAATATCCGCAGTGCGGCCATGTGCCTGCAGCTCGAAGGCAATCACTTGCCGGGTCCTGGCGAGTTGGGGTAGTAGTTCTCCAAACGATGTGCCAATTGCTGAAAAGGCACCATGCAACAGAACAAGCGGTTGACCCTTGCCTTGAATCTCATAATACATATCCAGACCATTCACGGAAGCATAGCCTTTTTTGAAGTTAGCCTTCGTCATCACGACTCCTATCTATTAATATCTCACCCTAAAACTAATGAAGCTAGTGCTCGCATCTCGAGTTTGTTATTGAATGACGGCCGATTCGATCATTGTCGGTCTTCTCGAATTGGTTGGCTTTTATTCTTGCAAACCATTCCCTTCTGGCAGGATATTCTGGTTGAGGCGGAAGAGATTGTCTGGATCGTATCGGCGCTTGCTGGATTGGAGACGATCCCAAGTCTCACCGGGATATGCGGCACGGATACGTTCCTCGCCATCCTCGCCGAGGAAGTTGACATACGCTCCTGTATCATCTTGTTGCAAAGCTGAGCCGAAGTCAGAGACCCAGGCTGCATGAGTCGGCTTTTCCTCGGGCTTCTCGTACAACGCGGCCAGGTTTACCATGATGCGCGAATTGCGGTGAGCAAACGCGGTAGCATCCACAGGCACGCGCGACATTGCCCCGCCAAGTACGCGCAGTTGTGTCACAGCCATAGATGCTTTTGAAGATTGAAGCCGGTCGAGGATCATCTCGGCTATGGAACGATCAATCCTATCAACAAACATGGTACGCGATGCCGCAACAGGGTGATATTCACCTTCTTCCGGCGGATAGATTTCCGGGTATTGCATCGGCCGGACCATATCCGCGATCGGCGTGGCCAACGCACGAAAAGGAGCGATCACGCGCTCACCGGACTCTGCATCACCCACGTAAACCAGCATTGCCATGATGATCACCTTGCCATGATATTCTTCAGGAAGAAATGGCATTGGCGGTGCAGTTATAACATTAGCAATCGTTGAGAGTTCCTCCGGAGCCGCCTCTGCTTCAGCGATAAACCCAGCAACCACATCAGGAGTGGCCGGCAGAAATAGCATACCACCCACAACTGTATCGACTTCATGCAACCGAAATTGGAAACGCGTAGCGACGCCAAAGTTTCCTCCTCCACCGCGAATCGCCCAGAAGAGGTCCGGGTGTGATTCGTTATCCACGCGGAGGAGTTCGCCATCCGCTGTCACGATCTCAGCCGCAAGCAGATCATCTATTGTGAGACCAAACTTGCGCACGAGGTATCCAACGCCACCTCCCAGGGTAAGCCCGCCGATCCCGACCGAGCCGGTATCGCCGAATCCGGTTGCGAGGCCATGAATGCCTGCGGCGGTTGTATATTCACCAGTGGTTAAACCAGCCTCTGCCCATGCAGTCTTCCCATCTACATCAATTTGCAAATCCCGCATGTCGGAAAGGTCCAGCACGATGCCTCCATCAGTCACACTGTGACCGACAACACTATGGCCTCCACTGCGTACAGCAAGTTCCAGCCCGGTTTCGCGCGCAAGCGAAATCACGCGGGCAACATCGTCCGTGTTCTTGACCTGAATGATCACTGCGGGCCGGCGATCAATTCCGCCATAGAAAACGGTACGCGCCTTGTCATACTCAGCATCCTCTGGGGAAATCACCCTGCCATTAATAGTGTTGCGGAGTTCCGGGGTTGATATAACATCGGTTTTTGAATGGCTTGTCCTCATTCTTTTTTTCCTTTATTTTCAATATAATAGAAGGTTTACTTTGTTAATTCGGTATATCCTCGTCATGCAGAATATGCTTCTGCCAACTCTTGACCTCCATTCTGATAATTTGCCGACAATGCCCGATACGAATAAGACTGCATTGCCATCAATGTGACGATGAGCCCGATAAACCCAGCAACGATGAACAAGAGTGCAATGCCTCGATCGGTGCCCGTTCCAAACCATGGACCGATCAAATCTACCCCCACACCCGTCGTCATAAATGGGATAAAGATCCATTGAGCAACAGGACCGATCAGGAATGAGGTGATAGGTGATGCCGCTTGCTCCACACTTTGAGCGAATCCAAACACACGTCCCTGGCGTTCAGGCGAAACTACTTTTTGAAGGATGGTCTGCTCCGCGGCTTCGACAGCCGGGATCAAGCTCAACCAGACAAACATGCCGATCCCCAGGAGCACGATAGACGCCTGGATCGTAAAGAAAATGCATATCGTCCACATAGCGACATTTGCCAGAAAGAGCGTTCGCAGGGGACTCTTGCCCAGTCCCTTCCTTGCCACGACCAACCCTCCCACGATGAATGCCAGACTCAAGATTCCCCACAACGCCCCCCACACCTGGACTGACACAAGCAGCAAGCCATACGCATCCATCAATGACATGAAAATGCCACCCAGGAAGTTATTGAATGTATGGAAAAAGATCAACCCAAATAAACCAGGCACAAGTTGAATGGCGTGAATCGTGCCGGGGAGATCAACACCTTCGCGAGGGTGGTCATGTTCGTGCTCTGGTTCACCGTCGTGGGCATGCCGTATCTTTTTTGGCAGATCAGGGATGGCAAGCATCGCAAGATGAACAATGACCAACAAGCTCATCACGATGGCGATCACCAACATCCAAACCACACCCAGATAGCCAATGACCAAACCACTGAAGATGGATGCACCGAGGAATGCAATCCCATTGGCAGTGCCAACGAGACCGTTTGCCTTATCTCGCTCCTCTTCAGGCACAAGGATTGTCACAAGCGTGGAGAGCGCGATCCCGCGCAGGTTGCCGGCAATCGCGCCAAAGAGGGAAAGTACGATAAATATCCAAAGCTTGAGGCTGGACGCATCCGTAAAGACCTCGCGCGGCGTGCTGACAAAAATGAAGCAGGCAAGCGCGTACAAGACGAGAGACAAGAGACTTGAAAGCAGCATCACTTTCTTTTTCGGAAACCGGTCCACGAGAGACCCGAGAAAGAACCCCGAAAGGGCAACCGTTGAAGTGTACACACCTGCCATGACCGCCGTTGCAATCACAGACTTGGTTTCGAGATATACCCAAAACGTGACCGCAAACCAAACAAATGTGTTGGTAAGGAATGCGGCCAGTGAGTTTGCCAAAGTTGCATGGAATGTTTTCATTTTCTGATTCAATGTAGCTCTCCATTTATTCCAAATGTTGATCCATGACTGCAATCATTTCATGAATGAGCAGTCCATGTCTATTTTTCTCGTCAAAGCCTCCCCATGAGTGACTAGCCTTAATTTTGATTTATTACCTGGCTGAGTTTAAAATTCCGTGGGTGAGCAAAATATTGAGCCTTACCCACCCACAGAATTAATGTATTTCTTATTGTAGAACAAGTGTTCTGTTTCGTCAAGATGAGAATCCCGAAGAACAGACGAAACTTCGGACAATGAGTCTTTAGCCGCAGATTTCACGAATTCTCACGGAGAAAAATTTCAAAAAATTAGCGCAAATCTGTGCAATCCGTGGCAAAAAAGAGGATGTCCGAACTATTGTCCAAAGATCAGGAGAATCTACTAATTTCCAAACTTGATGCACCGCTTCACTTAAGAACGAGCCAGTTTCCGGGCTTGTTACGATATTATTTTCTTTTACTGTCCATCGTATGCCCGCTGCAACCCGGCAACATCAATCTTTCTCATTTGAAGCATCGCCTGCGTAACTCTTTGCGCTTTGACAGGATCGGGGTCACCCATCAATTCACCTAATGCCTTCGGGATGATCTGCCAGGACAAGCCGTATTTGTCTTTGAGCCAGCCACACATGCTTTCTTCGCCGCCATCGGCTGTGAGTTTATTCCACAACTCATCCACTTCGGCTTGATTCTCACAATTGACGAAGAACGAAATCGATTCGTTGAATTTGAATCGTGGACCTGCATTCAGTCCCATGAATTCCTGCCCATCCAATTCAAACGTCACCGAGAAGGCTTTGCCATCGGGTCCGCGCGATACGCCGAGAACCTTCGAGTTCTTGAAGAGGGAGACGTAAAAATTCATCGCCTCTTCCGCTTGTGTATCGAACCATAAAAACGGGGAAATCTTTTTCATTTTGTTCTCCTTTTGTTATTTT
>JAKEFL010000263.1 GCA_022616105.1 Anaerolineae bacterium | reverse complement strand
TGTAGATATTTCACAATCAGTAGATGAAATTGTGCAGGAGATATCGCGACACCTAAGGTAGCGCAAAATGCCATCTTGAGCTACCTTTTATAATCATTAATATGCTCTCGGCGGCATCATCGCCGCCGCCTTGAAAAGCCGAACGTGGACGGCGGCTTGAGCAAACCGAGGTTTTATAATCGCTCCATGAACTCCCTCAAAAAACACTTTCTTCTTGATCCTAAAGTGATCTTCCTCAATCATGGCTCTTTCGGTGCCACGCCGCAACCTGTGTTCCGTGAATATCAGCGCTGGCAGCGTGAATTGGAGAAACAGCCCGTCGAATTTCTGGGTCGCCGTTTTACACGGTTGATGGCTGATTCACGCGCGGCGCTTGGAAAATATTTGGGCACACATGCCGATAATCTTGTTTATACCCAGAACGTAACCATCTCCCTCAACATCGTCGCGCGTTCGCTTGAATTAGGCCCTGGCGACGAAGTGCTTTCAACTGACCATGAATATGGAGCGATTGATCGAACCTGGCGATTTCTCTCTAAAGAACGCGGCTTTCGTTATATCAATCAGCGAATCTCAACTCCGATCAAAACAGAGGAGAGCCTTGTTGAAGATTTTTGGCGCGGCGTCACATCTCGCACGCGCGTAATCGCAATTAGCCAGATCACTTCTCCAACGGCGATCATCTTCCCAATCAAAGAGATCATCCATCGTGCGCGCGAGTCAGGCATACTCACGATCATAGATGGCGCGCATGTCCCTGGTCAGATACCTCTTCATCTCGATTCGCTTGGCGCGGATTTCTATGGCGGTAATCTTCATAAATGGCTGTGTGCACCGAAAGGAGCGGGCTTTCTCCATGCGCGCCCTGAAGTTCAACATTTGCTCAAGCCATTGGTCGTTTCATGGGGATATGAATCCGAAACGCCGAGCGGTTCCACTTTCATTGATGAACAAGAGTGGTGGGGGACACGTGACATCGCGGCATTTTTATCTGTCCCTGCTGCGATAGAGTTTCAGGAAAAGCACAACTGGGATAAAGTGCGTGATGAGTGTCATGAGCTTGCTCGGGATGCTCAGAGAGGACTTTGCGAATTAACAGGACTATCTCCGCTTCACCCTCAAGCCGACGGCTGGTTCGGTCAAATGATCACCGCGCCCCTGCCAGTGGAAACCGATATTGTGGCGCTCAAAACGAGACTCTACGATGAATATTGCATTGAAGTCCCTCTTATAGAATGGTTCCCCTCTCCCATTCGCGCTGAGCGGAGCGACCAGCGGGAGCATAGTCGAAGCGTGGGAGAGGGAACAGGGCGCCGTGCTGAGCCTGTCGAAGCAGTGGGGGTCGGGAACAAACTCATCCGCGTATCCGTTCAAGGATACAACACAAGACGTGACATAGATAAACTGTGCCATGCTTTGTCTTTATTGTTGAATTGAAAGGATATCAAAATGAAAGTGTATTCTCAACTTGTCTGTTTGTTGATCGTTTTCTTCCTAATGGCTGCTTGTACTCCGGCGGCTACCTCCACACAAGAGGCCGTCACTGCAGAACCTCAACCAACCATTGCTGAAATCTATCATCCTCTCACCACTCGGACGGAAATCGCAGAGATTGATGCAGTGCTTGCCGCAGTGGAAAGTGATGATCCACAGGCGTTGCGTGATTTGTTCAGCTACACCACAGCCGCTTGCATGACGGTGAATGCGCTGGGCGGACCGCCGAGTTGTCGCGACGGTGAAGCCGAAGGAACGCTTGTTGAGGTTTTCCCCTTTTTAGGCGCAGACGGCGGTCACCTACGAAAAGATGAGATGAGCAAGTGGGAGGGAATTGAAGTTTCCGCTTTATACGCAATCTATCGTGTCTCTGAGAACGTCAATGTAGAAGAATATTATCCGGCTGGTGAGTATGCGATCATGTTCATCAGGCAGGAAAATAGATCCGCTATATCCCTGCGTGTCAGTGGCGGTGGGATCGTAAGAGTGGATTATATTTTCGATATATCTTCAGAATCCTTGAATGCAACTCTTCAGCGCGAAGCATCAGAAATAATCCTTGCTCAAAAGGAATAATTGCGTTCAAATCCAATCTCATCCTTGACGCTCCCACTTCCTCCCGCTATAATCTGCCAGCTTATCAGGAAATCAGGTAGGGCGGAATGCCATTCCGCCCTACAACATGAAAATTAAGGAGAAAGTCGAATGCCCCCACATCCAAAGCGCAAACACTCGAAGAGCCGCCGCAATATGCGCCGCGCGCACGATGCGTTGCAGCCTCGCAACCTGACTGCCTGCTCGAACTGCGGTTCCATGCGCCTTCCGCACACAGTCTGTCCCAACTGCGGTTTTTATGAAGGACGCGAAGTAGTCGAAATAAAGAAAGAAAAGAAAAAGGAATCGTAGGGGCGAGGCGTTGTCCTGAGTTTATCGAAGGGTCCTCTCGTCCAACCCAGCGGGTCGTGACGAACACGACCCGTTTGTGTTTTAAATGCAAATCATCGCGCTGAGCGGAGGGACGTAGTAAAGCGAAGTCCCGCAGACGAAGCGCAACTTCACATGAAAAATCGCACTTCGTCTACGCTGCTTCGCAGCTCCGCTCAGCGCGAATGTACGGAGAAAAATGAAACTCAACCCCCAAACCACAGCATTCATCTTCCCGGGGCAGGGCTCGCAGGCAGTTGGTATGGGCAAAGACCTCGCCGCGCAGTTCCCCATTGTAAAAGAGACATTCGACGAAGCCGACTCGGTTTTCGGCTTTCCCTTCTCTCAATTAATGTGGGATGGACCTGACACCGAACTCAACGAGACTGTTAATACACAACCTGCCTTATATGTCCATTCGATTGCTGCATACCGGACTTTTTCGCATATTTACCTGGATTTCAAGCCTGTCGCGGTGGCCGGGCATTCTCTTGGTGAACTATCTGCAATTACCGCGTCTGGCGCGTTATCTTTTTCTGATGGACTCAGACTCGTCCGCACGCGCGGCGAACTGATGAAACGCGCAGGGGAATTCAACCCAGGCGGCATGGCTGCCATCCTTGGTGTGGATATTCCTACATTGGATAAAGTCTGTGCAGAGGCAAGCACGGCGGATGAGATCGTTCAAGTTGCAAATGATAACTGTCCGGGGCAGGTTGTGATCTCAGGTCATAAGCCCGCATTGGAACGAGCCATGGCTTCTGCAAAAGCCGCGGGCGCGAAGCGCGCGATGCCATTGCCTGTAAGTATCGCTGCACATTCACCGTTAATGGATTCGATCCAGAGTGAGTGGAACGCGGCAGTGGATGGCTGTGTGATGAAAGACCCGAACATCCCTCTGATCAGCAATGTCCATGCCAAGGCTATGACAGTGGCTGATGAATTGCGTGCAGATATCAAAGCTCAGATGCAATCGCGCGTGCGCTGGACCGAGTCAGTGCAGATGATGCTTGGAAGCGGGATCCAGGCTTACGTCGAGGCAGGAAGCGGGGAAGTCCTGTTGGGTCTGATCAAACGAATCGATTCATCCGTTATTAGAATTGCATTGGGCAATCCAAATGATTTCTCTGGGTTGAACGAATAATCGGATATACTTTTAAGCATGGCTGACATCAGTGCTCGCGTTCAACGCGTCGTTGAAGAAATGATGGGCAATGAGGCCCTGTTGGAAATGCTTGAAACAGAGGCTGCAACTGAAATGCTTAATTGGGGGATCGAAATGGGGACTTCGCTCGTGAAGAAAACAGATGACCAGGACGATCTTGCTGCTAATTTAACGATCCTGCCGCGCCTGAAAGAGGTACGGCAAGCGATGCGTTCCATCGGAAATTGGGCGGCTGGCAAATACACTGACGCCTCCAGCCGTGTTGAACTGCGCGATAAGCTGCTTGAAAGATTTCGGGTCATCTTTGGGGAGAGAATGATATTGCCCTCTGCAGCAGAATTTGATGCGTTGTTGAATCAAGCGAATGATAAAAAGAATACGCCCTATCAGTTGATCTTGAAGCTGAAAGAATTGCTTGAAACAAAAGGTTAAGGAGAATCGATGCCAAAGAAACGACGAAGTTCAAGAAAGAGTGGATCATTAACATTATCCGGGTTGATCATTCTTATCATCATTGGTATTTATTATTTTCTGACAGGTAACAATACGGAAAGCGCTCCTGGCCCAGGGGGTGCAACACCGACCTCACCAGTTGTGGGCGCCCCATCTGCGATAAGCGCCAGCGGAGCATGGTGGGAAGTCTACTTCGCTGACTCGCTCAACATCAATAACCCCGCAGACTGGGAAGGCTCGATTGAAGGACGATTGATCGAGAAGATCAATGCCGCGCAAAGCAGCATTCATATTGCCTCATTTGAGTTTGATCTGACTCCCGTCGCTGAAGCATTGATCGCGGCGAAACAGCGCGGTGTGGATGTGCGTTGGGTGACCGATGACGAGCACGGCCTGGAGGCTGAC
>JAKEFL010000262.1 GCA_022616105.1 Anaerolineae bacterium | reverse complement strand
TAAAATTTTGTTTTCGTTCGGATTAAGAATCCGCTTCTTTTTCGGACTCCGTAGCTGCTTCCGTTTCAACAGCCTGCTCTTCGCTCATAACGGGTCCGCCTTCAGAAATCATATCCTCTTTTGCTTCCTCCGCAGTTTTGTATTGACCGGTAGCAATGGTTTTCAACATATCCAACGCGCGGCGTGTGAGGACTCGGTTCGCGGATTCCATGGCAACTGCCTGCGCCACGCGCTGCTGACCCTTTTTGCCGCCACGAATTTTTCCAAAGTCCAGTCCCTGCATCGAGAGGGTATTCAGCGTTTGGTTGAATTCACTATCCAGCGACTCATTATCCACTTCAATCTTTTCCTTGCGCACAAATTCGTCGAGAATGAGAGAACGCTCAAGACGTTTCTTTGCTACGGGTTTCACTTCCTCTTCGATGAACTGATCGCGGGTTGTGTTTCGCAGTTTGAAGTAGGTATCCAAATCCATGTTTTGTCCGGCGAGCCTCTGACTTAAATCTTCAAGTACATGCTCGCTTTCATGTTCGAGCGTATGCTCATGATATTTTAGAGTTGCACCCTCTTTAATTTTCTCGATCAGCTCTACAAAATACTTGTCGTCATATTCGGCTTTCGAACGATTTTCAACATCTTTTTTCACAGCTTCACGCAGCGCTTCGAGCGTTTCGCCTGCCCCAGTTGTTTTTGCAAATTCGTCATCCAGTTCTGGCAACGTCACTGCACGGACGGTCTTAACCGTCACTTCCATCTCTGCATCCTTATCTTGCAGAGCTTCAAGGTCATGGTCAGCAGGAAATTTATGCTGAATTGTCTTTGTATCCCCAGCTTTCAGCCCAATGAGTTCACGCGCGAATCCTGCATAAGGCCATTCTGTGTCATGGTCATCTTCGCGGATTAATGCCGAGAGGCCTGTACGGTTCAATTCCGTAATTTCAGACTTTACATCAACGAGGACATAATCTCCGACTTGCCCCTCGCGTTCGACATTTTCGGTCGTGGCGTACATTTGACGAAGGTCTTCAATCGCCGCGTCCACCTCTTTTTCATCGGGAACAGTCCATTCGTACGGCACACGCAGCGAACGATAGTCGCCGAGATCTACCTCTGGAGCGAGAGGCACGCGGAAGGTCAGTTTCGGCGGCTCCAGCGAATCAATCGATTCCAACGCGCCAGAGGCACCCGGCTCCACCTCCGCCTCTTTGAGAATGTTCGAATATTCCGCATCGATGAATAAATCCATTGCTTGCTCGACAATCGCCTGTTCGCCATAGTTGCGCACAACCATATCATAAGGCGCCTTGCCGGGACGGAACCGCGCGATCTTGCCGCGTTGAGAGATTTTGCGCGCCGCGCGGCGTTTGTACGTATCCATCTTTTCCGGTTCAACTTCAACGATCAGTTTTGCCTGATGTCCATCTTCAATAACTTTTTCGATTTTCAAGTTTTCCTCTTTTGTTTTGTCATTGCGAGTCTGAAAGGCAAAGCAATCTCCTCAGCAGTTGGGGATTGCTTCGTCGCCCTACGGGCTCCTCGCAATGACATGATGTAAGTGGGGACGGAGGGAATCGAACCCTCACGCCTTGCGGCACATGATCCTAAGTCATGCTCGTCTGCCAGTTCCGACACGTCCCCGCGTTTCAATATGCAATAATTCGTGAATGGCAAAATTATACCGCAAGGTATATCGAACGCGGTAATTGTGGCAGCCCTGAGCGCGTTGTGAGTATCCCAATATGACAAATCAATACATGATTCGGCAAAAGATTGACTAATTCAAAAGACAGGACAAGAGTTAGTATATAATTCACTATATAAGGAGAAAACATATGAATCAAGATCATGTGTCTGAACGCGAACCACGATATCACGAGGTCATGGAATGCTTCTTGTTGGTCGGCAAAGTCATGGTTGAAGAGGACGGCAAATTCACCGATGCTGAAATCCAAATGGCTGATGATCTGCTTGGAGCCAAATGGAATCCTAACGTAAGAGATTTTCTGCACGTCATCGCAGGATCAGCTCACCCTGGCATTGACTTGCTTAGTGAGGCTCGCGGTGCGTTAGTCTTCAGAAACTAGGAAAATATCAGGGCGGTCACTATGGCTATATCTTCTAATACTTACCATCACTTGCCCCGCCTTGGATGGTTGATATTTCTGACCCTTGCCCTGGCTCTCATCAGCAGCGTGGTTATGATGACCAGGTCACACGCTCGTCGTCACAATGCACTGGTGCAGGATATTCCTGACAAATGCAATGCCAATAGCTTTCAAGTGCATATGTATCGTCCATCAGATGGGCGGGATGCTTTTTTGCGCTTTGTGGAGGGGTATTTTGTTATCTCCATTTTCAACTTCTCCAAAGAGCAAATTGAAAAGTGGGGCGATGATGAAGTAACTTCATTCCCTCGTGAGTCAGCTAAGAGGATGGATGATGTAGTCTAGTATATGGAAGCGGAAGGATATTCGGTAATCCCCTAAAGCAAGACATGATTCCTTGGATTTTGGGTGGAAATCGGTTTGGACAGAACCTCCACAATCGGGAAAAACAGCGCTCATGCTATAGTTCGCCCATGACCATTTTAGAAAGTTTTAGTAATTGAGGGGCCAGCGGTAGTATAATCCCGCACTTGAACCCAACTTTGGAGCATAGACTTGAGCCCTATTATCAATCCAGATTCTGCAGGAAAAGAACGAACGCGATCAACAAAAGCGATTGTGTTGGCGGTAAGACAACTCGCAAAACAAAGCCAGGTAAATCAGGAAGCAAAAGACTTGGCTGCATTTATCGCAATGGCCTTACGGATCATTTCAGATGGAATCGATATTTCCGTTGCTGCATGGGAGAAGCGCGATTACTGGATCAAGGCGGACAAATTCCGCATGGAATGGACCTGGACCGGTCAATTTGCCGATAAGATGAAAGTAGCTGTGTTTACCGACGATTGGGGAACGGTAGCGATACTTTCCGCACAAATCGCGCAGAAGTTCAGCAAGATTGTGGTTTCAGAAAATCACAGGTTGGGAAAGCCATGGGTAGGGGCATACAAGCAGTTAGCCAGTAATCAGTGAACAGTATTCAAAACAAAATCTCCGGTGCGAACGGAGATTTTGTTTTACTTATTGAGTGTGGGGTTCCAGATTTTTCAAATGCAATTCTGTATTATTCAGCAACTCGATCATCATCTCACGAATGTGTCTGTTGAGATAATGATTCTCCAGTGTAGAAAGAGGCAGGAAGCGCGCGCCTGCAACCACATGAATACAATTCGATGAGCCGCACAGACAGATAAACGGCGCGTCCATTTCCCACTCAGTGGATGGATAGAAGAAAGAAAGCTCCTCTCCCTTTTCAATATCACGCCGAGCGACCATGACTAAATTTTCAGTATCGAGAATCACATTCGGGTCACAGGAGTGATTCAATGCAGCCAGCTTTCCTACTTCCGTATGTTTCTCGCGACCAATTTGCACGGTATAACGATTTGCTTTATCGAAAAGTTTTTCTGTCGGTATCTCACAAATGATCTGGCCCTTTGTATATGCCTGTTTTGTGATCAAACTTCTAAATTTATTTTCTGTTTTTAT
>JAKEFL010000261.1 GCA_022616105.1 Anaerolineae bacterium | reverse complement strand
TCCAACGAATTCATCATAAAGTTGCTACGTAGTAATGCTTGCGCTCCCAGTTTTCGATAGGTATACTTGACCTGCGTCTGCAAATAAATCTGGTGATCTCAACCAATCCGAGTTGGGTCATGGTAGATTGGTAATCGTATTCTCCAAGTCAGGGTTGGATGCTTTTGCAGACAACGTTCTCTATTAGAGAGACGGGTCAGTTTACAAATACTGGAAATAGATTTCTGGATAAGGGTACTGGATAATGCAACCTGAAAAGATCGGCCGTTATCAAATAAGATCCGAATTGGGGCGCGGGGGTATGGCAATTGTTTATCTTGCATACGATCCTGCGTTCGAGCGCGATGTTGCTGTGAAGGTCCTGCCATCCGACCTTATCCATTCAGATCCACAGTTCCGAGCGCGGTTCAAACGCGAGGGGAAAATTATCGCCCAGCTCGAACATCAATCCATTGTTCCAGTGTACGATGTAGGTGAGGAAAATGAACAGCCTTATTTCGTGATGCAGTATATGCGCGGAGGCTCCCTTTCCGAACGGATCAAGAAGGGCGCTTATAGTGTTGAAGAAACGACGCGCATTCTGGAGCAGATCGCCCCAGGGATAGATGAAGCACACTCCAGCGGAATCATTCACCGTGACCTCAAACCAAACAATATTTTATTCGACAGCAAGGGAGTGCCTCATATTTCGGATTTTGGCGTTGCCAAGATCATGGAATCACAATCTCAACCTAATGAAAATTTTACGGGGAGTGGAATCATCGGTACGCCCGCCTACATGGCGCCGGAACAGGTAACTGGGAATCCTGTCAATGCTGCTGTTGATATTTATGCGCTCGGCATCATATTATTTGAGATGCTTACGGGGAAGCAGCCCTACGGCGCGACTACCCCGATGGGCGTGGCAGTCAAACACGTCTCTGCGCCTGTCCCTCGTATTCTGGATGTAAACCCAAATCTTCCAGCGTGGCTGGAGCCGATCATTTCCAGGTCCATGGCAAAGGATCCGAATGATCGCTTTGAGAGTGCCGATGAAATGATAAGGTCATTGAAAGAGTCTCAACGTGATGGTGTGCCACTTGCGCGACCTGGCAAACAAAAAGAAAAACATATTAATCCACTGACCGTAATCGTGCCTGTGTTAATCATCGCGCTGCTCGGAGGTGGTTTCTTCCTGCAAAAGTGGTTCCAGTCGCCCACTCCCATTCCGACTTCGGCTACCCCCATCCCATTGACCGAGACACCGAAAACCGTAACTGAAGAATCAATAGAAATCCCATTTACTCCAACTGCAACAGAAGTAATAGAAACTCCTGGTGCGACCGAGACATCCATTCCACCATTGCCCGTGATGGGCGGGGCAGACAAAATCGCCTTTCTGCACAGCAATGATATCTGGATCATGAATGTGGATGGAAGCGATCTACGCTCCATCACGGACGACGGTCTTGAAAAGTTCAACCTGGAATGGCTCCCGGATGGGACTACCATCCTTTATATCACCGGTAAAACCATTAAGACAGTTGATATTGAATCCAAGCATCAGGAGGTTATTACCAGTTTTGGATCAGCTCAATATTTTGAATCCTTTCATATATCTCCGGATGGTAAGCAGGTAGCCATTAGCCTTGCACGTGAACTTCATGTCGTGCCATTCGATCTTGAAAAATTCAAAAATATCGTCAAAAGGAGTGATCTGATCGCCATGGAGGGCTGCATTTTGTATAACGCTGCCGAGATCCAGGATGCTCTATGGTCTGATGATGGACAGAAACTTGCCATAAAATTCACGGCTCCTACTGGTAATAATCTTGCAGATACCATCCGCATTATTGACATTCATCTGTGCAGAGACTCTGCACCTTTGCGGTTAGCCGAATTTCCAGGAAGCCTCTTTTCATTTAGCAGCAAGATCATCAACTATGATTGGGATGGCGATTCACTGTTCTTCCTGAATAACGATGTACGCAATGACGGTTTTGGCAAATTGGGCTTTTATAATGTACCCACTTTTCTATACAAAGAGGTTGCCCCGGTCGATAGGATTTGCTGTTATCGGGATGCCGCCTTCAGCCCCGATGGGACCTTTGCCTTGTTTGCATTTCAGGATATCCGCCTGGGTGCAGAGAGCCCCATTCTGTTGTATTACATTCCTTTGGATCTGCTGCAGACCCAAGGCACACTTCAGCCTCTGCCATTGCCTGACGGCTTCTTTACCAAACGCAATGACGCACCCATGCCCATATTACGTCCCGCGCAAAGATAGCGGCTTCTTATCAATCCCTTAACTCATTCATGAATTTGCCATGCGTGGGCGCTTGCGCTCACACTTTGGGATAGGTATACTAGAGCCATTATGCAACCGGAAAAGATCGGCCGCTACGAAATCAAATCGGAATTGGGCCGCGGGGGAATGGCAACGGTCTATCGCGGATATGACCCGCGTTTCGAACGCGAGGTTGCAGTCAAGGTGCTGCCTCCAGAACTTCTTCATGCCGACCCACAGTTCAAACTGCGCTTTGAACGTGAGGCAAAGATCATCGCCCAGCTTGAACATTCCGCCATTGTTCCGGTCTATGATGTAGACACGGACGGTGACCAGCCCTACTTCGTCATGCGTTACATGACCGGGGGCTCGCTCTCCGAGCGTATCAAAGCCGGCGTGTTCACAATCGAGGAGGCAACCCGCATCCTTGAAAGAGTGGGGCCCGGGCTGGATGAAGCCCACTCCAAAGGCATCGTCCATCGCGATATCAAGCCCAGCAATATCTTGTTCGATAACCGAGGCACTCCCTATATATCAGACTTCGGCATTGCGAAGTTATCCCAGGCGCAGGCAGGCAATGTGACAGGCAGCGCCATTATCGGCACGCCTGCTTATATGGCTCCTGAACAAGCCCAGGGTGACACGATTGACGGCCGCATCGATATTTACGCGCTTGGCATCATCTTATATGAAATGGTCACGGGCAGGCAGCCCTATGAAGCCGATACGCCCATGGCTGTTGCCCTCAAACACATCACTGACCCTGTGCCGCATATTCTGACTGCCAACCCAAAACTGCCGCAAGGCATGGACATGGTCATCCAGAAGGCAATGGCAAAAGACAGGAATGATCGCTTCTCCAGTTCAAAGGAAATGATCGACGCGCTCCATGCAGTCATGCGCGGTGACACGACCAAACTACAGCCTGTCTCAGCGCCGAAGACGATTAAAGGCACAGCTATCCAGCGTCCGGTTGTCGCGGAGAAAAAAGGCCTCAATGTGCTGGCTTTGGTCATCCCTGTCCTCGCGCTTGCCGCGATCGCTGGGGGAATCTTCCTGTTTAACGGGATCAACCGTCCATCCGCGACTGAAGCGCCGGTCAATACCTCCACATCTGGCCCGGCAACGGAAACATCTGAACCCACATCCGACGCGACAGAAGCAGTCATCCTGCCCGCAGAAACATCTACTGAAGCGCCGCCTGCACCGACAGAAACCGTCGCTGCTCCATCAGCACCTGTAATCGCGGGCGCAGATAAAATCGCCTTCGTTGCCAACAACGAGATCTGGCTGATGAATATGGACGGATCGGAACTTGAACAATTAACAAACGATGGAGGCGTCAAGAACGATCTGCAATGGATGCCAGACGGCGAGACCATTCTCTTTATCAGCGGAAAGACCATCAAACACTTTAATATCACCACTGGGACAGTGGATACACTTACCAGTTTCCCCTCGGCAGTTTCGCTGAATGCGTTCCGTGTTTCTCACGATGGCAAACAGGTCATGATCGCCATGAGCAATGAAATTTTTGTCCTGTCGTTTGATTTCGAAACATGGAAAAACATCAAAACGCGTGCCAACCTGTTCGAAGCAGAGCATTGTATTCTCCCTGAGGGGAAGACAAGATCTGCACTCAAGGTTAAGGAAGCGCGTTGGTCGGCAGATGATAAGCTCGTGGCATGGCTCTTCGCGGGTGTGGATGCAGGCAATTCATCAATGCAGTCTGACCAGGTCAGTGTGTTCGACATTCAGGCTTGTGAGCCAGCCAAGATAGACACGCTCGACAATTTCCCAGGCACTCGGTTCGTCCCTGTCGGTTTCCAGAGCCGCATCATGCCCGACTTCGATTGGGACGGTGTCAACCTGTTCGCGTTCAACACGGATCGGCGCAACAATGGGTGGGGTGAACTTTATGTATATGACTGGATCATACATAAGGCATATCACATTAACCCGATCAACAACGCCTGTTGTTACCGCGATGCACGTTGGAGCCCG
This sequence comes from Anaerolineae bacterium, assembly GCA_022616105.1. Classification (GTDB taxonomy): domain Bacteria; phylum Chloroflexota; class Anaerolineae; order Anaerolineales; family Villigracilaceae; genus Defluviilinea. The sequence goes on along the minus strand of JAKEFL010000261.1, from coordinate 6,288 downwards.
GATGGAACCTACCTTTTCTTCGCGTTTCAGGATTTTGGGCTTGGTTCCGAGGCGCCCACACTTTTCTATTATGTTCCCTATGGTCTGATTGGCACAGGCTCAAATTTCGATCCCATTCCACTGCCTGAAGGCTTTTATGAAAATCCAAGAGAAGCGCCACAGGCGGCTTTACACCCGGCGCCCTAATGAAAATTCTGAAGTTTACTATTTCAGAATTTTTTTAACCAACCCAGGTCCTTCGTAAACCAGCCCTGTATAAAGCTGGATGAGGGTTGCGCCCATTTCCAATCTTCTTTTTGCACCGTCTGGATTCATAATCCCACCGACGCTGATAATGGGGACTTTTCCATTCACGAGTTTTATCACTTGACGTAAAACCGCTTCACTGCGGACTCTTAGCGGGCTCCCGCTTAACCCGCCTGATTCACTCTGATGCCTTGATCTCAATCCCTCGCGTGCGAGAGTCGTATTTGTGGCAATAATGCCGTCCATGTTTTTATCGAGAATCACGCCAATTGCATCTTCCAGTTCTTCATCAGTTAGATCAGGTGCAATCTTAACAAGAATCGGCACAAATCCCCATCTCCCTGAGGGAGATTGCGAAGCATCCCGTAGTGAAGCGGAGGGAGGGCTAGGGGTGAGGGAGAAGTCTCGTCTTTGACGCGCCTCATGAATCGCACCCAACAATTGTTCCAACATCTCCCGCCCTTGCAATCTTCTCAAGCCAACTGTATTCGGTGAAGAGATATTGATCGTCAGGTAATCTGCAAGAGGTGCAAAGGTCTTCATCAGGCTTACATAATCTTCGGCTGCGTTTTCCACAGGAGTCTCTTTATTCTTCCCCAAATTAACCCCAAGCACAACCGGCAACTGATCACTACTCACTGATAACTGTTTACTGCCCACTGACAACTGATCACTGACATACTGCATTCCCTTGCTCGGAAACCCCATCCGATTGATCACCGCCTCATCCTCCAAAAGGCGGAAGACGCGCGGGCGCGGGTTCCCAGGCTGAGGCTTGGGCGTGACTGTTCCCACTTCTATATGACCAAAGCCTAATGCAGAGAGTCCTTTGATCGCGATTGCGTTCTTGTCATATCCCGCGGCAAGTCCAATTGGATTCTTGAACGTCAATCCGAATGACTGCACAGGTTTGGATGGAACAGCATAAATGGTCTGCAAGATCGAATGGATCGGTCCAACTCCCCCAATTCGTAAAAGTTGCACGGTGAATTGATGGGATGTTTCGGGATCGAGACGAAAGAGGAGGGAACGAAAGAGAGAATACATTTATATGTCACTCTGAGGGAGCCGTTGGTCGAGTAGTCTTGAGCGTTCGTTGCGAAAGACGTATCGAGACCAAGCGACCGAAGAGTCTCTAAGATTAGGTAAGAGATGCTTCACTTCGTTCAGCATGACATAAAATTAAAATTTCTTCTGTCCGCTTTTATCCAGAAAATACTGGATCACTTCTTCCTCAGGATGTGGGACATCCATCAACGCAAACATCGCCGCCAGTTCACCGCGATGATGGGTGTTGTGATTCGGCGGCTGCACAACCATATTCCACAAAGGTAAAGTAAAAATCTCACCTTTCGGGTTGGTGTATGTGACATCGCGCAATAGCGTTTGTTCAGTCTGCTCAGCAATAAAGCCGCGCATGTTTTTCTCCACCTCCACCCAAAAATCGCGAATGGATACGATGGTTGGAAAATCCTTTGCATCGAGAAAGGTTCCCATTTCTCCTCTCCAGCGTTGGGGCCACATCCGTTCCGAACTCATCATGTGTACCAGCACCGCATGGACGCTGTCCCAGCTATGTCCCTGCTTGCGGAAGAGTTGCTCTTCAGTGAGCGTCTCTGCGACCGTGAGATAACGTTTATTTGCCCAGTAGTTGTAATCGTAAAGTGCTTCAAGATAGGATTTGAGTTGCATAAAATTCCTTTTCTCGTCATTGCGAGGAGGGCTGGTGGTTGAGTAGGGCAAGTGCTATTCTTGCCCGTATCGAAACCCAGCCCGACGAAGCAATCTCCAAATTCACGAGGAGATTGCTTCGCCGCCTTGGTCTCGATACGTGCTTCGCACTACTCGACTATCGGCGGCTCGCAATGACGAATACTATCTTGCCTTCTTCCCCTTCTTCAGCATCTCAATCGCTTTCAGGATTCGGCTTTGGCGCGTCTCTTCTCTTTTGGCTTCGTTGATCCACATCACATATTCTCTTTGATGGGTGTAGGAGAGGTTATCGAAGAAGGCTTTGGCTTCCTTCTCGGTCTTGAACGCCTTCTTCAACTCAGCAGGGACTTCAATCACGCGCGGCTCGGTGTCCAACTCAACAGTAATTTTCACCTCGTCGTCAAATGTTTTGCCGATCTTTTCACGGATTTCTTTCAGGATAATGAGCAGGTGATGTTCTGTGCCCATGCGCGTGAGAATGCCGCGATATGAGACTCCTTCAAATGTGGCTTTGACCTTGGGCTTCTTAGAGCCAAACACCGCTTCCACATCAAACGGCACTTCCACGAACGCGCCGCCCCCACCTGCATTTTGGATGGTGGCTGTGAAGGTTTGTTTTTTGGTCATAGCATCTCCATAAATAAAGACACGCTTCCAAAAGCGCGTCTCTTTTGTTTTACAAATCTTTTGGATTCAATCCCGTTACTTTTGCCACCCTTGCCAGCATTTTTGGCCCAATTTCTTCGTTATCATGAAAAGCAAAGACAACATCGGGCCAATTTGGGCGTTCTAAGATTTTGTGCGAACCTGTCTGCCGTTTGACTTTCCAGCCAATCCGCAATAAAGCCGCCAGCAATCGTTTGGCTTTGATAGATTTCCAATCGCTCATGCCATTTCAAATGTAAACATCAAGGATGGAGCGCTTTCACCATTTTCAAGACGGTCCGCAATGACACGCAATGCCAGTGCTTGGGCACGGCTGGCAGCATCATCGGGATCTTTTCCATAGACAAGTACGCCTGGCAATTCTTTTACTTCCGCTAGCCATCGACCATCCTCTTCTTGCTCATATTCAACAGTAAATTTCATTTCATCCTGCCTTTCTCTTGATTCATTATAGCAGAAACATAAATACCAACAACGCGCCACCTCCACTCTCTCCGCCTGCATTTTGGATGGTGGCTGTGAAGGTTTGCTTTTTTCGTCATGGTCTATACCTTTCCTTCAATTTTCATGAAACCAGATTTTTCCCGCCGATCCATACGCCAACAATCGTAGCTAAAATGGAAAGCAGGAAACTGGCAAGTACCGCTGTTTCAAAGCTTCCCATCATGAGCGCATCAAGCAGGGGTAAGCCTTCTGTATGGGCGCGCATTCGCCAAGATGCAGGAATCAGTGCTCCAAGGATCATGCCGAAAACTCCACCAAATAGCGTGCCCGTAAAATATCCAACGCCGATTCCACCTGTTATGCCAGCGGTCCTGACGGTCAACGCGGCAGTGAGAGCACCTGTCACAACTCCTAGAATCAGACCGATGATTAGTCCAATCAGAATGCCGTTGAGACTCTTTGTAATCGCGCCAAGTCCAGCTCCGATCAATGCGCCGAAGATTGCGCCGATCGCAACACCCAAAGGTATGCTTGTCTGTATTATGGATTTCTCTGTAAGCGACTTTTTTGCCCAGCTGCTAAACGGATCTTTACTTCTCAACCGGACGTATCTAATATTCAACAGCCTCAACCATTTATAAGAACCACCGGGTTGGATGCATTCGACCTCAAAGTTTTTATCATCATATTTTTTGACAACAACCCCAATATCGCCAATCTCTATCACACCCTCCTGTCTTTCTGGCACCTGGATAATTTCGACTAAATCGTATTGATTAATTTTGTCACGGTTATCCATTTTATCATCCTGAGTTAGGCAAAATAAGCGAGTCTCCTCAATTTTACCCTTCGCCGCCTCCACTCGCTCCACTCGCTTCGCTCGCATTTTGGATGGTTGCTGTAAAGGTATGTTTTTTGGACATAAGATACCTCGTTTATTTATTCTACCGCTTGTTTCACGCATGTTCTACATGCGTAAGTAAACTTTTTCAATTATTTTGTAAATCAAAATATAAACTTTAAGGTTACTTAATTATGGCGGCACTCTGTAACATGTACGGATACGTGTATAATTTAATTATGGTTGCCTCAAATCGCGATGATGTAGTCAAAGTTCTAAAATCAAAACGCACTGCTTACAAGAAGTATGGTGTTAAGTCGCTGGCTTTGTTTGGGTCGGCAGCAAGGAATCGTCTGCGCAAACGCAGTGACGTGGATATTCTTGTGCAATTTGAGAAACCGACATGGTCAAACTACATCGGACTGAAATTCTATCTGGAGGATTTGCTCGGGCGTGAGGTGGATCTAGTCACTCCAAAAGGACTTAAGCCTGCTGTACGCCCATCGGTTGAGAAAGACTTGTTGTATGTCGTCTCGTAGCCCAAAGTTATACATTGAAGACATTCTGCAAGCCAGTCAGGAGATTCTTGATTTCACGCGGGATATTCACACTGTAGATGAATTTGGAAAAGATCGCCGCACATTTCTTGCAGTTGTTCGCAGTTTTGAAGTCATTGGCGAAGCCGCGCGACAAATGCCGAGAGGTTTTAAGTCGGAGCATCCAGAAATCCCTTGGAGAGAAGTTGCCAGTTTACGGAACGTGATCGCACACGAATATTTTGGGCTTGACAATGAGATTATTTGGGATGTTATCCAAACTCAAATTCCCGATCTGATAGAAAAGTTTCAGGCTCTGAAGATAGAATAAAACACTTCCTATTTGCCTCAACTTGGCCTCCATTTCTAAACGAAGATGGCTACTGCATAAATCATTGGAACGAAAGATAAATTTATTCCAATAACTGCGAAAATTTTATCCAGCTTTTCAACTTGCAATCTCAATGTTGCAATCCCTACTACAATTCCAATTGTCCCTACCAAGCAAGCGATAATAAGATTTTGAAATAACACGCTCACTGCTACTATTCCACAAATGATGGCAACGACACCAGTGGGAATAATTTCTGCAAATTTAGATGATGGAGGTTTGTTGGGCATTCTCATTTACTCTGTTTCAAGAATTTCCTCGTTGCTTCAATTTTATCCATTTCCACTTTCCCCGCCTTTCCCCAATGATCGAGCAAATGCGTGATCGTTAATACCGCGTGCATGGAATAGCCCGCTTGCTCCAGCGACTCTTTCGCGCCTGATTGACGATCCACCAGCACAACAATATCTTTTACAACCAGGCCCACGCCTGTCAATTTTTCGATGGCTTCGAATTTGCTTCCACCTGTGGTGGCGAGATCATCAATGATGAGCGCAATCTCGCCCGCGCGGTATTCGCCTTCGATGTCAGCTTTTGTGCCGTAAGACTTGGCTTCCTTGCGTGGGTAGATCATTGGGTAGTTTCCTGCAAGGCTAATGGCAGTTGCAATCGGAATTGCCGCATAGGGTAAGCCAGCGATTCTGGAGAATTGGAGCATTGAGAGAATTGGCAAGTAGGCTTGCGCGATATCTGCAAGAAGCTTTGGGTGGGAGATGATTTGCCGTAGGTCAATATAGATGGGAGATTTGAGTCCTGACTTGAGGGTGAAGTCTCCGAATTTGATACAGCCAGCGGAGAGGAGTCCGTCGGCGAGGGATGAGAGATGTGTGTCAAGTTCTGTCATGACTACTGCCTTTGTTGGACGCTGAAGAACGCAGATAAACGCAGAAAAAGAATCAGCGTGCGTCGGCGTTTATCAGCGTCCCATTTGCATTTTGATATTCACAATCTGATCACGGATTTCTGCCGCGGCTTTGGCGGGACTCTCCGCCCGCGAGATTCCGCGTGAGATGGGTATCAGCATCCCTTTGCCGTCTTTTCGTAATCCAGCTCTCAAAGCCAATTCTAACTCCCCGCCCTGCGCGCCGACACCTGGGGCAAGGAACCACAAGTCTGGTGCTACGGCGCGGACGCGTTTCATCGCATCCACATGAGTAGCGCCGACTACGAGACCGATGTTGTTTCTGGTATTCCACGTTTGGGCGAGTTGCGCGACGTGTTCATAAAGAAAGAGGAAAGAAGAAAGAGAATCATCTGTCTTTTCTCTTTCTTCTTTCCTGACCCTCAAGTCTTGCAAATCACCTGAGCCTGGATTGGATGTTTTACATAGCAGGAAAACACCCTTTTCTTGATTCTTTATGAATGGCTCAATTGAATCTTTCCCAAGGTATGGACTCAGCGTAATGCAGTCCACGCCGAGATTATCAAACGCGGACTTGGCATATGCCTCT
>JAKEFL010000035.1 GCA_022616105.1 Anaerolineae bacterium | reverse complement strand
TTGATTTTGAGTCCGGGGGCGTTCAGCGTGATCTGCACTTTTTGATCTGTGCTGCCATAGTTGTGGACCATCGTTGTTAGTTGGGCCTGGTCACCTGTGGTAAGGATGCGCGGCAATAACGGACGCAGTAATAGATCCTTTTTTGTCTCAATGTTGGTGTACGACTCACCTACCAGATGGTTTTGTGTAATCGCTTTGGCGGACAATCTCCAACTGGTGAGATTATCTGGCAGGTTGAAGGTGACTGAGGCGCGTCCGTTGGTATCTGTGCGCAATGCGGGGAACCACGCGGCTGTGTCACGGAAATCAGCGCGGGGATCAGCAATAAGTCCGCCATCACCGCCTCCGCCGCGTCCACCCTGGTCTAGTATGATTCGAGCAGGGTTCATGGAAGTATATGTTGTTACATTTAAGTCACGTCGTCCATAGAAAGCGGAGAATATATTTGGACTCAGTACATTGCTCAAACTAAATATGGCTTCATCCACCAACGCCAGCGACACTTCCGCGGATGCCGGACGACCATTCACATCTTTTACGTCAATGTTGACCGTGATTTCATCGCTGGGACCATATGTCTGCTTGTCTGTCGTGATGTTCAATTGAAGTTCTTTCCCCTCTGCTGAGACCTTCAACTCCGTAGTGGCCATCATCATTTGGCTGTCTGGAAGGTTCGTCCGGTAATATTGAATTTCTTCCTGCGAGGGAGGAATAACAGGCGCCCATGCATTCACCGTGACAAAAACATTGGGTGCATCTTCGGGAATGATCTCTGCTTCAACGACTGTCAACGGCGCGGTAAGAGTAATAAATTTGGTGTGAATCACACTGCCGCGTTCGAAAGTCAATAGGGCGGGTCCGCTGACAGTGGATTCGATTGCAAATTGCGCTGTTTGATAAGGCTTGTATTCGTCTTGATCGGCGGAAATCGAAATCGGATCCCAACTTCTTCTGGTGTTAATCCATTTTTCAGTGGATGATGATACCTTCAACCAGTGTTTGTACTCCATCGAATTGCCGCGCTCATCTTTTCCACTCAAAAATAATTGGTAATATCCTGCAGGAAGTTTTAATTCATGTTTTACCAGACCATCTTTGTCAGTCATAAGATCGTATCTTTCGACAATATCGGAAAACTCATAACTTTTAGAATCCCATGCTTGAACCTGGAGATTTAGATCTTGTCCGCTGAATGGCTGATCATCAAGTGCTCTTGTGCTGGCTGTAATGCTGAAGGGCTGATTTGCCGGTTTAAGATACCCTTGTGTATCAATGCTAATCTTTTGCTTTGCATTATGGACATTGAAGATAAACGCCGAGGAGACGGGCTGATTACTGCCATCGTCAGCAGTCACCTCCATGGCAAATGTATGGGTCCTTAAACTACTGCGCCAATCTTCGTAATCGTAGTAAGAGAAATCATTGTCAAAACGAGCAGGGACTGTGATTTGCGCCAGACCGTTTGCGTCGGTTTGTTTTGCGGAAATACTTCTGTCATCTATCAGATGCCATGTATAACTTATGTCGGTTGACGAAGGATCCCACCAGGAATATTGCGGGTATAGACGATAAAGCTTGAACTTCAACGGCGCGTCGGCAACTGGTTTACCGAAGAAATACTCGCTTTTGATATTCAGATCAACCTTGTCGCCATTGACAAATTTATTGGATTGATTGATCTGCGCGGGGGTTATAGTCACTTTCAGGTCAGGCTTACGATAATCCTGCACCTTGAAGGCCTGACTTTTTGCTTCCCCGTTGATGACCGTTTCGATGGTGTAATTGCCCAGCGCGGCTTCTTCAGCAATGGTAAATGATCCATTGACCGTTCCAAATTCGTTTACTTTGAGAGTATTCGTTTGTACCAGGTTGTTTTTGGAATCGCGCACATTGGCAGTGATATCCGGGTCTGAGTCTGGCAGTTCATATTTAACATCCTTATCGCGGCGCACAATGATTTTAAAATTCACCGTCTGCCCTGGGCGGTAAATAGGACGGTCGGTATAGATGTAGGAAAGATATTTGTAAGTCGGTGTCTCATATCCCCAATACCCGCTTGACCATTCACGCCAGTCATAATCCAGCCCAACAATGGAGACATCGCCGTTATTTTTCCCGGTACGTGCCGAAACAAGCATGGGATTGTCTCCATCAGGGATGGATACGCGGTAGATGCCATTTTCATCCGTCTTGCCTTCGCGAATTTTTTCTCCCCGATCTGAATACAGCCGGATTTCAGCATTAGGCATATTACCATCGTTAATGTTGCTCACCCAAACAAACAATTCATCTCCAGACCGTTTGGTAACAATTGTATTTCTCGTCAGGGCAACGAAGAGCTGGTCGAAACTACGCCCTCCATATATCAAATTGAGCACGTACAAGCCTGGCGGCACCTCAGGTGGGATGATGGTTTCCTGATAATTCGGGTTTACCTCGATGTAATTCCATGTGGCGACCGGTTCTTTTTCTGCCCTGGTTGGGAGGATGATATCGTTTCCATGGATATAATCTGAGTAAAGTGAGGCAAAATCAATGAGATCGTAACCATAGGCTTCAAAGGTGATCGTTTGTTTTTCTTCCGAGCCAAATTGAACGCGTCGCGATCCAAGTACATCTACGACCTGAATTTTGGAGCCATATCCAAAACTGGCTTCCTCAGGATATCCATAATATCCGTACACTGTGTGGAAAGTCGATGAGTAAGTTTCAAGTAGTAGTGGTCTGCCCCGATGGTCAATTAATACCGTATCAAGTTTCACCGTGTATTGTGTATCATATTGCAATATTTTGCTCGGATAAAAGGACAACACATTTTCGAAGGGGCTTTCCTTACCTTTGCTCCATTCAAAGCGACCTGAAATCTGTGGTTCAATGCTGAAGGCTTTTTCAGCTGAACTATGATCGACCTCGGTTTCAAACGTAATCTTGATCGGTGAGAAACCAGTGGATACACTTACTATGTCGCTTGGTGCGACGGAAGCAATAGGAGGCGGCGCGACGAACTGGAAGGCTGATTCCGTCAGCGTCAGTTCGCCATCTGCATCCACAAGCGGTTTTGTTATTTGGAGCGTAAATATCTGCCCAACGGGAATGAATTCCTTTGCAACAAAATACGCCAATTTTTTTCCAGACCACTTCCACTCGCCTTCCAAATTTGGAGAAATTACAAATGGAAGACCTGTTTTAAGATTATCCAATTCGTGTGAGAATTCCAGACGCAACGTACGCTCTTCAGCAGGCGGGACTTGGATCGAAAAAGGCTCAAGCCCATAACTCCAACTGAAATCTTCTGCAATAGGTGTCCCATCTTTCGCTAGAGCTACGCTATCTGCGGAACTGCCAGCAAATAGAAATGTATATTGCTGACCGTATTGCAGCAATTCATTGAATTGAATTTGAATGATCCGATCATCCTTCCAGTTCAATTTATATGGAACACTGGGTTGAACGGAAAATGATTTTTCTGTGGATGCACGTTCCATTGGACGGTCAAATGTCACTTCGATGATCGGTTTACGGGTTGTCAATAGACCTGCTTTTGGGGAAACACTTGCAACCTGCGTTCCGCCCATCACCTGCACATTCCATTGCGGGCTTGAATCAAATAAGGTACCGTCCAATGAACTCAGGGCAGGATCGATGAAAAAGATGTAAGTCTCGCTGGTTTTAAGTGGAACAGTTGGTGTGAATGTAAGCGTGTTCTTTGCAGTATTCCATGATGTGTTTCCATCAATATATGGGTAGGAAAGCAACGGATTTGTTGAACTGTCTGGATTCATCGCTGCGTTAAAGTGAATGATCAATTTCCCAGAGGCGGGAAACGAATCCACGTTCACAGAGCGATCCAGGGTTGCTTTCAATACATTCCCCGGTACCTCCGTTGCGATTCGCGGTTGTGAAGCTTGGGTAGGAGTTATTCCTACACTGGAGAATGAAAACGACAATATCAGAATCCCCGTTAATAGCCTAAGCATAAATATCCGTTTGATATTCATAAGACCCAATCCCTTTCGTTCAACGGGATGATTTTTTGTTGTTTACCCGTTGGCTTACGAATTTAACGGAAGGCTGTCCAACAAAGTTCCATTAATGAATCAGTGAATTATTGAATTGCCTGTTGAAGCTCCTCAAAGGAGGTCATCCAGGCGATGGTGTTGATGAATTCTTCGAGCGAGGCACTTTGTTCGCGCAATGTGCGGACTGCGGGTCCCACAGGATCTTCCCCCGCTGCGCCGCCAGGAGTATCGGCGTAGGCGCCATGAAAGGCGAAGTATGCCTGGTTGAGTTTGCGAAGCAGGTATCCGTTTTCCCAGAAGACCTGCCGGCGGGCTTCCATGTAGGCTTCCGCTTCTTCGATTTTGCCTTGTGCCAGCAATTCGTCTGCTGTGACGCGCGTTTCGTGCATTTCGGCGCGGAAGTCGAAGGGCGGCGGGTCGTCGAGTCCGTTTGAGGGGAGATCAGGTTCATTAAACGAGATCAAGCTCAAGCTTGGCAAAGAGCCGAGCATTTCGGGATAATGCTGTTGCAAAACATAGTTCCCAACTTCATTCCCTGCAATGGATGCGGTTGTCTCGTTCATCGTGCGGAGTTCAGGAGTCGTGCTGTAATTGAGTCCAAGCGGGCGGACGTTTAAATAGTTGTGAGTCCATTCGTGGGCTATCGTTTCGAGCATCCAGCGCAGGTCGGTTGTCTCCGTCACCATTGTGGGATAAACACCAACACCGCCGATGCCAACGACAAGCGTTGAGACATCCAGCCCTTGCGCCACCTGATCTTCGAGTTTAATTTGTTCATCAAGCGTGAGCGTGGGAAGCACCGAGACATTTGCGATCTGGTGAATATGATCACGAGGGGCAACGATCAATGCAAGCGGCGTGGATGAAACGTGATAGAGGACAGAAGGGAGTGGCTGACCAGCAGTTGTGAGATCCAGTTCCGCGAGCGCTTTGCTGATCTGGGCTTGTAATGTCGATTCTGCAAAAGGCGCAAGAGAATTCTGCCGCGCGATAAGTTCATCGCGTTGGGTGCGCAGGAACGCGCTGGCTGAGTCTTTGTCGGTTATATTGGGATCTGCAAAAACTTGCTCGATGCTGCTCTCCGTTTGAATGAGCTGTTGTGTAACGCGCAAATACTCGAAAACGATTTCCTTGTTTGTGCCGCGCTCGAATATATATGGCGCGTTGATTGTACTTTGCTCGATTTTCGTCCACGTTGCATCCCATACCCAGTTTGGATAGTCGAATTCAATCTCGCGGGTGAAGAAACGGACGCGGTCTGATTCGCCTGTTAATCTTGGCGTATCGCCCCCGGCAGCGATAATCATCGCGAGAGTAAGCGCCAGAAAATCAAATATGCGCGCGATGCGATAGAGCATGCGAATGATTATAATCAGAAACGAAAACTGAGAGACCAAACCTTTGGGTAAGGGTCAGGGCTTTGCAAAGTCAGGAATTTCTTCAACGCGAATTACGCCAATATACGAATGACGCGAATAGGTTGTGGAAATTAGCGAAATTCGCCCATTCGTGGTATTCGCGTTCCAAAACTACTATGCGTGCCGGGTTATTCGGCCATCTTGAAGGGTCGCACTTACTTAATTCACCTTACACACGGACGAATTCCTCACAGTGTATCTTTAACGCGACACTTGCACCGAACGCACGATTTGCTTGGCAAATCGGGTGCAAGTGTCGCGTTGAGCCTTTGACAATGGAACAATATCCGCCGGACATAGATTGTGTAAACGATTTACTTAAATCTCACCCGAAACTTATTGATAATACCTTCGCTAAGCATATCAGCGATTTCAAGTGCCTGATCCTGGACCTTATCATAAGCGGCAATGTCTCTGACGTAATCACCATTCCAGCATGCCAATGCTTCCTCCAGGGTTAAATCAAGATACTCTCTCAACATTGGCTTTGTCTTTCTAAGCGGCCAGTTCTCTGGATTGGTATCGTGAAGGAATTGAGCGATATCATCCGCATTCGCGTACCAGCGCGCTACGGATTCTTCAAATGCTGCTGCGTCTGCTTTCCTTAGGGCTTGGAGCATTGCGGCGCCAATGAGGGCATGTTCCTTGAGTAATGCTGCCAGTTGGTCACCGACTGCATCTCCATAAAAAGGCTTGATAACGGCTCCAATTTCGTTTTGGTTTTGTATCAGCTGTTGGGCGGTCTCACTTTGATCGGGTAGATCAGCAAGGGTACTGATAATAAACGAGCGCGTCAACTCACTATGATCCTCCCAAAATTTGCGCATGTCATTGCGAAAAACTTGTGAGTCTATTTTGGGCTGCTTTTGAGCCGCGATCAGAGAGGAATTCCCCGCGAGTAAAATGGGAAATAGGATAAATAGTATTATGATAAATAAAACGTATTTCTTGCTCTTGCGATTCATCTTTTCTCCTCAGATTTGATGAAGATTCAGACATTTTTAAAGAGCTGACATACCTGGCGTGAAACCTTTTAATATTATTTTCGTAAGTTCAATAAACGATCATTTGATGGGCGATTATGTCGACGTCTTAAAGTGTCGTCAATAAGGATTTTCATCGTGGATGCAGGGGAATCCCTGCCTACCTATCTAAAAAAAATGACATTTCATCTAATGGATTAACGGATGGTTGATCGTTTTGTTAAGTTTCCATAACCCTGTCGCAAAAATTCATTGCCAATTCATATTTGTGGTGTAGAATTCCGCCGTTATTGATATTGGCTTTGATGGAGGAACAATGCGTGAGTTTTTTAGGAAAAACAGAAGATTTCTTATTATACTGCTAATCGTCGCTGTTGTGGCGTCGGCATTTGTATATGTGCGTGGTTCGAGAGCGGATACGACATCTCAGTTCCAGACTGCAGCGATCGGGCGCGGCGACCTGACCGCCACCATCGGCGCCACAGGCACAGTCCGCGCGAAACAAACTGCGGTACTCATCTGGCAGGCAGCGGGAACAGTTGACGGTGTCAATGTGAATGTTGGTGACGATGTCAGTGCAAACGATGAACTGGCATCCCTGTCGAAAACATCCCTGCCTCAGAGTGTTATTATGGCAGAGGCTGATCTCGTCGATGCGCAAAAAGCCCTGGATGACCTTCTCACCTCGGACACCTCTCGCGCCGAAGCTGTGATCGCGCTGCGCGATGCGCAGGAGGTTTGTGATCGAGCCGCGAACTGGCGCAAGGAGTTGAACGGGAGAATCCATATCAAGAAGATCGTTTATAAAAAGTTTGGCAATCGGACGATTCCCATCCTCAAGGAATATCGCGGCTATGCCGATAAGGAAACAATCGCGAAAGCTGATGAAGATCTTGCGCTGGCGAAGGCAAAGCTGGATGACGCGCAGCGAACTCTTGACAACCTGAGTAACGGAAATTCAGCAGAGATGATCGCTGCCCAGGCGCGCGTGGATGCGGCTCAGGCGACCCTCAACCTGGCGCGCATCACCGCGCCTTTTGCCGGCACGGTGACAGAATCCCACTCACTGCCTGGCGACCAGGTCGGCGCAGGAGAAACTGCCTTTCGTCTGGATAACCTCTCCAGCCTGTTTGTGGATGTGGAAGTTTCAGAAGTGGATATCAACAGCGTATCCATTGACCAGGCTGTTTCCCTTTCCTTCGACGCCATCCTTAACAAGGATTACCATGGGAAGGTCGTTCAAGTTGCCAAGGCTGGCAACGATGTGAATGGTGTTGTAAGCTTCACAGTTACGGTGGAATTGACAGATGCAGATGAGCTGGTGAAACCTGGGATGACTGCCGCGGTGAACATCACGGTGAAAGAAATGCAGGATGTGGTCCTTGTCCCGAATCGCGCAGTTCGTCTGGTGGATGGTTCTCGCGTTGTTTATCTTCTCGTGGATAATCAACCTGTCAAAACGGAGATCAGCCTTGGGTCTTCGTCTGATACGATGAGCGTCATCGCCGGCGGTGATGTCACAGAAGGTGATACTGTTATCCTGAATCCGCCAGTGGAGTTCGGTCCCGGTGGCGGACCGGGTGGCGGTGGGTTTGGGGGTTAGAACCATGTCCAACGAAAACGTAATTGAAGCCCACGATATTCGCAAAGTCTACCAAATGGGCGAAGTGGAAGTGGAAGCCCTGCGCGGCGTCTCATTTGATATAAAACGCGGCGAAGTGGTTGCCATTATGGGACCTTCGGGATCGGGAAAATCCACGCTGATGAATACGCTCGGCTGTTTGGATCGGCCCAGTTCCGGCGAATATGTTTTGGATGGCGAGCCTGTTGCCTCGCTGAATGATGACCAGCTTGCAAGCATCCGCAACCGCAAAGTGGGTTTTGTCTTTCAGAGTTTCAATCTTCTTTCGCGCCAGACTGCCATCACCAATGTGGAATTGCCTTTGCGTTATTCTGGTTCTACAGAGGGACGACGAGCCCGCGCAATAGCGGCATTGGAAGCCGTTGGTCTCGGTGACAGAATGACCCATCGTCCCACAGAGTTATCTGGCGGCCAGCAGCAACGCGTGGCAATCGCGCGTGCCATCGTCAATAACCCGGCCATCATCATGGCAGATGAGCCGACAGGCAACCTCGATTCAAAGGTTGGCAAAGAGATCATGGATCTTTTACTGAACCTGAACAAAGAAAGCAGTACAACCTTGATCATCGTTACGCATGATCCCAATATCGCTGAGAGAACACAACGCGTCATCCGTTTGCGTGATGGGTTGCTGGATGGTGCTGCATGACTCTCGGACAAGCCTTCCTCGAAGCACTTGAAAGTTTAAGTGGGAACAAGCTAAGGTCCGGTTTGACGGTGCTTGGAATCGTCATCGGAGTCGCGGCAGTGATCGCCATGCTGGCGGTCGGGCGCGGCGCGGAAGCATCCATTACCGGTTCGATCAGCGGCATTGGAACAAACCTCCTGTTTGTTTTTCGCGGTGGGCAGGACGCATCGGTTCGTAATGAGCGTCCGATCACCCTGGCAGATGCGGAAGCGATTGCTGATCCATTTGCTGCACCCTCGGTGGAGGCAGTTGCCCCGATCTTGCAGTCGAATCGGGAAATATCCTATGGAGGGGAACGCACAACCGTTGAAGTTAACGGTGTGACGCCTTCTTATTTCTCTGTGCAAAATTATGAGTTGACCGAGGGCGAGTTCATCAATGAAGAACACCTGCTGGGCCGCGCATCTGTCGTGTTGATTGGTCCCGAAGCGGCGGATACTCTCTTCGGCCGTCACGATGGAATCACAGGAGAAACGATCCGTATTGAAGGACAGCCCTTCCGTATTTTGGGTGTGCTTGCCTCAAAGGGAGGCGGCTTATTTGGGAGTCAGGATAACCTCGTTGCGATTCCCTTTAGCACTGCCCAGGCGCGCTTGATCCGCCGCAATACGCGCGATCAGGTTGATCTCCTGCTTGTGCAGGCTGTCAGCGGAGACGCAGTCCTCATGGCGACAGAGGAAATCTCACAGGTCCTCCGCCAGCGGCATCGAACACCTGTTGGCGCAGATGATTTCACTGTGTTTACCCAGCAGGATTTGCTCACCACGTTCCAATCTATTACGGGCATCCTCACGATTTTTCTAGGCGGCATTGCAGGTATCTCTCTTTTGGTGGGTGGCATTGGCATTATGAACATCATGCTCGTATCAGTGACAGAACGTACGCGCGAGATCGGTTTGCGTAAAGCCCTCGGTGCACGCCGGCGCGACATTCTCATACAATTCCTGACCGAGTCATCCTTGCTGAGTCTGATCGGCGGCATTATCGGAATCATGTTTGGCTGGCTCATTTCATTTGCGGTGGGTCAGATCGCCGTAGCAAGTGGAACGGCATTTACGCCGGTTGTAGGCTTTGATGCAGTGGCACTCGCCACGATCTTTTCCGCGGCAGTGGGTCTCTTCTTTGGGATTTACCCCGCCAACCGAGCCGCGGCTCTGGAGCCTGTGGAGGCTTTGAGATATGAATAGGTAACGGTTCGTCCAGCACGATTTGCTTGGCAAATCGAACGGCTGGACGATCAGGTCACCGGGACACAGCGTCTCTGTGTCCCTACCCGTGTTAAAATACCCTCATGCCTGAATTCAATATTCTCATCACAGATGGACTGGACGAAAGTGGACAGTCCATCTTGCGCGCTAGTGCGAAGGTGGATGACCAAAGTGAGATCTCAGCGGATGATTTGCTCACAGCGATTCACAACTACGACGCGCTTATCGTTCGCGGCCGGACGAAGGTAACTGCCTCCGTTATGGACGCGGCTTCACGCCTCAAGGTGATCGGCCGCGCGGGCGTGGGCGTGGATAACATCGATCTTGAGGCTGCAAAGAAACATAAGATCACTGTTGTCAACGCACCGATGTCCACTTC
This sequence comes from Anaerolineae bacterium, assembly GCA_022616105.1. Taxonomy (GTDB): domain Bacteria; phylum Chloroflexota; class Anaerolineae; order Anaerolineales; family Villigracilaceae; genus Defluviilinea. The sequence continues at coordinate 9,648 of JAKEFL010000035.1, read as the reverse complement.
GCTTGCAGTAGCAGAATTGACGTTTGGCCTCATGCTCGCGCTGGCGCGTGAAATCCCGCGCGCCGATGCAGGCATGAAACAGGGAGGATGGCTCAAAAAAGAATTGGAAGGTGTTGAACTAAATGGAAAGACTCTAGGCTTGATCGGCTTCGGGCGTATCGGTGTCGAAGTCGGCAAACGTGCATCCGCCTTTGGAATGAACATTATTGCCTATGACCCGTTGATCTTAGAAGATGACATCAAACAGCGCGGCGCGGAACCAGTTTCAATCCAGGATTTATATGCCTGGTCTGATTTCATCTCTTTGCATCTGCCACTCAACGTGCAAACAAGAGATATGATGGGTCCGCTTGCATTCTCTCAAATGAAGGATGGCGTGCGCATTGTATGCGCGGCGCGCGGCGGCATCATTGATGAGTCTGCTTTGGTTGCCGCGTTGAACAGTGGAAAAGTTGCAGGTGCCGCGTTGGATGTCTTTGGGCGGGAGCCGCCCGGTTTAACGGAGACAGTTTCCCATCCACGCGTGATCGCCACTCCACATATCGGCGCACAAACCGTTGAGGCACAATCCCGCGCTTCAGAAGATATCGCGAACGAAGTTCTATCCGCTTTGCAAGAAAAACCTTTACGCTGGAAAGTTAATTAATCATGTCATTGCGAGGAGCGTTCTTCGCGACGAAGCAATCCCCTCTCACATTAATAAAACTCGCTATAACAGTGAATATCTTGAACGTGAGATTGCTTCGCCCGTCGGGCTCGCAATGACATACTTCTAAGTATGTGCCGCAAACTCTCCCTCCTTGTTTCCCTCTTCGGATTTTTAGCTGCTTGCGCCGCACCGACTGCAAGCCCGATCCCAACACCTTATCCGCCCGAATTTTTGCCAACTGTGATCGCGTTGACCGCTGAGGCAGCCAGCATCGCTGGGACACAGACAGCGATTGCTCTAACTCCAACAAGCCGGCCAACACGGACACGCTTCCCAACGTTTACACCAACAATACCTCCAACCCCCACAGTGACCGACTTTCCCTGGCATAAGCCAGCCGTGATCGAGATCCAGGCGCCAGGACCGATGTCCAGAGTGATCTCGCCGATCAATCTGCGCATGAACATCATCGCCGGTGAAAGTGAAAAAGTGCAGATTGATCTATATGGGGAAGATGGTCGTTTACTTTCGCGCACGTTGAAGACTGTGCGCACATCAAGAGAGGGCGTGCTTCAAAACGTCAAGATCCCCTTTGAGATTCGCGCCACAGCAGAGGTGGGCCGCGTCACCGTCAGCACGCAGGACAAGGCTGGCAGGCTGCAGGCGTTGAATTCAGTCCGCATCCTGATGCTTTCCAGCGGAGCCAACGAGATCAACCCGCCAGGGAATCCGTCTGAGCCTGTCGGTGTGTTCAGCCCGCTTGCAGAGGAATCAGTTACCGGTGGAGTGCTGAACGTGAGAGGTGACTTATGGCCCTTCAATCTTCAGCCGGTCATCCTTGAGTTGGTGGGACCGGATGGCAGATCGATCGGGCTCCGTATCCTTACCGTTGATCATATCAATCCGCAGTTGTTTGAGACGACGATTCCTTATAAAGTCCGCGAGCCAACACTTGCGCGCTTGACCATTTACCAGGATGATGACCGCATCAATGGCTTGTTCTATGTCTACAGCCAGGAAGTGCTGTTGAACCCGTAGTTCTTAAACACTAAGGACACAACGGTCACGAAGGAAAACCTTAAGATCTTATTTCTTTGTGTACTTCGTGTCCTTTGTGTTTAGGATTCTTTAATCATGCTTGCAAAATGAAAGTGCGACAGTTATAATTCGTACGCTATTCGGGGTGTGGCTCAGACCGGTAGAGCGCACGGTTCGGGTCCGTGAGGTCCCGAGTTCAAATCTCGGCACCCCGACAAAGTAGACTCCCAATTTATGGGAGTCTTTTTATTCGTAGGCCCGAGTGGGCAGTGAGATCTTGAGAGCGGTTGAACAGGATGTCACCGCGTAACAAACAGTGACGAAATTAATATAAACAGAGCGGCAGGGGATAATGTAGAATAAAAGGATGAATACAGGTCAAGATTACCTGCTCATCGTGGAAGATGATCGCGATATTCTGAGGCTGTTGGATGCAGCGCTGACGTTCAAGGGCTATCGTGTCATCCCGGCTCATAATGGCAGGGAAGCCCTTGAAGTGATTCAGATCAAACGCCCGGCGATTGTCATTACCGATATCATGATGCCACAATTGGATGGTTTCGGTCTTGTTCATCGATTACGCATCCATTCTGAGACATGTGATATTCCAGTGGTTTTTATCACAGCTACATACGTCGCGCCTGAAGATCGGGAATTTGCACTAAACATTGGCGCAACTCGTTTTATCCAAAAGCCGGTGGATCTGGAGAAGTTCCTTTCCACGATTGCAGAGCTCTTAGAACAAGATACGCCCCCTGCGATCGAACCGCTCAAAGAATTCCAGTTCTATGATGGATATCGCAGACGGCTTGAAATAAAACTGGACCAAAAAATCAAACAAATTGCACGCGAAGAACATCTGTTGGGAACTCGTTCAGATGCTGAGGATCAATCCCTCCAGGCATCTCTTCATAATGCGATCCGTGAACGGGATGAATTAAGACTTCTGCTCCACCAGGTCTACGAACAGCTCGAAAAATACACCAAGCCAGAATAACGTATGCAATTTACCTCAAGCGGCATCGCGACAATTAGACTCTCTTTTGAGGGAGTCTTTTTTGTTTTACCTGAGTCTTTGCAACGAATTTCATCTTGCCTAACCGGGATTTTTCCTGTATCCTTGACCCAGCATATCCAAACACGTAGAACCCAAAGGGAACTATGCCCCGCCAAATCTCGGAAGAATTCACGTATGACGTAATTGATATAGCGAACCTGCAAGAAGAGTTTGCGGGCGTGGTGAGGCGGGTCGAGTCCCTGCGGGGGAGGATGTCCGAGGCGGGGAGGCAGGTCGAGGGGTTGTTTGAGGGGATGCTGAGTGAGAGTTTTGGAGGGAGTTGATGAGCAATGCAGACTGGATAAATGCTGGCAGAGATTTGTTACAAGCGATTATTAGTGGCATTGTTGTAGCCTCGGTTATTTTTTGGCTTGATGAAAGACGCGCTAAACGTGAACGCCGCCTCTCTGACTATCGAATTGCATCAAATTGGAATACGACTGAACCGAAAGTCAGCCTTAGAAATTTTGACCTGACCAAAGCAAATTTGTCGGGATGCGAATTTATAGGAGCCAATCTCGAGAGGGCGATAATTAGAGAGACAAGTATGTGGGCTACAGACTTTACTGAAGCCAACCTGCGCGAAGTTAATTTCAGAAAATCTGAAATCTATGCAGCAAAATTTAGAAAAGCCACCGCATTTAGTGCTGACTTTTCTTGGGCAATAGTTAGTGAAAGAGGCAAAGAAGGTGAGAAGAAACGACCTAATTTTACCCATGCTGTATTGAAGAGCGCTAAGTTTATCGGTACACAGTTGATCGGAACTATGATGGTAGAAGCGAATTTGCAAGAGTCAGATTTCACTAAGGCTATTGTTCAAGGTTGCGATTTTACAGGTGCAGACTTCCATGATTCGAATTGGAAAAGAGTGAAGCGTGTTGAAAATTGTGTTTGGAAAAATGTGAAGGTCGATAATTCAGAAAACTTTCCGCCATACTTGTGGAAGGAAATTCAAAGCCAAAATGCGAATGATTAATGTAGATCAATTTGCGGGCGTGGTGAGGCGGGTCGAGGGGCTGCGGGGAAGGATGTCCGAGGCGTTTCATGGCGAAACCGTCCCGAAGGTTTTGTTCAGGTGACAAGATTTTTCCACTCAAACCTTCGGGACGTTTTTCAGGAGCAACCTTGTATGACCAAACGCCAGAAGAAACCAAAAGGATGGCTGGTTGGCAAACAGCAAATTGACGATATGCTTGCAAAAGCGACTTCGCAATTAGCTGCTCAGGATTACGATGGCGCCGTTCATACCTGCAAGCGCATTTTGAAATACATCCCTAAAAAGGATAAGGTATGCGCTGAGACGCTTGGTATGATGGGAATGGCATACGCGCTTCAGAAGAAGTTTGAAGAGTCATATCAAACTCTCAGTGAAGCGGTGCGGATTGACCCCGAGGATTCCTACATTCTGTTCAATCGCGGGCTTTCGGCGCGGTTCACTTCGCGCACGGGGCAGTCCCTGCGGGATTTTGAGTATGTTGCTGTCATGAAAAAAGACAGCATGATAGCAGGTAAGATCAAAGAGGAGTTTGAGCTCGCCAGAAAAATCGCTTTATCTGAGATGAAACTGCGCGGCAAGGAGTTCACGCTTGATCAGTTGATCGAGCAACAGGAATTGTTCCAACATGGCAATCAACTATCTGGGCTGGGAAAATGGCAGGAAGCCGAAGCCGCATTTCGCAAATCCATCGAAATGGGAGATTGCCTGCCGCAACCCTGGGGAAACCTGGGGATTAGCCTTGTCATGCAAAACCGCTTTGATGAGGCGGAGGATGCTTACAGGCACGCGTTGAAAATCGATCCCAGATACGAACGCGCAAAAGAGAATCTGACAGCCCTTTACTATTGGCGCGAACATCCAGATGAAAAGCCTGAGTATAAGATTACTTCACCATTTCAAGATGTGAAAGTGAATATTACATTTTATAATGCAGGGAAATAATCGTGCCGAAGGTTTTTGGGATCATCTTTCAGATAATAACGTCCCGAAGGCTTTACCGCGGTGACCAACATTTTTCAAAGCAAACCTTCGGGATGATTTTGCGTTAGCAGGTAGTCATGCCATATCGCGGTGATGCTTTTACACAAGGAATGAAAATTTTAGAGGAAAATATGCCTAAAAGACAGTCCATTCCCCTGGAAATCCAGGAAGAAGTCCTGAAAATCGTTGAAGAATTCAACCGCAAAACTTTCACAGGAAAACCACGTCTTTTTTTAGAAGCGATATTCGGCAAAACAAAACGTGGATTTGCGGCGAGGTTTAAAGGCAAGTTCCTTTACCTTGACCGAATGGACCGCGGGCGTCCATCCGAAATTTGCCGTCTCACCTGGAACGGAAAAATGGATAATTGGGGCTTTGCCATCTATCGTCACTCGCGCAATTTCTATGATCCTGACGAGTGGATGTTTCCTGGGGCAGGTTCTGTGGACGGCACGGTGGAAGGCGCAATGAAGGCGGGAATGGAAGCCTATCCCATGTAGTCCTTGTAGACAAGGATGTGAATATGAACCTTCCTCCTGAACCCACTTGGGAACATGCCTTCTCACGCTTCCAATCCGCAACCGATGCAGTCATTCATCAACTGCAAACCATTTTTTTCACTGGACGTGATCTGGGGAGGTCGATTCCCGATCTCGATGTCGATACCGCCTCTGTGATGGTCGCCGAATCTCTGGAAGCGGATATTATCTGGAATCAAGACCCCAATGAATTGCTTGGCGGCGCAATAAAAGAACGGCGGAATTCTGACTTTATGCGCGCAGCCCTGGCTGAAATATGTTTCCAGGTATCTGATGGCGCGCGTCGGGAAAAGGATGCCAAAAGCACCCAAACCTGGTGGGCGATTGCGATGGCAAACCTGCAGGAACTCACCAGCACGCCAACCGCCAGTCCGCTGCTCGATTACGAAGAAATCTATTTTGAGCTTTCACAGAAATCGCGTGATTTTTCAAACAAGGAAGCAATGGATTGGTTAAAACGATCCCTGGCGCATAGCTTGAAATATGATGAAGGTGGCAATGCCATTCAAACCCTGCGCGATCTGGCAGACTTGCATTTCAGAGCAGGCAAACTTGAACACGGAATGAAAATTTTGACTGCCTTGCTTCACCATGATCCTGCCGATATCTGGACGTATAACGTTATTGCCATTTCCTTTGATAAGTTTGGTCTGCCTGAACTTGGCATCCTGTCTGCGCAACGCGGCTTGCAATTGCTCGGCGTTCAGGGTGATCAGCATGATCTGCGCGGTCAATTGAATGATTGTTTGAAGCAGCTGCAAAGCAACATGCAAAAGCCATCGAAAGTAAATGTCACGCCACATGTTCTGTCTGAATTTCAGCGCGCACTCAATCTGGATTTCGAGTCTAGTCAGCCAGTTCCCATCCCCTTGCTGTGTAGTGAATTGGTACCTGACCTTCACAAAGTGCCTGTCAAACGTCCACTCACAACTCGCGAATTTCCATTGCCTCGCCCATCGGACGTGTTACCACTGCTTCAGAATACCTGGGCGCATCGAATAAAGAAGAAATCCCGACGTCGCCACAAAAAGCATGGGAAAACCTAATGTTACGGCTGGTGAGATGAAGAGACAGGCACTGTGCTGAGCCTGTCGAAGCATCGAGGGTTGTTAAATGTTTTAGATAAAGGAGAAAATTCTATGCCACGAAAACCACAGTCCCGCGGAACATGCCAATACTGCGGTGAAGAAACCGCCAAAAGCGGCATGACCAGACACCTTGCAAAGTGCGGGAAACGCGCACAAACCATTCAAGCCACGTACACGAGCAAACAACCCGAGGAAACGCTCTGGCATGTACGCGTACAGGGCGTCTATGGTAAAGATTTCTGGCTCGATCTGGAAATGCGCGGTTCGGCAACGCTCGAAAAGCTGGATGTCTACTTGCGCGCCATCTGGCTGGAATGTTGCGGCCATCTGTGCAAATTCACGGTCGGCAGCTGGCAAGGGTATGATGTTGGCAAAGCGCGCACGGCAGACAATGTGTTTGCAAGGGAAACTGAACTACTTCATCTGTACGATTTTGGAACAACGTCGGAAACGGAGATAAAAGTGGTCGGATCGCGTCAGGGCAATGCAACAACTAAACATCCCATTGCACTGATGGCGCGCAACAACATGCCCGAAATGCTGTGCAAAGATTGTGACAAGCCTGCAACCTACCTTTGTATCGAATGTCTTTATGAAGCGGATCAGATGGGGACATGGTTTCTTTGCGATGAGCACGCCGAAGACCACCCTCATACAGAGTATGGCGAACCTGTGGCACTGGTCAACTCACCACGACTGGGAATGTGCGGATATGAAGGTCCCGCTGAACCGCCTTATTGAAACGCGGGTCGAGTCTCTGCGGGCGCGCTGTCCAAGGCAGAGAGGCAGGTCGATGGGTTGTTGAGCGAGAGTTTGGAGGAGAATAGATAAGCCAACGTATATATCTATCTGATGGAGGCATCAAAAGAATGCAAAATACATTTAATAAAATGGTGATGGGTCACTTCCAAGATCTCGTTGATCAATACGACTTCCACTGGCGGTGAATGATGGTTTATAATTTGTCAAAGATAGACCAATGAATTGAGAGGTAATGATGTCCACTGTAAATCTGGATGAACGAATTACAGTTAACCCCAACCAATGCGGGGGGCGTCCATGCATTCGCGGCATGAGAATACGCGTGATTGATGTATTGGAACTGCAAGCCAATGGGTTAACGCCCGCCCAAATATTGGAAGAAATGCCAGATTTAGAAATGGAAGACTTGAAGGCGGTAGCACGTTATGCAATCCGCAGGCTCGACCATCCCGTATTGGCGGTGGCGGCATAAATGAAATTATGGATTGACGCGCAACTTTCCCCCGCGTTGGCGATATGGATTACCGAAAATTTCGCCAGCATCGAAGCGATTGCTGTGCGTGACCTGGGCTTGCGCGATGCGGAAGACCAGGTCATCTTTTTTTCTGCGCGCAATGCCGATGCAACTGTGATGACCAAGGACAGCGATTTTCTCGAATTGCAAAAAAGACTCGGAGCGCCGCCGAAAATTATTTGGGTCACTTGCGGAAATACCTCGAAAGCTAGATTACAAGAGATACTTTCAGTGAATCTGCAAAAAGCAGTTGAACTGCTCGAAGGTGGCGAAGTACTTGTGGAAATCACCGGATAGAAAGCAACAAGAAGAGTTTGCGGGCGTGGTGGAGCGAATCGAGGCTTTGCGGGGGAGGATGTCCGAGGCGGAGGCGTTCAAATGAGTCGTTGCTGGATCAAGCTACATATATTACTATCATCTGGATTGTTGCGGTCGCAGCCTGGATTTCAATCGCTTATCAAGCATTAAAGTGAAATGAATCAAGAGGTAATCATGGAGAAGTGGATCAAGCACGAAGAGATTTACAAGGGAAAAATATTCTCTCTTTGGGGCGGACAAGTTTCGTTGGATAACGGCAATGTTGTGGTTAGAGAATACATTAGGCATTTGGGCGGCGTAGCAATAGTTCCTGTTATTGATGGAAATGTTATCTTAATACGACAATTCCGAATTTCCATTGAGCGTGAATTGATCGAATTACCCGCAGGCAGGCTTGAACCTAATGAAGACCCCATGAGTTGTGCAGGGCGTGAATTGGAAGAGGAAATAGGGTATCGCGCAAACAAGCTAATTCCAATTGCTTCTTATTTTGCATCTGTAGGATATTCGAACGAGAGAATGCATTTGTTTTTGGCTATTGATCTCGAAAAAACGGAACGACGCCTGGAGTCCGATGAGAGAATTCGAGAGGTTGTCATGCCTCTTAAAATAGTCAAAGAAAAGTTGGCAAACCAGGAGTTTGAAGACTCAAAAACAATTATTGGCTTAAGAGAGACTCTTGCGTATTTTGAGAGGAATTGAGGTAAGAATGTTTGTGGGCATGGTGGCTTGGGCTTGTTTTCACTGCACATAGGGATTCGGCGTTGACTCTTTCGGGCTCAGCATCCTTACCCGATGAGTTTCGACGAACACATGTCCGGCATCGGAGATAATAGGAACGGGCACATGCTTCCCGTTAAGGTAGTGCATCGGGTCCACCTTCCACGGACCTGTCGTTGTAAATGTATCTCTCGTGCCAGCCAGGAAAGGTGTCGCGTTGGTGCCGAACGTAAAGAATTGAGGGTGATCGAGGAATGTCCAATCCTTCCACTTTTCGTAATCAGATGTCCGCAGCGTTTTAACCTTATAACCCCTGGCATAGGTGGCAATTGAGTTCAACTCCAGCAGGCTTCCACCGCAGGTGTTCTCCCACAGGACCGGTAGATCCTCGTTCCTGTTCAGGCCTCTAATAAAGTCCCAGCCAGTATCCGTCCCTTTGCCGTTGGTAAAGGCCGTATGACCTTTCGTCCCGCCGCCCCATGCCTTTTTAATAAATTCCATTTCCTCTGGCGTTAACTTATCGAAATCCGAATGTCCATAATAGGAAAGGACCAGCTGCTTGAACCAAAACCGCTGGAGTTCCTCAGTCAGCTTGACACCCATCCGCGGCTCAAAGGGGACCATTTCGGGCCAGCCTTGCTCATTCTTGAGCTTGTCGTCATCTTTGAACAAACCACGCGGCACGGAGGTATTCCAGTCCGCGCGAAAATATTCGCTCGTTTGGTAATCATGCAGGACGAACGCAAAGACTCCCAGCGGCCGCGGTGGTAAAAGTGGCTTGGACGGTAAGGTGTTGGCTACACCGTTGATATCAATTTGAACAGGCATCACAGTTCTTCCTTTGCCTGAGTATAAAGTGGGTAGATTACAGAGTGCCGCATAATTAGCTAAACTTGAAGTAAATAACTCAACCTGCAATTTACTCCAAAAAGCTTAGCAAATAATGAGACAAGCGGTAAATTCAGAGAAGGAAACATCGGAGCCT
>JAKEFL010000260.1 GCA_022616105.1 Anaerolineae bacterium | reverse complement strand
GAGTCACGGAGTTTAAAAATAAAGTATCTCCATATCTCTGTGACTTATCATCCCCATTGGGGGCAGCGGTTAAATACTTTTCCAAAATTGCAAGCGCGTCCTCCTGCGTTGTTGGGTCTGGCGCAGTTGGACCGGATGCAATTGCTTCGAGTGGATTGCCAATCACATCAGAAAGAATCAAACTTATTACTTGTGCTTTCGTCCCGCGAGCCAGTCCCCCTCCTTTGACGCGATCTAAATGTCGGCGTATTGTGTTGATCTCATCAATGCGTGTGCCAGATGAAAGCAATAACGAAGTGAGGGATTGTAAATCTTCGAGCGAAACGCCTTCATAAGGAGCGGTCACTAAAGCAGACCCACCACCGGAGATCAAACATACCAATGTATCTTCTTCATCCAAAGATGAGACAAACTCCAGCACGCGTTCACCCGCCTGGAGCGAGCGCGCGTCTGGGATGGGGTGTCCGCCTTCGATAACGGGATACAAGCCCGATGTCCCGCGTGAAACGAACTTTGTGACGGCAAGTCCGCCTGAAAGTGGAATCCGCCCGGCGAGCGCGTCCATCATCGGGATGGCAGCTTTTCCAATTCCTAATCCGTAAACGCGACCATCTATATTTGGAAGATACTTCTGTACTGCCTCAAATGGGTCAACCGCTTTGAGCGCAGCAGATAAGATGCGCAAAATGCGCGGGTCTTTGAGGCTGTGGGTAGCGAAACGATTTGGATCCATGTCTGTTATCATAACAGAGATATTTTAAGGAGTTATTATGTCGAAACCGAAAGTTTTTGTAACACGAGCCATTTCTGAAAAAGGCTTTGAATTGATAAATGATTTCTGTGATGTGGATCTGTGGATGGATGATTTGCCGCCGAGCCGCGAAGATTTATTGCAACGAGTGCGTGGTGTGGATGGTTTGTTATGTTTGCTCACTGATCGGATTGATGGTCAAGTAATGGACGCGTCGGGTCAGCAATTGAAAGTGATCAGCAATTTCGCAGTTGGTTTTGACAACATCGACATAAATTCCGCCACAGCTCGTAAAATTCCCGTTGGAAATACTCCCGACGTTCTCACAGATGCAACAGCTGATTTTGCTTTCGCGTTGATATTAAGTGTGGGTCGTCGCTTGATGGAAGGTGAACGCTACGTGCGCAATGGTCAATGGAAGACCTGGGGCCCGATGCTCTTGCTCGGAATCGAGATGAAGGGTGCAACATTAGGCCTGGTAGGCTTTGGGCGAATTGGCAAAGCAGTGGCACGCCGAGCTATGGGGTTCGATATGCGCGTGATCTACTATTCTCCTCACGAGAAGAAACCGGACCCTGATATCAACGCGACTCGCGTGGACTTTGAAACCTTGCTTGAAGAAGCGGATATCATATCGCTTCATACCCCGCTGACAACTGAGACGCGTCATCTCATCGACTCAGAAGCCATCTCGAAGATGAAACCTACTGTGGTGCTTATCAATTCATCGCGCGGATCGGTTGTTGACCTCGACGCACTCTACGAAGCCCTGAAATTCAATCGCATCTTCGGGGCCGGGCTGGATGTAACTGAACCCGAACCACTCCCACTGGACAGTCCATTATTGACCCTCGATAATATTGTCATCATGCCTCATATCGCCAGCGCAAGCAAAACAGCGCGCGATAAAATGTCCTGGATGGCAGCGAAGAATTTGATTGCAGGCTTGGAGGGGATCACCTGCCAAATTGTGTCAATCCACAGGTGTATAAATGACTTGCTCACGCAGGGTCTGAGACCCTGCATGAGCAAACTTTTCTTTTATAATTTTCTCTCGCTTACTTGAACTTGAAGTTTGCGGTATGGACTGAACCATCCTTGAAGATCACGACCAACTGGCGGCATGTGCCTGCCCATGCTTTGTCGGTTTTCCAAACGTAGTTATATTGATCACTAATGGCATCGTACGAGAGACTGCTGCCACCGGCAGTCACAGTTTGTTCAATATCGTCCAAAGGTGCACTGGTGTCACAGGCAACTTGTTGTGAAATTGGATATCCACTGAGGAAGATATTCAGCCCCTGATTCCCGCCCAGACTGAATTTTATTGGAACACTACTTCCACCTTTCACGGAATTTAACACCGGCGCGTTATCAACCGGCTGGAAGAATCCGGTGAAGTTGTAATGAAGCAGATCGAGTCCAACCAACACCGGGTCATGATCCGATGAGCGATACGCGTTCGGTTCGTAGATGGCTTCCTGCGCCGGCGGCTTGAAGCTGGTATCGTAATCCAGCAGGTCAGGTTCGTCGGCGTTGATGTGCCATTCGGTGGCATCAGTCACTTGCGGAGTCAGGCTGGCGTGTGACAGAGCGTGATCAAGATAGCCAGATTGGCCATCGAAAACGAATGAGTAGGCAAAGGTTCCAACATACTGGGCAATGAGATTGGTGTAATCGTCATTGGTCCCAAGCGTATCATCGGCACCTGCCTGGATGGCGTCAATCGGATCTTCCTTGGCATATGAGTTCAAGTCGCCTATGATCAGGAAATCCACGTCACCACTGCCAGTCGGGTCGGTTGCAATCCAATCCACCAGAGCTTGAGCAGCGAGCTCGCGTGTCCCGTTACAGTTGCCCTGACCATCACCAGCATCGGGGTCACCCACATCATCGCAAGCAGAGCCTTTGGATTTCAAGTGATTGACAACCACAGTAAAGCGCGCGCCGTTTGACAAATCTTCAAACGTCTGGGCTAACGCTGGGCGGCTTTTGGTATCAATGAAGCGTGGGTCATCGCTCGAATCAAGGATCTGGAATGCACCTACTGGAGCGACTTTGGAAGGCTTGTAAATCAACCCTACACGAATCGCGTCAGTGCCAATCACGCTTGTGTTAATGTAGGCGTACGTGCCAGCACCTAACATAGCGTTGAGTCCTGGTACGATTCCGTTGGTTGGATCACCAAGCGGGTCAACGCCAGTTGTGTTTTCGAGTTCGTTAAGGCCGATGATGTCGGCATCCAAACCTGCAAGCGCGGGAAGGAGTTTATCGCGCTGGCGCGTGAATTCAGTTGGCTGGTCGGAGTCGTGCCCGCGGCACTCCACATTCTGGAGTGGTCCGCATTTATTATCCAGTGGGTTGCCGGTTGGGAAATCGGCTGTGATAAAGAAATTGAGCGTATTCATCGCGGCCACGTGCAGACTACCACCTACATCCTCAGGTCCAGCCGGACGAGGGTTGACTTCTGCGTAATCGGCGGGTCCCGTAGGCTGAATGCGATATAAGCCAAAGTCAAAGCCAAGTACACCGACTATGTTCTGCACGGTATCGCCACCGCGGAAGCGATTGTTCAAGGCAAAGTTAGCTCCATTCGGATGGCGTACATTATCTGGGTTTTGGATTCCCAGCCTATCGTCGAGTGTAATACGGCTCAGGCTGTTTGCCAGAGCACGCGCCAATGCAGGCGCGCCGGGCTCGTCGATTGCTGTTCCAGTGAATGGACGCGTCTCACCTAGCAAAGGCAATGCAACCACCATCTCGCCGAAGCGCTCATAATTAAAGTACTCCGAAATTACCAGTGCCTGTGGAAGCCGTACCAACATGCCTTCGAAGGGTTCAGGGGAATCTGCAGTTGCAAAGGGCAGAGTGACGTCGGTCGCTGTCACGCTGCCAGTTCCACAACTGACGATATTAGCCGCGGGCACTGGAGAGGAGTTACTGTTCGAGCCATTGAGCGTGGTCTGGCTAAATCGTTCACGGGCAAAACCGGTAACTCTTACTACCTGCCCTGCACTAACGGTATTGGCACTCCCTGTAAAGACAAAAATACCGTCTGAAGTGGCAGCGTTGCTGTCACCTGATACATCCTGGAGATAGAACCCGCTTAAGCTGGTGCTCCCTTCGAAATCACCTACAACCACGCCTTGTGTCGTGACTGTACCAGTGATCGCTGCTGAAAGGCCACTGCCCTGAATATCGTAGATCGGAGTAAAGGTCGTTGTACAAACGTCGAACGCTGTGAAATCAACTGTAAAGTTCATGACCAGATTCTCAGGCGGATCTATCCCATCCTGGTCGCTGACCTGATCGGCAAATACGGTCAATGTACAGGTTTCGCCATGAGTGAGCGATGTACCTGGGTCAAGCGTGAAAGTTGTGGGTCCGCCGCTGAACGTTGTTGGAACACCCATCCCGCTTACAGAACAGTCTAACTGGAACCATGAGGGTGTTACGTTGACAGGCTCGCTGAATGTGACCGACAGATTGGCGTTAATTGGGAAGTCTGTTGCTCCATCGTCCGGGAATGTATCGGAGACTTCAGGAGCGGCATCGAACTGGCTGGGTGTCAATGAGAAATCATCAACTCCCAAGCCATCATCAGAACTTGCTATATTGAAATCCGTCCAGCGAATCCAGAAGGATGAACCGTTGGGAATGCTCACACCGGTGATTGTGAAGCTAATAGCTGTTTGATTTCCTACTGAGTTACCATTCAAAGCACCAGCAGTTGCCATGACGTTCGGGCTGTTGAAATCAAGGCTGTTGTAATCAGTCCAGGTTCCGGTAATGAGGCTGGTTGCATTTGTGCTGAGTTGAAAATCGAGTGCGTCGGCGGCGCCGCGGTTTGTTACGCCGGCGCGCCACATCTCGCCCGTGTATGAGACAGCGAGTGATGTAACAGGACTGCCCGTATTGTTCGTAAATTGCGCGCCGATGGTGGGAGTCAATGTACCGCTAAATAAAGTTCCAAAAGCGCGTTCTGCACTAGCTGCAGAGCCAAAACTATATACATCGCCTGCATTATCCGAACCGGTGCTTGCGGCATATTGCCCATTGTTCCTGGCGCTGGTCCCCGCTTCATCCAAGAACCAGCCGTTGATGGTAAGACTATTCGTCGTGCCTGTGTTGGCGAGGGTATTAAAGTTTTGGGTATACGCGCTTCCCAAAGTGGTCAGGCTAATCGAACCAGAGCCGCCTCCAGTTGCCAGCGCGCTCTGGATTGGCAAAGCCATCAGTACCAAAGCCAGTATTGTTATCGACGAAAACATTTTGAATAAACTTTTATTCATATCATTCTCCTCTGATTAGAGATTTATATGGCAAATCGCCATTGAGTCTGACTTTTTATAGGTGTAGTTTTGAGTTGTGGCAATATTGCATCTCCTTCCACATAAGTATCCAATAAAACATATCTTTCGCCATCCACAAAAAGCAAGATCAAACACAGTTTGAGCCAACGCTTTTTCATCCACTCTCCTCCAGGAGATGATTAAGATAGTGAAAATACGCCATTATGGCATGAGCTTGGTGTAAAGTTCGGTTTTCACGAACGCGAGGCACCTCCTCAAGTGCGCTTACGTACAATCGATAAACCACGGATTTCCCCCAGGCTTGTCCATTTTATGTGAGACTCAATAAAAAGGCAAGTCGAATGTAACTTATTCACATCTTTTTGTGTTTAACATTTGTTTATACCTCTGTTAAAATTCTTTATCACATGATCACAATCCGCACCGCGCTCAAAACCTTCTGGACCCGCGATAGCAGCATTCTGCTGGGCGGGTTTTTCGTTACCATCTTTCTCATCGTCTACATCTGGTGGCCCCTTGCAGATGAATATCTTGCTTATGTAGATTGGAATGGCAAGTGGTGGCGCTACATGGACTGGCTCCTGCTTGGCATTTTTGGTTTTATGTCAGTTACCATCATCGCGCGTGCAAATCTCAAGACTGACTTGTTGATTATTTTCGTCGGCATCTGCGGCGGGCTGGCAATTGAATCATGGGGAACACAAACAAACCTCTGGTTCTATTACACGGACGAACGCCCACCGCTTTGGATTATCCCTGCCTGGCCTATTGCATCACTTTCGATTGATCGAATCACACGCGCATTGATTTTTTTAACCATAAAGGTCACGAAGGAACACAAAGAAAAAACCTTTGTGAACTTTGTGCCCTTTGTGTTTAAGATTTTTTATTGGATGACCTTCGCTTCGTTTCTCGTACTGATGCTGATCTTCGTTGCCCCGACATTTGACAAGTCCTATACTTGGTTCGCGCTAATTCTCTGCATTCTCCTCATCCTCACGCCCACGGATCATCGCTTTGCGTTGCTAACTTTCATCGCAGGCTCAGGGCTGGGATATTATCTCGAATTATGGGGTACCACGCGTCAATGCTGGACGTATTACACCTATCGAACTCCGCCCCTGTTTGCAGTACTCGCGCATGGAATGGCGGCAGTCGCTTTTTGGCGCGCGGGATTGATAGTGAAGTTGGTAATAGATAAGGTTTGGGGAAGGAAAGAATCTGAAAGCGCATCCCCTCTCCCAATGAGAGATCACGAAGCACCCCGATGGGGAGGCTAGGTTTGCACTGAGTGCCCGATAGGGCGTATCGAAGTGGTGAAGGTAAGGGGATGTTCGGCTTCTGGCAGCCTCAACAGGTAATGTAAACCAATCAACAAAAGTCGGCGTTTAATCAACTTGACAAGATCGAACATTTGTACTAAACTTAACTTAAAAGTTAACTATTATGACCACGACCTATAACCCGCAAGAATTAAACAAAGTCTTGGAGGCTCTCGCCAACGAACATAGGAGGGAGATCATCTATGTGTTGAGCCTACAACCTGCCTCGATAGGTCGGCTGGCTTCGATGCGAGGTCTCTCCCTGCCTGCAATTCACAAACACATCAAAATCCTTGAGAAAGGAGGCATGGTGATCCGCAAGAAAATCGGGCAGACGAATTTCCTTGCACTCAACAGAAATTCATTGCGTGTTCTTCAGGACTGGTTGTCACAGTATCACGCGTACTGGGGCACAAATGAAGAGACATTAGAAAATTATGAACAGTATTTGAAAAAATAAATCACTACGCAGTAAGGGCGACCCATCAGGATCATCGAGTAACCTGTCCATGCTGGGCAGGTCGCCCCTATGATAAACAAAAACCAAAGGAGAAATAAAATGAAAAAGTTTGTATTAATGTCCGTCGGTTTTGAAACGCCAACGCCTGAGATTCAGAAGGCTTGGGGCAAATGGTTTGAATCCATCGCGGACAAAACAGTGGATAGCGGCAGTCCGCTTGGGGCGGGACGGGAAGTCACAAAGAACGGGACGAAAGAATTGCCGCGCGGGTTGGATTCAATTACGGGTTATACGATCATCAATGCAGAAAGCATGGACGAGGCGGAGAAAATCGCTAAGACATGCCCAATTATTACCAGCATGAGAGTCTACGAAGCAATGTCAATGTAATGTCATGTCATGCTGAGGGGCGTTCGTTGCCCCGAAGCATCTCTATCCTGACATAACCGAGACTCTCACCTGCACTTGCATGCAGGTGCAAGTGTCGGTCGCGGAAAAGCGCTCCCTCAGAGTGACATGGAATAGGCTTGTGACGTGGATACAGTCACAGACCTTTTTTGTTGGGAAATGCCAAAGCGTGTAAATGTTCCAAAAACAGGAGCAGACTGAGGCTTCGCGAGAAGCGCAGCCTTCATCCACATCCTAAACCTTGACGCTTTCTTGACCTTTTTCACTCATAATAGTCTTGACACGGGGGCGAATCGTCCTATAATGTGACCCGCAGGTCATATGACCTTGAGGTCACATTTTATGCCCAAACAAACCTTTCTTAACCTTCCCGAAGAAAAACGCGAAACAATTATGAACGCGGCTGTGGAAGAGTTTGCTGAATACGGTTTGGAGAACGCTTCTACGAATCGCATTGTGAAAAACAGCGGTATTGCAAAAGGAAGTTTCTATCAATATTTTGAAGACAAGCTGGATGTCTTCATGCACATGCTCGATGTGATCGAACAGAAAGAAATGGAATATTTCAAAGACAAGCATCCACCCAGTAGCAACATGGACACCTTTCAGTACTTCCGCTGGATGGTCAAAACAGGTATGGAATTTGGTCTTGCTCACCCACGTATGATCCAAGCTGCCTGGCGCGTATTACTTGGTGAAGGTTTTTATTACGGAAAAAATCTTGCTGAGTATCGCCAGAAAACCAAACAAGCGCTTACGACAATGATCCAGCACGCCATCGAACGCGGCGAAGTGGATCCAAGTGTGGATGTGGAACTGGCTGTCATGATCATGGAAACATGGAGCAACGCGATCACCACGTACGTTTTGAACGAAGGCATACAGCAAAAAAATGTCCTGAAATGGATGCGCTCACCGAAGACTCAGGAAACGATAGACAAACTTTTATACGTAATGGAATACGGTTTGCGTAAAACAGAATCGGAATTTGTAAGCAAACCCTAAAGCAAAAGTAACCATTAGAGATTGTCTGAAAACTACATTGCATGTCATTCTGAGCGACCGAAGGGAGCGAAGAATCTCTCCTACCGCTTGGAGTCTTCCCGACAAATCGGAGATTCTTCGCCGCTCCGCGGCTCAGAATGACATAACGAAATAATATTTTGACTGTTCAGACAGCCTCTTAGGGTCTAAGCCTCAATGGAAAGGAAGTCACAATGACTCTATATCTGCGACTCGCATGGCGAAACATCTGGCGGCATCGCCGACGCACGGTCATCATCGTATTGGCAATGGGGCTTTCTCTCGCGCTGATGATGTTCTATGATGGTCTGATTGACGGTTTCAATCAGGCGATTGCTCAGAACGCCGTCCGCGTGCTCGGAGGCAATATTCAGGTACATGCCGAAGGTTATCGCGAAAAAGTGGATAGCAACCCGCTTCTGCCTCTGACCGATGACTCGGCTGTCGTTCAAGCGGCATTATCCCAGCCTGATGTGATCGCGGCCGCGCGCCGCATCCAAACAGGCGGATTGGTCAGCAACCGCGAAGGCTCGTTCCCGCTCAGCATCATTGGCATTGAACCCGAAGCAGAAGCGCCCGTCAGCCTGATCGCGGAACACGTAGTGAACGGACGATATTTGGAAGCAACAGATGAAGATTCGATTCTCATCGGCAAGGGACTGGCAGATGCTTTAGCCATAACAGTTGGCGACCGCATCACAATGGTCGGGAGCGATGCTCACAAACAAAACCGCCAGCGCACGATGACCGTGATTGGCATTTATGACATCGGCTTGCCGTCCTTTGAAAAAGGCGCTGTGTACATTTCATTGGCTGAAGCCCAAAGCCTCTTTGAATTGCGCGGACAATCCACAGAGGTCCAGATCACATTGAAGGGGGTGGGTCCTGAAGCAGCTGTGGTCGCCGCGCTGACTCCCATCCTGCCTGGCTACGAGGTCGAATCTTGGGCAAAGAATTACCCTGAACTTGGGAACGCTATCGGTCAAAAGAACGCTGTGATGGACATCTTCAGCGTCATCATCGTAGTGATCGCAGGTATCGGTATTCTGAACCTTCTGCTTATGGCAATCTACGAACGGACGCGTGAGATTGGTCTGCTCGGCGCCATGGGCCTCAAACCGCGCCAAATCGCCGCGACATTCATCCTTGAAGGCACACTGATCGGCGTAGTGGGTGTGATCGCAGGGATCGGTATGGGGCTGATGATCAACCTGGGTCTCGGGCAGGTTGGCATGGATTATAGCCAGTTCGCGGGCATCACCGAATACATGGCGTTGATCAGCGGGCGTATTTATCCCACACTTGGAGTAAGCAATTTATTCGGACGAGCGACGGTTGTTCTGATAATTGCTGCTCTCGCTGCGCTCATCCCTGCTCTCATTGCCGCGCGCCGCGAGCCATCCGAGGCGTTGCATCACGTTTAACTTTTGGAGTCAGCCAGCTTGCT
Source organism: Anaerolineae bacterium (assembly GCA_022616105.1). Lineage (GTDB taxonomy): Bacteria > Chloroflexota > Anaerolineae > Anaerolineales > Villigracilaceae > Defluviilinea. Next base: position 16,541 of record JAKEFL010000260.1, on the reverse strand, counting down.
GGCGTGTTCGCAGGAGCAAGCTCCTGCACTCCAAAGTCTGGAAAAGATAATTCTTATGACCCAACTATTCAAACTAGCCTATCGCAACCTGTGGCGTAACAAAACCCGATCTCTGCTTTCATCATTGGCTGTCGCGGGCGGGATGTCACTATTGCTTCTCATGGCTTCCGTGCTGGAAGGTGAATTGCGCGGCGCGTTGCAAAACACGATTCGCCTTCAAAGCGGACACCTTCAGATCCGACCTGCATCTTACGAAGAAGGCAAGATCAGCTTGAAATGGGAGGATATGATCGCAGACCCTGACCAGGTAGCAGGACAGATCAAGTCATTGCCGCAAGTCACTGTGGCAACACCGCGCCTGATGGCCAGCGGAATATTAACTCTCAGCGACGAATCGAAAGGCGTACAAATCATCGGGGTTGACCCTGCTTCTGAGGCGAACCAGCCATTTCGTGAGGGAATGATCGCTGGAGAATTCATCCAGGCAGATGACCGTGAAGGAATCCTGATTGGCAACATCCTCGCCGACAAGTTGAAACTCAATGTCGGAGATCAGGTCAACCTGTTAGTTACCACATCAAACGGCGATGTGGACGAGCAATTATTCACTGTTCGCGGCATTTTTACAACGAGAACGCCCGGGTTCGATGAGTCGAATGTGCTCATGCCGATCTCCAAAGCGCAGGCGTTCACTGCAACCGAAAATCACGCCAGCACAATTTTTGTTTTGTTGCAGGAGAATGAACAGGCTGAACTTGTTGCAGAGGCATTGCGATCAAATAATTTTCAGATCCTCACCTGGCGCGACCAGAATCAATTTGTCGTCCAATTTGAAGATTATGCAGGTGTATTTCTGGTTTTTCTGTATCTGATTGTTTTGGGAATCACAGCAACGGTCGTTACCAACACATTGGTGATGGCAGTCTTTGAACGAACACGCGAGATCGGAATCCTCGCTGCCATCGGCATGAAGGGACGCGGCATCATGGCGCAGTTCCTTGCCGAAGCGGCGCTGCTTGCAACAGGCGGCGTGATCGGCGGATTGATCATCGGCGGTGCCGCGGTTGCCTACTTCACTGTCAACGGCGTTTACATTGGTGACATGGGCATCACAGGCGTGCTCTTTGAGGAACGCATCTATGCACACCTTACATTGGAAAATGCCATCACCCTGGCAATTGTTACTTATATTATTACCCTCGTTGCTTCACTTTACCCTGCCAGGCTCGCCGCCCGCATGGAGCCTGTCGAAGCATTACATGGATTAGGAGACTAGCTTGCTCCAGCCGCCGTTCTTTGCGAAGCATCCTGTGGACGGCGGCGCTGTGAGCGAGCCAATAAATTCTTAACCGCAAAGAACGCGAAGAATCATAGGAAAACCTTTGCGATCTTCGCGGGCTTAGCGGTAAAAATGGAGACTAGCATGGAAGTTACAAAAATTACCAATGCCACTCGAACGTACAAAATTGGCGAAGTGGAAACCAAAGCTTTACGCGGTGTGGATCTATCAATCGAAAACGGAGAGTTCACCGCGCTCGTCGGACCTTCGGGTTCGGGCAAAACGACGTTATTGCAACTCATCGGGCTGCTCGACCAGCCGACGACTGGTAATGTATTCATCAATGGAAAAGACGCGACTCATCTTAACCGTAATCAGCGCGCAGATCTTCGGAAAGATGCTATTGGATTCGTGTTCCAATTCTTCGCGCTCATCCCGACTCTCACAGCATACGAGAATGTCGAAATGCCACTCTTATTGAATGGAACAAAACCCGCGGATCGCAAGAAACGCGTCAATGAAATGCTGGAGGCAGTGGGACTCACCGACCGCGCCCATCACCGCCCCGACCAACTCTCAGGCGGACAACAACAACGCGTCGCGGTCGCCCGAGCGCTGGCTACCAATCCCAAACTGATCCTCGCCGACGAGCCTACCGCGAATTTAGATACAGAGAACGGCAAGCAGGTGATGGACATTATGCAGAGACTCAACAAAGAGACAGGCGTTACATTCGTATTTGCCACCCACGATCCGCGCGTGATCAATTATGCTAATCGAGTGGTTACATTGCAGGACGGCTTGATCACAAATGACAGCAAGTCCAATGGAAAACATTAGAGCCAGAATGAAGAAAATAAATTTTTTCTTTCGCGCTGAGCGGAGTGGCGCCCGTCGGTTGAGTAGCCCCGTGCAGTTCGGGGCGTATCGAAACCAGGCGCCACGCAGACGAAGCGCACAGGTTGCAATAATCATCATCCTAATCGCGATACTTCTATCTGCCTGCGCTTCAGCATCCTCGACTACTCCAATACCAACAGTTGTCCTTGGCAACAATAACACGCCATCAAACAATCAGTCCAACGACGCAAATTCAATTTCTGCTTCAGCAGTTGTGGTTCCCGTCAATGATGCACAGCTTTCATTTACATCCGTTGGGAAAGTAACAACAGTGAATGTAAAGGTTGGGGACCAGGTGAGAGCAGGCGATATTCTCGTTCAACTTGATACGACTATTCTGGAGGCAAAGGTCAAAGAGGCAGAAGCAAATGTATTGGCGGCAGAGGCGCAAATCCGCTATTTGAATCGCCTCAACACAGATGCCCTGCATCTTGAATCCGCACAGGCAGACTTGGTTCGCATGCAAGCATTGCTCGATTCTGCAAAAGCGACACTCAACACCCAATCCATGCTCACCGCGCCTTTTGATGGAACCATCGTTTCCGTAGACATCTCCCCTGCTGAAACAGTTGTGCCCGGGCAGGCTGTGATCCTGTTGGGTGAACTATCAAAATATAAAATCGAAACCACTGACCTGAGCGAACGCGATGTGCCGCGTGTGCAAATCGGAGGATCAGCCGTTGTTTTCATCGAAGCATTGGGAGAAGAGTTCAGCGGTAAAATAATTGACATTGACCGCATCGGCTCAACGCTCGGCGGCGATGTCGTATACACTGTGACCATCGATTTGGATGAACAACCTCAAGGGTTACTCTGGGGCATGAGCGCAGATGTCCAAATTCAAACCGGGGAATAAATATGAAGCAGCCGCGTTTATTCATATTGTTTGTTTTGGTTGCCCTACTGCTAACCTCAATCCATCCTACTCGTACAGCCTTGGCTTCAAACTCCGCGCAAGGATCTGTGACTGCCTCTGCTGTTGCCCTCCCGGTGCAGGTAACAGAACTGGGATTTGTCATCCCCGCGCTGGTTAAGGAAATAACGGTCAAAGAGGGGGACCAGGTGCAAGCAGGTCAAACGCTGGTAACACTGGATACTCCCGAATTGCAATTTGTGGTCGCTGCAGCAGAAGCCGCGCTTCGTTCTGCAGAAGCAAACGCAAAGGTGCAGAGTTACAGGAGAGTGAAAGACAGACGCAACGGAAGAGTCTTTTTCGATGTCGTCCCGCCTGAAGTGCGCCAGGTCGCAGATGCAAAGGTTCAACAAGCCCAAGCCGCATTGGAAGTGGCACAAGCCAGCCTTGCACAAAACACATTGATTGCGCCCCACGATGGAACGATCGCTTCGATCAATGTCGTTCAAGGTGAATTCGTCCAACTAGACCAAATCGTTCTCACGCTTGCCATGCTGGATAACTTACAAATCGAAACCACTGACCTCAGTGAGCGCGACATAACAAAAGTACATATAGGTAATTCAGCAAATGTCTTTATTGAAGCGTTGAACGAAAATGTAAATGGAGAAGTCATTGGCATTTCACCTATCGCAGATACAGTGGGCGGTGATGTGGTTTTCAGAGTGACGATTGAATTGGATGAGCAGCCAAAAGGACTGCTCTGGGGAATGACAGCCGAAGTAACCATTGGGGAATAAACGAGAGTATAGGACATTAAAAGACACAGAGATTCAAATAATCTCGTGTCTTTTTTGAATCAAGTGGTGGTTGAGTAGCCCGAAGCGATAGCGAAGGGCGTATCGAAACCACAAATTCCAGCGATTTATGCTTCCTGTTGGTTTCGATACGGCGGGCAAGCGCCGCCTACTCAACCAACGAAATATAGTTGAAACAAACTGTCAGGTTGCTAGTGCCTTTTTCAATTTATCTTTCTATGGTTAAATCGAATGAGTTAACACTTGAGACTGGAGAACTTGACACATGACACTTCCAACAAAGATCACAGTCATCGGCGCGGGCTCGGCATCTTTCGGCGAGAACACCTTATCAGCGATTGTGCGCTCGAAAAAACTACGCGGTTCAACTCTTGCGTTAGTAGATCGAAACGCCCAAAGCCTGGAGATTGTCCATAGACTGGCCGAGCGCCTTAATCGTGAATGGAATTCAGAAATGAATATTACAGCCCATTCACATCATGCTGAGGCGCTCGCAGGCTCAAATTTCGTAGTCAATGCAATCGAAGTCGGCGCGCGCGAAGGCTTGTGGAAAAATGATTTTGAAATCCCGATCAAATATGGAGTGCGTCAGCCCTATTCAGAAAATGGAGGTCCCGGCGGCTTTGCACATGCGGCACGTAACATCGGACCTATTATGCAGATCGCGCGCGACATGGAGCAGGCTTGCCCTCACGCCTGGCTGATCAACTTTACGAATCCGATGATCCGCATTTGCGACGCGATCAACCGTCACAGCAGCATCAAAGCAGTTGGTCTATGTCACCAGATTTACGCAGGTTATGCAATGGTAGGTGTTGCGCTTGCAAAAGAACTGGACATTGAAGTGCCAGAGGGATTGACAGGCATGCATGCCGCCATGGATCAACATCCATTGCAGCATCGCGTCAGAGAGCAGATCGTGCCGCTCATAAATATCCGCGCCGCAGGGCTAAATCACTTTACTTGGATTCTCTCTATCCAGGACCGGCGCACGGGTGAAGACCTTTATCCATTATTTCGAGAGCGCTTCTTTGAACTCGACCCAAATTTTGAGCCGCTCACGAGAGATATTTTCTCAGCCTTCGGTTTATTCCCCGTCCCTGGGGATACGCATCTATGTGAATACCTTCCCTGGCTGAGTGATCCGGTCACCAAGCCCTGGGAGAGATACAACATTCGACTCTACGATTGGGATTTGTTCGCGTCCATACGTGACTTTGAACTCGATCGTTTGAACGATATGGCAAACGGAAACATGACGGTTGAAGCATCGCTTGATACTGACTCAGAAGGCGCACTGGAGATGATCGAAAATGTGGCAGGTGGTTCAACACATTATCATCTCGCCGCGAATCTACCCAATGTAGGGCAAATTGACAATCTGCCTTACGGATGTACTGTTGAGACTCCTATCATCGTAGACGGCGCTGGGATTCACCCTGTGCATGTAGGCACACTCCCCGAAGCCATTGCAGAACTTTGCAGAAGAGAAACGACCGTCGCACAACTAGGTGTGGACGCCGCTGTTGAAGGCGATCGCGAAAAGGCTCTGCAATGCTTCCTGCTTGATCCCGTTACCACAGATATTGATATCGCGAAGAAAATTTTGGATGATTACTTGACCAGTTATAAAGAATATCTGCCACAGTTTTGGAAATGACTACGCGCCGAGCGGAGCGCAGACGAGGCGCTTTAACTATAGGACATAAATTTGATTTATTACACCTAATATTACTCAGCCCTTCGCTCTGCCCAAATATGAGGCCAACATGTCACAACATGACAAACACGATCATAATCACGATCATGACCAAGAACATGAACACTCTAAGAATCCCATTATCGAATGGTTTCAACATACTTTCACACCTCATGACCATGGTTATCAAACCGCCGCGCTGGATGCCGCCCTGGCTACAGATCGCGGCTTATGGGCAGTGAAGGTTTCGCTGGTGGCGTTGCTCCTTACCGCCGTGTTTCAAGTGGTGATTGTCGCCATTAGTGGAAGTGTCGCCTTGCTCGCGGATACCATTCACAACTTTTCAGATGCGCTCACAGCCATTCCACTTGGCATTGCCTTCACCCTCTCACGCCGCGCGCGCAACTCGCGTTACACCTATGGATACGGTCGCGCTGAAGATATTGCAGGAGTCATTATTGTACTGATGATCTTCATCACTGCTGTTGAAGCAATTCGTCAGTCGATTCTAAAAATTATGGATCCGCAATCCATTTCGAATCTTGGATGGGTCGCCGTCGCGGCCGTGATCGGCTTTCTTGGCAATGAGTTTGTGGCGATCTTTCGCATTCGCGTCGGAAAACAGATCGGTTCTGCCGCGCTGGTTGCAGACGGCAACCATGCCCGCACAGATGGATTTACATCGCTTGCGGTTTTGGCAGGTGTGATCGGAGTCTGGCTGGGCTATCCCTTGCTTGATCCAATTGTTGGTCTCGGTATTGGAGCCGCGATTCTCGTCATCGTTTGGAATTCTGCCCGCGACATATATTACCGCGTGATGGATGCGGTTGAACCCGAGATCACAGAACTGGTGAAGAATATTGCTTCAAAAGTGCAGGATGTGATGGAAGTCAATAACATTGCCATCCGCTGGGTAGGTCATCGCCAGCGCGCTGAATTTCACATCACGGTGGATTGCCAGATGTCTACGTGCAAGAGTCATATCATTGCTGAGAATGTTCGTCATGCGCTTTTCCATGCTCTGCCCGCGCTGGCAGATATCACAGTTCATGTTGACCCTTGTGAGTGTGAGAATTGTCCCGACACGCATCTATCTGGACATGCTGTTTCGTCCGCCACAGCTTGAGGAGATCCGCATCCGCTTCATGCCCCGCCAAAAACTGGTCATTTCAAAATGAACATTATCTCCCTGACGCGTGAAAACGAATCCTTGATCCAACAGGCCGCACAATTAATGATGGATGCATTCCACGAGCATTGGCCCGACGCGTGGCCCTCGCTTGAGGAAGGCTTGCAAGAAGTAAATGAAATGCTCGACGAGGAACGCATCTGCCGCGCGGCTGTTGATAAAGAAGGGAACTTACTGGGCATCATCGGCGGAATCCCAGGATATGACGGCCACGTTTGGGAACTTCATCCGCTGGCTGTTCAGCCTGGTTTGCAGGGACAAGGTATCGGCCGCGCGTTGGTTGAAGATTTTGAAGAACAAGTCCGTTTGCGCGGCGGACTTACGATCACACTTGGTACAGACGATGAAGACAATATGACATCGTTATCAAATGTTGATTTATATGAAAATCTTTGGGATCAAATATATAATATCCGCAACCTGAAGAATCATCCTTTTGAGTTCTATCAGAAAATGGGATACATCATCACAGGCGTAGTGATTGATGCAAATGGAATCGGCAAGCCCGATATTTTGATGTCGAAGAGGGTCAAATAAGCACGCTCCGCAGGGTCTGAGACCCTGCGGGAGCAAACTAATGAGTCTCCGTCACCTTTGTGATTGAGCGCGGTTTCTCTGTATCATACCCCTTCACCTTCGTCAGATGACACGCGAACAATTGAGCGGGGACTATGCTTACTAACGGAGTCAGCCATTCGGGAATCTGAGGCGGAAGTTGGATCTGAGATTGGGCGAGGGAAAGCACATCTTTATCATCTGAAATCACAACCAGTTCTGCATCCTGCTGCTGTCGGAGCCGCGTCAACATATCGCGCATTGACTCCTGCACTTTGCCAGTGGGCGCAACGGCTAGGATGGGAAACCCACCTTCGACCATTGCAATCGGCCCATGTTGAAAGTCCGCGGATGAGTAAGGTTCGGCAATGATGTAAGTTAACTCTTTGAGTTTGAGCGCCCATTCAAATGCAGTTGCATAGTTGAAGCCGCGTCCAAGCACAACACATTGACTCATATAACGAAATCGCTCAGAGATACGCGCAATGGCTGAGTCAAGCGCGAGGGTTTGTTCAGCCCATTTGGGGATATTACCAAGTTCGAGCCAGCGTTCTTCAGAGTTGTTTAAAGCGGCTGAAAGCATGGCAATCGCCATGAGTTCAGCGGTATATGTCTTCGTCGCGGCGACAGCTTTCTCTTCACCCGCTTGAATATCGAGAACATAGTCCGCAGCTTTGGCGAGCGGGGAGTCGGAGAGATTCGTAATCGCCAAAGTCAAACATCCCTGGCGACGTCCCTCTTCTAAAACACTGACAATATCCGGCGATTGCCCCGATTGGGATACACCTACCACAAGTGCATTCTGCAAACGCGGAGGGCTTTGATAATAAGTAAATAAAGATGGAGCTGCCAGTGCAAGTGGCAATCCATTATGCGCGCCCCAAAGATAATTTGCATATCTCCCCGCATTATCCGATGTGCCGCGCGCGGCAAGAAACGCATAGCTTACATTGTGTGATTGAATGGCTTTTGCGATATCAATGACAGTTTGCTTTTGTCTATCAAGCAGGGATGCAAGCCGTTCAGGTTGTTCAAATATTTCAGAATGAAGTGTCATGTTGTCCTCTGGCGGATTCTACTGCTTTTTACATCAATCCATAAGATATAAATCATAAAGAAGTTGAACGAAAGATATTGTTTGTACAACGACGCTTTCACAAAAACATTTACAACAACGAATGAACAAATTAATAAAAAGATTTTTATTTAATGAATAACAACTTTAATTCTTATAACACATCGATTTAATCGATCACATATGATTCACATAACACAAATCGCATTGATTGAAAAATTTTTATTGATCATCAAATAAATTCCAACAAAATTTTAAAGTTAATTATCAATAAAAAACCTTTACATAAATCGATTAATAGATACAATCTATATCGTTGTATATTATGATTGCATGATTCAACAATAATAGATTCATTGAATCAATCATAAAAAGAATCAAAACAACATAGTGCAATTTAAAAATACAACTCAATCAAGAATAAACAACGTTATAACAATCATCTTGATTGAATGAAAAGTAAAGAAAAGGAATTGACATGTATCTCTGTGTATTATCAAGCACGCCTGATGATCCAAACGATAAACCATACGATCCATCACCTCACATGAATGGATTTCATTGGAAGCATCATCAAGTGAATCCAAAGAGCGTTGAGAAACAAATTCGCGATCTCATGAATGAAAGAGTGGATGTTTTCTTCAATCTCTGTGATGGCACACCCGATGACGCGCTTTCAGGCATCGGGCTTGTGCAGATCATGGAAAAACTGGGCGCGGCATTCACCGGCGCGGACTCAAAATTCTTTGATCCCTCACGCCAGGAAATGAAAGCCTATGCAAAGAAATCAAACGTCCCCACACCGAATTGGGTAATGGTGGATCGTGTGGAAGATGTGGAACGTATTGCCAAACGATTGCGCTTTCCAGTTCTCGTCAAACCGCCGCATGGATATGCAAGCGTCGGCATCACACGTGAATCACGCTGTGAGAATCTGGAACAGCTCAAAGTCCAGACGGGACGCGAGATCGAACAGTTTGGACGTGCTCTTCTCGAAGAGTTCATCGAAGGGCGCGAGTTCACCTGTCTCATCACGGAAAATCCTGATGATCCGAAAAACCCGATCACATTCAAGCCCGTTGAGTTCATCTTCCCTGATGGTGAATCGTTCAAACATTACAACATGAAGTGGGTTGAATATGAGAAGATGTCTGTGGCTCCGGTGAAGGATGCGCGCATTGAAAAAGCTTTGCGCGAACAGACGACTCGTTTATTCAAGTCAATGAACGGTAATGGCTATGCGCGTTGTGATTACCGCATGGATGCAGATGGCATGATCTATATGCTTGAGATCAATCCGAACTGCGGAATTTTTTATGCGCCCGATGAACCAGGTTCCGCGGACTTCTCATTGATCAACGATCCGGTTTACAATCATCACAAGTTTCTCAAGTTGATTATCCGCTCTGCGAAAAACCGACGTGATAATATGCTTGCCAGCCGAAACGCAAAGCGACAGGAAAAGAAGCAGCGCGTTGAACAGATGGCATATACGTAAAATCCAGCAGGCAGTAAACAGTTATCAGTGAGCGGACGCCATGGTGTCCGCTCATTTGTTTACCCCCTCCGCCCTTCGGGCAACTCCCCCAAATACGACGATTTAGACTTGGAATCCGCACACAAATTTTTTATTGTCGTATTTGGGGGAGGCTGGGTGGGGGTAAAAATTTGTTTATAATCAGAACATGGAGGAACTTATGCTAAAAAAGAAAATTGCCTTTATTGGTCCTGGCGTGATGGCAGAAGCCATGATCGCGGGATTACTGCGTAAGAAACTTGCCCAACCGGAGCATATTACCGTATCTGGACCACGCAGAGATCGCGGCGAACAGTTGAATAAGAAGTATGGAATCAAAACAACAACGGATAACATATCGGCCGCCTCACACGCGGACGTGGTGGTGCTTTCCGTGAAGCCACAGCGACTCAGCGAAGTGATGAAGGGACTCAAAGGCATTCGCAGTGACGCATTGGTTTTATCCATTATCGCGGGCGCAAACATCAAAAAGATTAGCACAGGACTCAAGCATAAATCTGTGGTGCGTTCGATGCCGAATACACCTGGTCAGATCGGTGAAGGGATCACAGTTTGGACATCTTCAAAAGAGGTGACGAGTGAACAGCAGGAAACAGCACGCGCGATTCTTGGTGCGTTGGGTGATGAAGTATTCGTGGAAGATGAGAGTTATCTTGATATGGCTACGGCATTATCAGGTTCCGGTCCTGCGTATGTCTTTCTCTTCACCGAAGCCCTGATTGACGCGGGCGTGCACATGGGATTCCCGCGCCGCATTGCCGAGCAATTGGTCTTGCAGACAATTAAAGGCTCTATAGCCTATTATCACCACGCAGAACGGCATCCAGCCACATTGCGGAATCAAGTCACGTCACCAGGAGGAACGTCCGCAGAAGCCTTGTATTATCTTGATAAGGCCGGTTTCCGCACAGCGATTTCAAGAGCAGTTTGGGCAGCGTATCAACGATCCTTGGAATTGGGCAAGGAGAAGCAGGGGCATATCCCTGAGGGGCATGTGGATGATGAATGAAATGCTAGCTTGACATACAGGGACTTTCGTCTTACAATTTTAAAAGATTTGTAAGAAAGGAGAGCGAATGCTACTTCGACTATCTTCCAAAGGTCAAGTGGTTATCCCCAAAACCATACGCGAGTCTTTGCGGCTAAAAAACGGCGACCAATTCCAAGTCCGAGTCATAGATGGCAAGATCGTGCTTGAACCTGTTGCAAAAGGGCTTATTGAGAAACTCCAGGGCAAATATGTAGGATATGACATGCTGAAAATATTGGAAGAAGAGCATCGGCGAGAGATTGAGAATGAGTAAAGACTTTGTGCTGGATGCGTGGGCTATATTGGCTTTTCTTCAAGGAGAAGAGCCAGCCGCCTCACGCGTGCGTGAAGTAATTGAAGGCGCGCAGGATGGAACGGCGCGTCTTTTTATTTCCATTATCAACATAGGTGAAGTGTATTACCGAATAGGAAAAACACGCAGTCCGAAAGAAGCTGATTCCGTACTGACAGATTTATACCTTCTGCCCATCGAAATCATCTCAGTAGATGATGATACTGTTCTCGCCGCGCCACGTTTAAAGATGACACATGTACTTTCTTATGCAGACGCGTTCGCTGCCGTTACCGCTCAACAAAAAGACGCAATATTGCTCACAGGCGATCCTGAACTGCTTGAATTGAAGCGCGTGGTCAAAATCGAAAAACTACGTAGATAACCAACTCCTGTAATTCCGTTTCAAGATGGCTCATCCATGAAATCAAGACCAATTCGGCATAACAAATCGGCGGACGATTCCAAAGCAGCAGCTGACGAACTCCTCAGCGCAATGTTCAAACAGGCGAAGGCGCAATTTGGCAACGCCATCAAATCGTTTTGGTTCTATGACGGCGACTTATGTCCAGGCTGCCTGGCGCGCCCGATTGGCGCTGTGAAATTCAAAGGCAAGGACGCGCTGGCAATCAACGCCTTTATCTATCGCCCGCGCGGCGTGTTGATCGGGTATTTCCTCTGCGGGACCTGCGCAAAATTTATATTCAAAGAGGCGGAGAAAAATCCATACAAACAGACACCGTTACACGCCGACATTGAGCAGAATTTGACTGCCGCCTACCACAAACATCTAGCGTCGCTTGATGCGTGAATTAAGCAACATCTCAAATCCTTTGGCGCGGAAGATAACCCCTCCGCCCGCTCTGCGGAGCACCTCCCCCAAATCCGACAATTAAACGTTTGGTGATCATAATAAATTTCCATGTCGGATTTGGGGGAGGACGGGTGGGGGTTGTTTTATAATTCGGGGGCAATTACGAAATACGCAGTAAGGGCACAGCGGAGAATTGCAAGTCCTCTTGACAGATGACTGTCTCGCTGTGCCCCTACGATAAACAACCATGTCACTGATCAATGTAAGTTCACTCTCCAAATCCTTCGGCGCGGAAGATCTGTTTTCTGGCGTTACCTTTTCGGTTGCAAAGGGTGCTCGACTCGCGCTTGTTGGTCCGAACGGCATTGGCAAGACCACACTATTGCGAATCCTTATCGGACAGGAAGAACCATCATCGGGAATGGTCACACGCGCGAAGAATCTTCGCATGGGCTACCTGTCACAGGAAGCAGATTTTGAATTGACAGGCGTGTTGTGGGATGTGTGCCTCGAGCCGTTTGCGGACCTCATCCGTATGCAAGGGGAAGTGGAAAGACTCGAAGGCGAAATGTCTGACCCGATTAAACGGGAGCACTCTGAAGAGTATCTGCGACAGGCATTGGTCAAGTATGGAGCGCTTCAACATGAGTTCGAACGGCGCGGCGGATACATCTATCAAGTCCGCATCAAGCAGGTCCTCACAGGTCTGGGCTTCGATGAATCTGATTTCCACATGTCGCTCGATCATTTATCAGGTGGGCAGCGCACGCGCGCACATCTCGCGCGGCTCCTCTTATCGAATCCAGATTTGTTGCTGCTCGATGAGCCAACCAATCATCTCGATATCAAAGCCGTCGAATGGCTTGAAGGTTATCTGACGCAATGGGAAGGCGCGGCGGTCATCGTTTCGCATGACAGATATTTTCTCGATCATGCATGCAACGCGCTGCTCGAGATGGCGATCAGCGGCTCGGAATATTATCGCGGCAATTACACAACGTATCTAAACGAGCGTGAGATCCGTTGGAACCATCGCTTTGAAATTTTTGAAAGCGAGAAGGAAAAACTTTTAAAGGAATTGGATTACATCAAGAAAAATATTTCAGGGCAGAACACACTGCAAGCCAAAGGCAGACTCAAACGACTCACGCGCGCGGTGCAGGCGATTGAACAGGTTGGCATGGATGCAGCAGTTAACTCGAATTGGGCCCAACTGGATGTGGAGACAACCACCAGTTCGTTCAGTGTGGATGAAGCCGAGCGACGTGTGCGCAGCTTGCGACCTCCACAGCGCGTCGCGCCCGATTTGCATCTGCACCTGCGCTCGACGAGTCGCTCTGGCGATTTGGTGATCCGCACCAAAGACTTGCAAGTGGGCTACCCACCTGAAAATGGACTCGCGGAGAAATTACTTTTTCGCGCGCCAAATATTGAACTGCGACGAACCGATTGTGCCGCATTGATCGGACCGAACGGCGCGGGCAAATCAACGTTTCTCAAGACGATCCTCGGCTCTCTCGTCCCATTGGCTGGTGAGGTGATTCTGGGAGCGAGTCTGCACGTTGGCTACTTCGCGCAAGCCCATGAGGGACTCGACCCTGAGAAAACTGTCCTCGATGAAATCCTTGAAGCCTCACCTGGTATGCTCCCCTATCAGGGACGCGATTATCTTGGCAAGTATCTCTTCTCAGGCGACGACGCGTTCAAGAAAGTATCCATTCTCTCAGGCGGAGAGCGCGGACGCCTGGCGTTGGCCAAACTTGCGTTAGAAGATACAAACTTGTTATTGCTCGACGAGCCAACGAATCATTTGGATATCCCCTCGCAGGAAGTTTTGCAAGCTGTATTGGACGCGTACAAGGGAACAATTTTATTGGTCACACATGATCGTTATCTTGTCGATGCGCTCGCAACTCAAATCTGGGAAATCGACCCGGATGAATCTCATTTGACTGTGTTCAATGGGACATATTCTCAAATGAAAGAGGAAAGCGTTGCCCTGAGGCTCTCGAAGGGAAGGAAAGAGGAGGAACGTCGCGCCGCGCAAACAGTTGCAGTTCCTAATTTGCGAGTCAACGAAGCCAAAAGAGCAAAAAATGTTAGTGCGAAAGAGGAAAGAAGAAAGATCGCCCAATTGCAGGAACTCGAAAACACCATTGCAGAACTCGAAACGCAACTGGCAAATCTCGGCGCGCAGTTGGAGAGTCCGTTTGTGAAGCCGAGTGAAGCCGCAAAACTGGGGACTGAATATGAACGCGTGCAAAGGGAGATGGATGAGAAGTTGGACGAGTGGGAGAGAATGCAAGCTTAGAATGACTGACTGAAACTTCTTGGAGGCAAGGTCTATGGATATTAGTAGTCGTTTTTCACTCACAGATTTCTTAGCATATCTGTTTCCCGGAGTATTTGCGGCAACAGGACTTTATTTCTTGTTGCTTTTAACTCCCCTAAGAACAGCAATGACCAATTTCCCGACAGACTTAAACACAGGCGTCCTTTTTTTGGTATTTAGTTTCATCATTGGTGTTTTAGTTGCTGGCATTGCAGAAATCTTTACACACCGACTGAGGCATAAGGATGATGATCGTTTACCGCTTATTGGATTTGAAAAGGATGTAAGAAGAGCGTTTAAGGATATGTTTGGCGGAAAAGAAGATTTCGAATGGACAAGAACACATTTTTATTTATGCCGTTCAATGGTCATTCAATATATGCCAAACGAACTTCAAACTATTCAACGACAAAGCAGTCTTCGCCAACTCAGAATGAATATGTTGCCTTCAATTGTAATTTTAATTTTCGCAGGCATTGGTTGGGGTTGGCAAGTCTATAATAACGGTACAACCCTGTGGGGAATTGTACTGATTGTTACCTCAATTGTTTTAGGAGCCACAATGTTTATGACAATTGTAAACAGAATGCAAAATAATGATGAACGCGAAATCAGAGAAACTCTTGCTGCATTTTTAATTGGTTATAAAACGGGTTTGTTCAAGAAAGAAAATTATCCTCCACAAAAAAATCGTTAAACCCCAATCTCCACAATAGCGCACGATGAAACAAGACCAATGTGCCCATCCTGCAAAGACCTGAACACCGAATTCCGAATCAAGCTCCCCTCAGACTTGAGACAAGCCATCGCGGTCGTGCTCTGCCGTCATTGCGAGGGCTGATGGTTGAGTAGAATAGAGTCTGTATCGAAACCCAGCCCGAAGCAATCTCCTAATTCGCGAGGGGATTGCTTCGCCCTATGGGGCTCGCAATGACGTAAAATCAAATCATGTGCCCCTCTTGCAAAGACCTGAACACTGAATTCAAAATCAGGTTCCCCTCTGATTTGAGACAAGCCATCGCGGTGACGCGCGATAACCTCGCCGATGGCACAATTTCGGATGTCACTACAGGCGGAGATTGCAAGCCCTTCGATGAACTGGTCTCCTCGGGAAAGTGGGATGATGTGTTGCTGTATCACTTCAAGTGCAATACTTGTGGGCAATTGTTTGAACTCTCTGCTGAGACGTATCACGGCGCGGGAGGCTGGTGGAAGCCTTTGAAACACAGGTAAGTTTGCTCATTTAGACTGGGCAACTGATTGAAGTAAAATCCATCCATGCGAAAAAATATTCGAATACTTGCGGCATTATCTTTTGCCGAAGGATTGATCGCGTTTGCGTGGCTGGCATCATTTCCAACAGAAAATCGTTTCTTTTCACCAGTTCGGCTTATTTCCCTGGGCAGTATTTTAGCAATATCATCTATAAGCCTGGCGCTTTACGTTTATCTTCGATCAGAAAGTAGATCAGACAGAGCGATTGAAATCATTGAGAATCTTCAGGGGAGACTCTTTGTACCGTTTTTATTGATAAGCATTTCATTATCTATCTGGGTTGCCATCCTTCATAAGGATCTGTGGCTGCTGCGCCTCAGCGAATCGACTTATACAAGGTCGATCCCTATTGCAGTCTATATTCTGCTTTTATGCCTGCAAACAGGATGGTTTTTCTTATTTCCAAGTTTTGATAAAAGCATTTTGATAGACTCTTTTAAATCCGTCTGGAAACCAGTTCTTATTTTATTGGGCATTTTTCTCACAGTGTGGATTCTTATTTCCGATTTGCGTATTGGATTGGTGCATGATCCTGTGGGATTGAATTGGGGACCGCCAGGCACCCCGATAACATTCGCGCAAGTCAATCTGGTCTTTGCCATTAGTGTTTTATTGACATTTGCATTCAATATTGCCCAATCAAGGATATATAATATTTCTTCGTTCTTGATCTCTTTCAAGGATACTCTTATCTTCATGGGGCTATGGGGGCTGGCAGTTCTTCTTTGGTGGAATGAACCCATGAGCCCAACGCACTTTGCGCCAGCTCTCACCCCGCCAAACCGCGAATATTACCCTTATTCTGATGCGCTGATCTTCGATAGATCATCCTATCATTTGATATATGGAACAGGCTTCAGCGATCACCTGGTGCGCCGACCACTATACGTCGG
>JAKEFL010000259.1 GCA_022616105.1 Anaerolineae bacterium | reverse complement strand
TTGGGCAGGAGCCCACCATACGTCATGGCAAGATACGGTGGTTCCTCGTCTGGTTTCGCAGAAACGACAAACACATCATTTTCATCTTCGGGGATCCAGTCTTCATTATGAGCCGCGAGCACATGACCATCCGCCGTCCGTTCTTCATTAACAGCAAAACTGGTGCAGCGCGTGAGGTGGAGTGCATCCATCGTCATGGCTTCCATGGCGTTCAGCACAACGATGTCATCGAAATCCACATTCGCCCCTTCTGCGATGCCGCGCATTTCATCCACATATTGCGGATAATGTTCATCCACAAATGGCAAATACTTACGCGCCTGTATCTTTGCGCCCATCCATGTGAGCCCAAGCGTGTTGTACGTTTGATCGATCATCACGTGACCATTTTCAACGCTGTGTTTCACCTGATCACGGCGCGCCTCGCCGATCTGGCATCCCATTTCGCGGTGTGTGCCATACACCTCAACCAGCGGAGGCGGTGCATTGTGGACAATTGTGTTGGGAATGGGAATTTCTTTAAAAGCCATACGGTCTCCTACCGCTTGTCTCATTTACTACTAAATTTTTGAAAAGATTTGCAGGCTCAAATTCAAAGTTCAAGTTTAAATAATTATGCGGCACTCTGTATAAACTAATCCGCCCCGTTGTTGCTTCGGGGCGGATTGATTATATCATGCAGGATTTTATGGCTGAGACTCAGGTGGTGCTTGCCCTGCCGGAGGTGTCGAAGAGTCTGTCGGCGGAGTGTAAACGGTCAGCGCGGGACTTTGAACGGGCCGCGCGCCGAAACGCGTCACCACCACCGCGCCGATTGCCAGCAAACCTACAAGAGCCGGGAGAATCCAGGTCACACAAGCCATGAAAGGCAGCAGCTCATTCATTGACTGCACAGATGCAATGACGAAGACCAATGCAAATGTACCCAAGCCTGTCGTGACCACCGGCGCCCAGTCCTGACGAAGCGCTTTGGCAAAACGGTCACCAACTTCCTGACCGATCGAAATTATTCCAAACAGCCAGGCAAAAGCCAGCGGGATCAGCCCTAACAAAACAAACGGCAGCAGGATGATTGTGATGCCTACAAGGAACATAACAACAATGGTCAGCAAACCGATACTGCTGGTTGCCAATGGCTGTGCAATTACAGCCTGTGAGACACGATCCAGCCGATCACGGAAGAACAAAGTCGCCAGCATTCCGAGGAGAGCCATGAAGATGGAAGAGCCCACGACTCGCCCAAATTCCAGAAATGGATTGAACCTCACATTGACTACATTATTGGGAATTTGGATATCAGGCGGAATCTGCCCACTGGGTATCTCGATATTTGGCGGCAGGTTATTGACGACTTCGCCCTGTACTATCGCGCCTTCAGCGCGGTCCAATTGACCGCCAATCGTCACCACATCACCGGAGACAACAGCTTTTTCATCAAGGTTCACCTGCCCACCGATAATGACGACATCTCCTTTGATATCACCATTGCTCGCGGCAGTTCCGCCAAAGATGATCAGATTACCTTTCAATTCTGCCTCTTCTTCAATAGTCACATTGCCGCCAAAGACGACGATATCTCCTGAATAGGTGTCACCGCTTTCCAATGTAAAGTCATTCCCAAAGATGACGCGCCCGCCATCGGGGTTGGGTCCCTGTGCATAGGCAGTGCTGGTTGGCAGCACCAACAATGCCAGAAAAGTGAAAAGGGTTAGAATTCTAAATCTTAATTTCATAAATCACACTCCTCGCGGCATACCCCGCTGGGCAAACCGCCAAATTGATACAGACCATAAAAGGCTGATGCCAGCAACCGCTGAAAGCAAAATCATCCACATAAAGGGGGAGAGGAAACCTGGGATCACATCCACGAAAACTGAACTTGCCTGAGCCAGTGCTCGCAGTGTAGTAATGAGATACACTCCCCATTCAACCAACACAGAGATCCAAGTAGCGGGCGAGGCAAAGAAAGTGAGGAGATAAGGTGACACAAGCCAGGTCAGTAATGCCAACCCTCCAAATGTGAATAAGATCGCACCCCAAAATCTGCGTTTGCGATCCAGGACTTTGCGTTCAGCCAAACGAACCTGGAAGCGAGAGGCAAAACCTTCTCGTGGAGAAGCCATCTTCACTGATCTCAAAGCCATGCCAGTTTCAGCAAGCGCGGAACAATACGCGCAAGTTCGCAGGTGCGAATCAAGCTCGCGCTTCTGTTCAGGGCTGATCAGTTTGTCATTTAGCAGCCACTCTTCAAAAGGCTGGTGTTTCATAGGCTCTCCTTTCGGCGCGGGCACGAGGTTTATCCTCCTGCCACATGCCTGCCAGCGCGCGGCGTGCGCGGTGCAGTCTGCTTTTGACTGCGCTCACGGTCAGGTTCAACGACTCAGCAATTTCAACTTCTGAATAGTCATTCCAATAGCGCAGGATGATTGCAGCGCGGTCAGTCGCGTCGAGGTCTTTCAGCAAAATGTGAAGGCGGTCGCGCGCCTCGCGTTTAACGGATTCAGCTTCCGGGTCGGGCGACGCGGGGTCCGCAATCTCGTAGGTCGTGCCATCATCGTTTTCTTCATCCAAAGAAAACATCGAGAGTTTACGCCGTCGTAAACGGTCAATGCAATAATGGGCGGCAATCGAAAGCAGCCAGGTGGCAAACGGGCGATTTTGGTCATAGCGATGCAGATTCTGATAAGCCCGCAGGAAGGATTCCTGCGCGGCATCTTCGGCGGCTTCGGGTTCGCCTAACATTCGATAACATAAGTTGTAGACGTGCGTTTGATGTTCCTCGACGAGCCTGGTAAACGCTTCGTCACTGCCTTGCTGAGCCTGGATGACCCAGGTTAGTTCGTCGTTCACTCGCGCTCCTTGTACTCTCTATACGCTGGAGGAGATAAAAAGTTGCACCCTGCCCCACCCTTTCCCTCCCTTGCGAAGCATCCTGTAAGGGTAAATACGCATGAGATTCTCTGCATAATTATGCCAATTTTCATATGCTCAGTATACACCTCCAGAAAACGCAGTAGATCAGCTATAAAGACCGCGGCGGCTTTTGGCGATACAGGTTATAATACACATCATTGTTAAAAGTTATACACACGAAAACGAGGTAGAAATGCGAACCAATATTGTTCTCGACGATAAACTTGTCGAGCGCGCCCAAAAGTTAACGGGCATCAAGACCAAACGCGAGGTGGTGCATGAGGCGTTGAGATTGTTGATCCTTTTGAATGAGCAGGCGGAAGTCCGCTTAATGCGCGGTAAATTCCCCTGGGATGGGAATCTCAGCGAACAGCGCAAGTCACGCGTATCGGTGAATTAGTCATGCTTGTTGTGGATACCACCGTTTGGGTGGATTATTTCAACGGCGTTGAAAATCCACAAACTGATCACCTGCATACTATTCTGGATCAAACCCCCATCCTCATCGGTGACCTGATACTGGCGGAAGTATTGCAAGGCTTTCGTCATGACCCCGATTTTGAGAAAGTCCGCCGCGCATTGGGGAAGTATGTGCAGGTGAACATGGTTAGCCCTGCGTTGGCTGTGCAAAGTGCTAGAAACTATCGCTTCCTGCGGCAAAAAGGTATTACTGTTCGCAAGACAATTGACAGTCTCATTGCCACCTATTGTATTGAGAACGATCACGAATTACTACACAACGACAGCGATTTCGATGGATATGAAACGCATTTAGGGTTGAGAGTGGTTCATCCGTAAAGTCAGACTTCCGAGTTTTTTTTAAAAACTCGGAAGTCTCAAGTTCTGTGAAATACCACATCTGGACCGAAGGCTGTCAAATGAACGTCGCTGACTCGCAACGCATCAGCTCATGGATAGATTTTAATCCCTGCCCTTTTCATGCTTGAGAACGCCATTAATAACATCAATAATCATTGGCAGGTCTTCCTGAATGGTCTTCCAGACCACTTCCACGTTTATTCCAAAATACTGGTGGACAAGTTTGTTTCTCATCCCTCTTATGTCCCGCCAGGGAATATCCGGATAATTTGAACGGATATCTTCGGGGATATTTACAGCCGCCTCTCCAATGATCTCTATAGCGCGAACCACCGCATAAATCGTTTTATTGTCTTTCGCAAACGCTTCGTAACTCATACCTGCTGTAAAGTCAATCGCTCATTCTGCATTGTCGAGCATATCCTGCAGGTAATCAATGTAAATACGACTCATACAGGGACAGCCTCACGCAGGATATTCTTTCCGATCTCGGGTTTGAGCGAGTCTTTCATAACCAGGTCCACTTTGACTCCCAAAGTATCCGAAAGATGGTTCTCCAGCCGGACGAACTTCAACAAGCTGGGGGCTTTTGTAAATGTGACCAGGATATCTAGATCACTACCTTTCCGTTCTTCGCGGCGAACGTATGAGCCAAACAACTCCAACGTGGCAACATTATATTGCTCCGCAAGATAAGGTCGCTGTTTGTGTAAGCTCTGAATGTAAGTTTGCAGTTGTGCTTTTCGCGCCATATCTTGATTATACAACAGGTGATATCCCTTTCTTCAATTGGGTCTTGTTCCCCAAATCCCGATTCCCCAACCTTGATTCCCGACAGACTTGGTATAATTCACGACCTATGAAATACCACATTTGGACCGAAGGCTGTCAAATGAACGTCGCTGACTCGCAACGTGTCGGCTCGTCGTTGGAACATCTCGGTTATACCTTTACTGAAACGATTGAAGAGGCGGATGTTATCGTTTTAAACACTTGCGTCGTGCGCCAGTCTGCTGAAGACAAGGCGATGGGGCGAGTTACTTCATTACGTCCTCTCAAACAGCAGAACCCGAATCTTGTGATCAATGTCATGGGGTGCATGGTCGGTGTGCGCGGCGCGGAGAAACTGCGCCAAAAACTTCCGTTTGTGGATGTCTTCTCGCCTCCCTCTGACCCTGGACCTCTTGTCTCATTCCTCAGCCAGGGAGACATCCGCGCGCTTGAAACGGACGAGACCGCGCGCCGCTTCGCGTACATGGATGGTGATGCTTCGACCGAGCTCAGCACAAGCCTGATCCTGCCTCAACACGAACGCGGGCAACTCATCAGCGCGCACGTGCCGATTGTCTATGGTTGTTCGCACGCCTGTACGTTCTGCATTATCCCGTTTCGGCGCGGCATCGAGCGCAGTCGTCCTGTGGGTGATATTGTTGCTGAAATCCGTTCGCTCGCGGCGCAGGGTGTCAAAGAAGTCACACTTCTGGGTCAGATCGTGGATCGCTATGGCAAGGACGTTCCCGATGGTCCCAACCTCGCGGGTTTGCTGCGCGTCGTTCATCAGGTTGAGGGCATCGAACGTATCCGCTTCCTCACATCGCACCCCAACTATTTCACCGAAGAACTGATGGATACCATCGCGGAACTTCCAAAAGTGATGCCGCACATTGAAGTCCCGATCCAGGCAGGCGATGACGAAGTGCTCCTCAACATGAAGCGTGGTTACACTCAACAGGAATATCGTGACCTCGTAGAAAAAATCCGTGAACGGATTCCTGACTGCTCGATCGCAACCGACATCATTGTAGGATTCCCCGGCGAGACCGATGA
>JAKEFL010000258.1 GCA_022616105.1 Anaerolineae bacterium | reverse complement strand
GTCAGCAACTTGGGCGATCTGTTCGAAGAGTTCTGCGGCGCGTCCATATTCGCCTTTGTCGAAGGCAAAATTTGCCTCCTGCAAAACAGGCGGTACATTTGCAGCAAGCGTTTTGCGTATTTGACGACGGAACATGCGGCGCATTAGCTGTTTTCCTCATTATGAATAATCTTAACGCTGTTCGATGTATGTGGAAACGCTCAGATCTGACTATTGATTACGCAATAGCCAACTGAGCGAATTGTATCAAAGACCTGATGTATCTATCTTATACACGAAATGCTCAAGACCCCCCTGTCTTCCATCGCGCCATGCGCGCATTGGGGAGTTTCAAACTAATTGCCTATAAATTAGTAGTTACCTCTATTACTCTGCCAAAACGAGAAATTAAGGTACCTGTATACATACGGAATGCCCAAGGCTGCGCTCATCGAAACTTCTGAACCCGCACCCGTATCCAGGTCCATCAAAGGAGCCACCGTCCCCCAAGCGCGCGATATCCCATGTATCAAGCACAGAACAAATCTGGTCCGCGTAATCTGTTGCCTCTGCATACGTGGCGAGTGTATAACCTATGGGGCAAGAATAGTCTCCAATTCCCCGAGTAAAAGTGGGAACGGAGGATCCCGGTTTACATACCGAATGACCAAAGCTGCGTTCATCAAAACTTCTGAACCCACACCCATATCCAGGACCGTCGAATGAACCACCTACGGCTAATCGCGCTATGTCCCAAGTGTCGAGTGCGGAACAGATCAGATCCGTATCGTTTACCGCGTCTGAATAAGTGGCGAGCGTATAACCACCGGGGCAGGAATAATCTCCAACTCCCCTTATGTAGGGGTTTACCAGTGGAACCTGAGTTGGACTCGGCGTGATTGTTTCTGATGGGGTTGGTGTCGAGGTCAATGTGTCGGTGGCGCTCGGCGTGAAAGTTGGTGTTAGGGTAAAGGTTGAGGTCGGTGTGTCAGTTGCGCTTGATGTGAAAGTTGGGGTGAGCGTAGGCGCAATCGTTTCAGAGGGAGTATAACTGGGTTCGAGAGTCTCAGTCGGAGGTAAAGAAAATGTAAATGTCACGGTGGGCATCTCTGTCGGGAAGACAGTCGCAGTAACAGTCGGACTGGATATTTTGATTGGAATGAAGGGCACAAGATCCGGGTGGGTGACAACTTCCACACCGACCGCAGTGGTGGCGGTAACAAGGGTCGTCACCAGAATGACCTTGCCTACCGTAACCCCAAACAGAGACGGAAACAGGGATGGCAGGCTTAACCAGAGCAGATTCAAGAGACCGATCGTTGCTGTGGCAGTCAAAGCCCCAAGTGTAATGTTGACGAATTTGGAATCCCCTCCAATTCTAAGAGAGGTAATACCAATCTGCTTGAAGCGTTTTTCGCGGTTTAATGCCAGGGTCTTTAATTTAAATGCGCTGGCGGCAGGCATGTCTACAAATACGTGGACGCTTCCCGCGGCCAGGTTTGCAATCATTAGATTTGATTGATCCGTGTTGGTCAATTTGGCAATAAACTCAAGCAACTCAGCCTTTTTACTCTCCCCGAATGAAGACAGGTCAACGCCCTGAATCACCAATTCCGTCTGGCGGATACTGGTGGCTGGCGGTTTGGTCCTTGCCAGATGCTCGCTCACTGTGCCAATCAGTTGTTTGACGGCGGCGTCGAAACCGAGCATTTGTAGATCAACAAATTGCAGGCCCGCAAGTTGGTAGCGGATATCTGCGGGTAGTTTTATTGGCTCCAGCATCACGGGGAAGATCGTACGCCCTGAATCCAGGGCAAGGTCAATTTCCCTGCGCACGTTATCGGAAGCCGCTGAATTGCTGGATAGCACCAGAATAAACGCGTCGCATGTGTCTATTCCCTGAACGATCTGCACCCGCCAAGCCTTGCCTGCTGTGATGTTCTCATGGTCGATCCATACATTGATCTCGGAACCAAACATCAACTCAACGATCTTGTCAACGAGTTCCTTGTCCCGCCTCGAGTAACTCACGAAGACATGTCCCATCTTATCCTCCTAACTTCAAATCAACAGAACGATACTCCTCATATAGTAATTGTCGTGGAAAATTGTTCATTTTTCCTTAGTTGTTTCAACACCGATCTCTTCAGATAGTTCTTTTCCGCGCGGGTCTTCACCCGGCTCGATTCTTCTCCCAAAGATCAGGAAACCTGTATGCGCAACCATGCGATCTGTAGGGCGCAGACGATTTGGTATCGCCTGGTAATATCTCAGCAGAATTTCACAGACTTCGACGAACACAAAATTGTTTTGGCGCAAAGCATAGAGTGTCTTTTCCACTTGATTGAAAGTGGGAATAAGACAACACAGGAATCCACCAGGCTTGAGCGCGGCGCGGACTTGTGCGATGTAGTCATACGGATTCGGCACGTCGAGGAAGAAGGAGTCGGCGTCCGTTTCGTCGAAGCCCTCTTGGATGTCGCGCAATTTGAAGTCCACGCGTGAATCGAGTCCGAAGCGAGTCAGGTTTTTGCGAGCAAGATTCTGTACATCGGGTTTGACTTCGTACGAGATCACTTGTCCATCGGGCCCAACTGCGTAGGCAAGCGCGGTGGTCATCGAACCGGAACCCGTCCCTGCTTCGAGCACTTTTTGTCTGTGACCTACGCCCATCGTCACGAGAATGAAGCCGATGTCTTTTGGATAAAGGATTTGTGTTGTGCGCGGCAAGTCTATAAGTAAATCTGCCAAAGAGGGTTGGAGCAAAAAGAAGGGCGAGCCGAGATGACTGAAAACCTGTGTTCCCCAGGGTTTGCCGATCAGATCATCGTGCTGCAGGATGCCGCGATGTGTTTCAAATTTCGCGCCCGTTTGAAGCGTGAGGATGAAATGCTTGTGACGCAGACCCACCAATTGAGCCAGATCGCCATCGCGCGCAATGGAAGATGTGGGCGTTAATATCATGAGGTTATCTTACCATACCCCTTACTTCGACACGGCTTCCCGAGTCCGTGCGGCCTGCCTTTATGGCTATCTCAAAGTCAGCAGAAACAGTAACGAACTAAATATTGAAGGAAGATGCGTTTGTGATGAGTTCATCTATTTTTCTTCAATTGTAATGCTTATCAATTTGTCTCCTGGCGGCGTTTCTGTACCAGGCTGTGCATCGCGCGGCGTCAGCGCTCTGACAACTTCCATTCCGCTCAGCACTTGCCCGAAAATCGTGTATTGCCCGTCATATTGAGTCGTTGCCCCATACGTGATAAAGAATTGGCTTCCGCTGGTGTCGGGTCCCGAGTTGACCATCGCAACCATTCCAGCAGTGGTGAAATTCAGTGATGAGTCTATCTCAGTGATGACGTAGTAGCCAGGGTTGCCTTTGCCCGTTCCGCTTGGGTCGCCGGTTTGCGCGAAGAGATCAGGGATCACGCGATGGAAAGTGATGTTATCGTACCAGCCGTTGCGCGCAAGAAAGATGAATGAATTCACAGTGATCGGCGCTTTATCTGCGAATAACTGAATGACTACATCACCTTTCTCTGTGTGGAGCGTGGCGATGTGTTGTCTGTTTGGCTGAACCGTCACCGGCGGGCAGGATGCATACTGGCGTTTGCCGAGAAGGATCAATTGCAGGATATCGTTGAGACTATTGTAATCTCGCGGTCCGCTATAGATCTGTCCGTTGATGAGGACAAGAGGTGTGCCAGGCAAGCCCATCGCTTGACCATCCTCCCATGCTTTTTGGATTTTTGCGACGATATCTTCGCGTTTCAGGTCGAACTTGAACTGATCCACGTTCATCTCCAAAGCTGATGCCTGCGCGGTGATCCATTGTTCGAAGTCCTGCACTGACAAGTCCACCCAATTCTCCTGTTGGGCGAAAAGCAGATTATGTACCTCCCAGAATTTATTTTGTTCCGCCGCAGCCTCGGCGGCTTGCGCGGCGAGCGCAGCTTTATCGTTTATAGCGATCAAAGGGAAGACACGGCTCACGACGCGCACATCATTTGGATGTTCCTTTAAGAGTTGAATCAATTCCTCTTCAAATAATCCGCTCCGCAGGTCTTGATAATCGCTGTAATCCGTAATTATTACAGATGGATTCTCCGCACCACGTACGCGGTCTGTTTTGCTTTCAGGGGGGAATACGGATGGAGTATCGGGTCCTGGTGTGGGCTCAGTAATAATGTTTGTGCAAGAGGGCGGAGTTGGGATGATAATGTTTGGGGTGGCAGTCGATGGGTTAATGGGTGCCGCAGGTGTGGCGGTGCAGGCAGTTACGAAGGTGGAAAGAAGAAAGATGAAAGAGCAAAGCTTGGTAGACATTCTATTGAGTAATGATCCACGGATTGTTCATTTTGAAAAATTAACAAATTCCTGCAACTATTATAAAATAAGAACGCCAAGTCCGTCTCTTGGCGTTCCTGGTAATGCGGGTGATGTAATTTATCTATCGCGACAGTATGATTGTCGAAGCGCTGGAGGAGCGTCCCCATATCTGCTCATCATACATGGCATATGCCTCAGCAGGCAGGGCCGTAAAGGTCCCACTCATGGTGGCGCGGGCCAGATACTTGAAAGTTTTTAACCCTTGCTTGAACTCAGTAATAAAGAATGAAACCCGGTCGCCTCGAATCTCCTTGTAGTTGTAGCCGTAATCCTGCCAGAAGAACCTCTCCTCATAGTAGTCAAATCCATAATTGACCGCATCCTGTGTTGTGGAGTTGAGGCTTTCGTTGAGTGCCTCCAATCCGCCAGGCAGGTGATCTTCCACAATAACAAAAGACGCGTTTTCCATCATTTTTACTGCCAGTTCCACCTTGACAAGCTGGCCTTCCGTAATGCTTTCCAGCAACTGATTTGTCTTTGGATCGAGATAGCGGCGTGTGACTACAATTTTACCCGCTGCATCCATAACCTTCTTCGGCGTGGTATAGCTGGTGATGACATCATAATATAACGGAGCAGTGCCTGATGTGGAAAGTTTGATGGTATTCGCGCCCGGATGCAATTGTTCAATTGGGATATCTATGTTCGCAAAAAGGTTTCCGGTTTCGAGCGTGCCAGTTGAATAGGTTTTGCCGTTGAGGTCAAAAGTGAAATCGCTTGAGCTGCTTTGCTCTTGTTGTCCCGACAAATAATCTGTCAGGGCGAGAATGGTAAACGATGTTTCATTGGTTGTGCCCCAGCCATAGCCTGTTCGATTTTTGATCAGGTAGGTCGCTGCGGCATCACCGAGAGAGCTTGCGCCGCGGATTTCCACAAATGCGGATAATACCATTGCGGTTGTGCGAATCGTAGAGGACATGGTCTTGCGGTGATATTCACCATCACTCGACGACTGAGGCCAGTAGGCAAGGTCGCCTTTGTGGACGACATTCTTCTCAAGCAGGTCTAAAACAATGATGGCGCGTTGATCGTCACCAAGTTGATGCAATGTCAGCGCGAGGGCGGCCTGACTGAATGGATCCAACTCGTTCAATGAAGCATCCATCAGTGTATATATGCTGTCAAGATTACCATGCCCTGCCAGCGCCATACCGTAAAGCGCGTAGGCGCGGGTACGAGCATCCATCTCATCGAGATTGTTATTCAAGTATTTGGAACCTTTTTCAAGCACCTGTGGATCGATGAAATATCCCTCATCTCGAATGATGGATAATCCATGTAATACCCAGGCCGTTTGGTAGTCATTGCTGAAGTCGTCATACCACCAGCCCCAACCGCCATCGTGATGCTGAAACCCATACAGTTTTTGAATACTGGCTTCGATAAGCGGCTTAACCCGATCTTTTAGTTCTTCTCCACCCACGCCTAATTGTGTGGAGGCGCGTCCGAGCACCGCGTTTGGCATTGCACAGCTCATCGTTTGCTCCACGCAGCCGTATGGATAACCTGTGAGATATTCCAAGCCATCAAGAACTGTCGACGCGGGAGTGCGACTTAACTTCAATGTAACCGCACTTGCCTCTGGCATAATATCTGGTAACACTGGCAGGGTGAGAGTCACAGCGCCATTAAATTTACCCGATAAAGACTGAACATCCTTCACTGCCAATGGTTGTATAGGCAATGGCAGGCTGATTGTATCATTGACACTATTTTCAGCGATGGCAGTAATAGTGACCTTGGTCTCTGTTGTAACTTCTGGCACAACAGACCAGCCTACTGCCAGCACTTCGCCTGCCATGACCATAACGGACTGGGCTGCCTCACCTTTGATTTTGAGTCCGGGGGCGTTCAGCGTGATCTGCACTTTTTGATCTGTGCTGCCATAGTTGTGGACCATCGTTGTTAGTTGGGCCTGGTCACCTGTGGT
>JAKEFL010000257.1 GCA_022616105.1 Anaerolineae bacterium | reverse complement strand
CGCGCGCTGCAGGAAATGGTTGGCATGGACATCGGCAAAGTTGCGATCCATATTGAAGATATAGATTATGAGGATTTAGAGGCAAAGCCTGAATGAAACCTCGCACCAGGGCGCGTTCCCTCGCCCTGCAAGTACTTTACGAAGTTGATATAGCAAACCATCCTCCTGCTGACACGCTCAGATCAAGGCTGGAGGAATCTCCCCTCTCAAACGAATTATCCGACTTTGCGCGTCAGATCATTTTCGGTGTTCTCCCCCTCACACACAGCCTCGATCATCTTATTTCCAAATACGCGCCCGAGTGGCCGCTCGACCAGATCGCCGCGATTGACCGCAACATCCTGCGTATGGCGCTTTGGGAATTCGCTGTGCTTAAGGAGACACCCATCAAGGTTGCCATCAACGAAGCAGTGGAACTCGCAAAATTATTTGGTTCAGACTCTGCTCCCCGTTTCGTGAACGGAGTCCTTGGCGCGCTGGCAGACCACCAACACGAAATCCAGCAGGCGATCTCAAAGGCGTAGAATAAAGTCATATGGAAATTCTCGGCGTTGGCTGGCAGGAATTAATTTTCATCTTTCTTATTGCGCTTATTGTCCTGGGTCCCAAAGACATGCAAAAGGCGGGTAAGACGATCGGCCGCTGGTTGAATCAACTTGTTCGATCAGATAGCTGGAAGGCGCTTCAACA
Source organism: Anaerolineae bacterium (assembly GCA_022616105.1). Classification (GTDB taxonomy): domain Bacteria; phylum Chloroflexota; class Anaerolineae; order Anaerolineales; family Villigracilaceae; genus Defluviilinea. Next base: position 6,043 of record JAKEFL010000257.1, on the reverse strand, counting down.
AACCTCGCGCGAGCTTCGCAAACTGCCAACCACCTTGATGAAGGAAGCCAACGTGGATTTGCAGGAAACAGAGCAAGCCATCCGCAAAGGGTTGGATATGAATCCTAAACGTTCAGTCGCTTCCACCTCTGACTTGAGGCGGTCTCCGTCAAACGAGACTGAAAACACAATTCAGCCTCCTTCCGTCAAACCGCAATCTACCAATGCTCAAGCCGCCGTCCCCGGCGGCGAATCCAGTGCTGAGGATGGCCCTGGAAGCAAAAACAGTGGGAACGAATCAGAAAGACATGACTAATTTTCCAAGAGTACTGTGGCGGGTAATTACATTTCCATTTGTACTCATCTTCAACATCCTCGCCTTCCCAATACGTGTCCTTCGCCGTATTTATAGATTCCTAAACACGGAACCTGAAGATCGCCCGGTCATGGAGGCGTTCTCGAGCCTCGCAGCTGAACAGGAGGCGCGTCAAAGTCTTTGGGATCATGTTGAAGTACTGCGTTCTCACCTTTTACGAATTGTGATTGCCATCGCCATTGGTGTGGGGATTTCATTTTACTTGGCTGTCCCATTGATGGGATACCTGGCGATCCCTGTTGGCGGGCTGGAAAATTTGCAGGCGATAGAAGTCACTGAGGAACTCAGTGTGTTCATGCGTGTTGCGCTGACGAGCGGCATCGCCATTATGCTTCCTTATATCGCATTCGAACTCTGGCTTTTCGCCGCGCCGGGCTTGCGAGCTCGAGAGCGCAAGTTCAGCCTGGTCGGCATTCCGTTTGCAACGATATTATTCCTCGGCGGCATGTCATTTACATACTATTTCCTCCTTCCCACCGCCCTTGCATTTCTGGGAGACTTTACAAATATTGCTGAATTCTGGACTGCACGCGAATATTTTAGTTTTATCACCGGGTTGATGATCTGGATCGGTCTGTTCTTTGAATTCCCACTGCTCATATACATTTTGAGCTCAATTGGATTCATAGAACCGCGAATACTGGCAGGACAATGGAGATTGGCAATCGTCATTATTTCAATTATTGCCGCGGTCATCACACCGACGATTGATCCGGTGACGATGAGTCTGGTTATGCTTCCCATGACCTTTTTATACTTTGTCAGCATTGGCTTAAGTTATGTCGCCTACGCCGGGCGTCGACGAAGAGCCATGTCAGAGATGCGTGATTCTGATGTTCAGGATCAGCCAAAAGTCCAGATATGAAGCGTAGAGGAGAGAGAATGAAACCACAGCCAGTTTTTACGCGTCAAATCCTATTATTTATCCTTATCCTTGCATTGAGCAGTCAGGCTTGTGCCATTTCGCTGTTTGAGTGGCCCATCTTTCCCACGCCGCCTGGCTCAACAAACCCAACACCTGGTGGACCAACGCCCACGCCTCCGCCGCGTGCCCAAATGACGTTTAACGTCCGATTGCCCGACCCTCTCCCCGCGAATGAGATCCTTGCCCTCAGCGTTTTGGATGAAGTCACTGGTCTCTCACTCAACGCAGTGGATTATCAACTGACGGCAGTCGATTCAATTACTTATTCGGTCACGCTCGCCATTCCAGATAAAGCCATCATCAAATATCGTTATCTGAGACGCGGCGCTTCACACATTGTGGAAGATACAAACACAGATGGGGTGATCCGTTACCGGTTGGTGCATGTGAACGGACCTACTCAAATTGTAGACACAGTGAGCAGCTGGTCTGATCAACCGGTGAACACTTTATCCGGCAATATCTTCGGCACGGTATTGAACGCAGCCAATAGCGCGCCGATCCCGGATATTATGGTCACCGCTGGCGGCATCCAGACGCAGACAGATTCGGCGGGCCGCTTCCAGTTGATCGGTCTGCGCGGCGGGGGTCATAACCTTGTGGCATACGCGCTCGATGGGATGTTTCAAACCTTTCAACAGGGCGCGAACGTGGCAGAAAATCAAGGCACGCCGGTTGAGATACGTATGAGTCCTGCCCAATTGGTCAATGTGATCTTCACGGTCTCTGTGCCGCAAACGACTCAGCGAGGTGTGCCATTGAGGCTGGCTGGCAATCTCCTCCAGCTTGGCAATACATTCTCAGATTTGCGCGGCGGCTTGAGCACTGTTGCAGATCGCATGCCTGTGCTGACACCATTGCCTGATGGACGTTATTCCGTTTCATTGTTCCTGCCGGCCGGCGCGGATATCGAATATAAATACACACTCGGCGATGGGTTTTGGAATTCTGAATTCACATCAGACGGACGATACTTAACGCGGCACATTATTGTCCCTCAACAAAACGTTTCGCTCGATGATACGGTGCAGTCCTGGCAGGCTGGACCGAATGCACCGATCGTATTCGAAGTCACCGTGCCTCAGGATACGCCAGGCGGCGATGCCATTTACATTCAGTTCAATCCCTATGGATGGACGCCGCCGATTCCCATGTGGAGTACAGGCGCGAATCGCTGGTCTTACAAACTCTATGGTCCCCTGAATGTTGTTGGTTCGTTTGGATATCGTTATTGCCGCAACGCGCAATGCGACTCGGCAGACGATGCACAGACTACAGGTCCCAATGCGCACGGGCGAACGGTCTCTCCCAGCCTCGCGCCGCAGGATATCATTGACACTGTTAACGGATGGGTATGGAATCAAAAAGCAGGAAGTGCAGCGCTCGTTGCAACGAACATTCAATCACGCGGCACAGGGTTTATGGCAGGCGTTGAGTTCCAATCCTATTATGACCCGAACGTGCCAACATTCAATACGCGTGCACTGCAAAATATTCAGGGGATCGGTTCCAATTGGGTGATCTATACTCCGACATGGACATACACCCGTAACAATCCTTTGACCTTTGCGGAGCAACCCGGCAGGGACGCGTTCTGGTCAGATACGATTAACCTCGTTGCACAGGCACGCGCCATTAATCTAAATGTCGCTTTGTTTCCTCAGCCGCGCTTTGGGATTAACGTCAATGATTTCTGGAAGACTGCGCCGCGGGATGGAAACTGGTGGAATACCTGGTTCGATCACTACCGTGCCTTTGCTGTCCATTTTGCGGATATGGCGACTCTATCCGGCGCGCAGGCATTGATCATCGGTGGTGACTGGATCGCGCCCGCTCTTCCTGGGGGGACGCTTGCCGACGGCAGCCCAAGCGGAGTCCCGGCTGACGCGGAGGCGCGCTGGAAGGCTGTTATCGCGGAGGTCCGCCAGCATTTCCGCGGCAATGTGCTTTTTGCGCTTCCGTATGACACAGGCGTCATTCAGCCACCGATCAATGTACTTCAAGATACCGATGGCGTTTACTTACTCTGGTTTGCAAAACTAAGCGACCAGGCAAACCCCAACAAAGCCGATCTGCTCGCCGAAGCTGGCCGCCTGCTCGATAACAACGTCGCGCCCGTGCAAGTGCAAGTGAACAAACCATTTATCATCGCGGTATCCTATCCATCTTCAACATATTCAGCAACGGGATGTATTCCAAACGGTAATGGTGGTTGTTTCGATTGGAAGATACTCAACCGACCCAATGCTGATATCGGCAATGTGAATTTGGACATGCAGCAGCAGGTGGATATCTACGACGCGATGTTCAATGCGGTCAACGCGCGTTCATGGGTCAGTGGCCTGGTCAGCCGCGGTTACTTTTCACCGGTGGTGCTGCTGGATAAATCCGCGTCCATTTACGGAAAGCCCGCCGCTGATCTACTATGGTACTGGTTCCCGCGATTGCTTGGGAATATTAAATAACCACAAGTCATCTCAAAAATGTCACCCTGAGCGACAGCGAAGGGTCTCTACACCTGAATTACGAGACTCTTCGGTCGCAACGAACGCTCCCTCAGAGTGACATGGTGTTTTTGCGACAAGTTCTAATGTTAGACAGTCTGTAATCCTCACGCCAAAAGATCTAACGCGAAGACGCCCAGGCGGAAAGTGAATTAAGTCTTGGCGTCTTTGCGCCTTGGCGTTAAGATGTTCTGTGCAAAACTCGCCTATAGTAAGATTAGCAATGATTTTATAGTAGATGCTTATCTACTTTCCACGCAGAACCATTCAGAGCAGTCGGCCAAATAAATATTCATTGGAGGAGCAATGTCCATAACAAAAACCATCCTAAAGCGCGTGGGTCTTGGGATACTGATCCTTGCAATCCTGCTTGGTGCTAGTGGAACCTACTATTTCAAGAGTTACCTGCCTAAAACAGTTGCACCGAAATCCTTCCCACAGGTTGACGGCGAAATCCAGCTCGAAGGACTCGATGGCACTGTGGATATTTATCGCGATAACATGGGCGTCCCTCACATTTATGCAACGACAGCACATGATTTGTTCTTCGCGCAGGGATTCGTCCACGCGCAGGACCGCTTCTGGCAGATGGACTTTTGGCGGCATGTTGGCTCGGGGACTATATCCGAAATGTTCTCCTCAGAAGTGGAAACAGATGCCTTCCTGCGCACACTGGGCTGGCACGTCACCGCTGAACAGGAATGGGAGCAATTACCTCCTGAATTGAAATCAAATCTTACGGCGTATACAGAGGGTGTGAACGCTTACCTAAAAGACAATGAAGCAACCGCATTAAGCCTCGAATACGCTATCCTCAGTTTGCTCAACGCTGATTACAAAATCCAGCCGTGGACTTCGATCAACAGCCTCACTTGGGGCAAGGCAATGGCATGGGATTTAAAGGGCAATATCAATGAAGAGATCGAGCGCGCCGTCCTGCTCAAAACACTTACGTCCAAACAGGTCGCTGCATTATTTCCACCGTACCCACAAGATCAACCTGTGATCGTCAATAAAATTGGGGATGGAAGTTCCGCCAGCGCGCCGATCCAATCCTTCGATACGGCTTCGCCACTCAGGACGGCGCCATTGGCATTGGACATCCCAGAAGAGACCCTCGCTTCGCTGGAGCATAACGCTTCTCTTCTGGACGTTCTACTTGGTCCCATTGGGGACGGAATCGGATCCAACTCCTGGGCAATCGCAGGCTCGCGCACAGCGACAGGCCGGCCGCTTCTCGCGAACGACCCACATCTTCCAATTCAAATGCCTTCCATCTGGTATCAGGCTCATCTGGAATGTAAACCCATCACAGAAGAGTGTCCATATCACGTGGCTGGCTTCACGTTTGCTGGCGTGCCTGGCGTGATCATTGGGCACAATGACAAAATCGCCTGGGGCTTTACCAATGCGCTTCCTGATGTAATGGATTTGTATGTCGAAAGAGTCAATCCCGATAACCCAAATCAATATGAAGTCAACGGTGAGTGGGTTGATTTTGAAACTCGCAAAGAGATCATCAATGTCGCGGGCGGCGACCCGGTTGAAATCACAGTACGTCTGACGAGGCATGGGCCCGTTATCTCCGAAACCTATGGTCCCTTGAAAAACGAAAACACAAACAATGCTCCTGAGTTTGTTCCATTCAAAGAGCGCGCGGGTATCGAACTGCCTGAGAATTATGTCATCTCGCTCAAGTGGACAGCGCTCTCGCCATCCACTCCGTTTGAAGCGGTTTGGGGATTCAACAAAGCGCAGAACTGGGAGGACTTCCGCGAAGCCGCGAAACATTTTCATGTGCCTGCTCAGAATTTACTGTTTGCAGATGTTGAAGGGAACATCGGTTATCAAATGCCTGGTGATATTCCCATCCGCGCAAATGGTGATGGCACCTTCCCGGTCCCTGGCTGGACGGATGAATATGAGTGGACAGGCTTCATTCCGTTTGAAGAACTTCCCTTCACCTTCAACCCTCCTGAAGGTTATATCGTCACTGCCAACAATCGGATTCCACCCAACGATTATCCTTATCTCATTACACGAGATTGGGGTTACGGCTTCCGCGCCCAGCGTATTGTGAATATGATCGAGAACGGGCCTGATAAGATTGGCATCGCCTACATGCAGAAGATGCAAGGCGATTCTTTCGATGCGAACGGGCCTGTCTTCGTGCCATTGCTTTCTCAAATAAATTTCGAGTCTGCGACACCCAATCAAGCCGAAGCATTGGATTTGTTAAAGAATTGGGATTATCTGGCT
>JAKEFL010000256.1 GCA_022616105.1 Anaerolineae bacterium | reverse complement strand
ATTGATCTTGCACGACAAGCGCGTGAGCATGGCAATCATCCCTTTGGCGCGATCCTGGTAGATGAAAACAATCAAGTTTTGCTACAAGCAGAAAATACAGTCGTAACTGAAAATGACTGCACCGGTCATGCCGAAACCAATCTGATGCGGCTTGCCACTCAGCACTTTTCGCTCGAGAAATTAGCAACATGCACCCTATATACAAGCACAGAACCGTGTGCGATGTGCGCAGGTGCCATTCATTGGGGGAATGTGAGGCGCGTCGTATATGCTTTAGGTGAGACTGATTTATACGATCTCATCGGACCTTCGCCAGATCATCTGCTGCTTCCATGCCGCGAAGTATTTGCGCGCAGTCAACGGAATGTTGAGGTCGAAGGTCCTGCATTGGAACTCAGTATTGAAGCCCGCGCCGTACATGATGGATTTTGGTAAGTATGAAAATTCTTGAAACAGAAAGATTGGTTCTCCGCCAATTCTCCGTGGAAGATGCGGATTTCATCCTTAAGCTTTTGAATGAGCCGTCTTTTATTCAGAATATCGGCGACCGAGGCGTACGGACGTTAGAGGATGCACGCGCATACATCATGAGAGTACCAATTGCCAGTTATGAGAAACACGGGTTTGGCTTGTATCTGGTTGTGTTGAAAGAGTCAGGCGAGTCAATTGGTATGTGCGGGCTAATAAAACGCGAAGAATTGGAAGATGTTGATATCGGCTATGCCTTCCTGCCAAAATTTTGGTCTAAGGGATATGCGGTAGAGACAGCTTTAGCAGTCAAGGACTACGCGCGGGATGTGATCGGATTGAAGCGGCTTGTCGCGATCACCGATCCTGAAAACCAAGGATCGATCCGTGTCCTTGAAAAGATCGGGCTGAAGTTTGAAAAAATGATCAGATTATCAGATGACGATATCGAATTGAAATTACTGGCTGCTGATATTTGAGTCCAAGCCAGCTTTCGCGGACTCAAGATCAGTATAAATGGGAATGATCTGTTGAATGCCCACGATATCCAGCACCTCAGCGACATTCTGCTGAGGGTTGAGCAAAGCCATTTTCCCACCGCGGCTGACAACCGATTTGGCTGTGTTGATCAACATGGGGATACCAATGGAGGAAAGGTAATTCACTCTGGATAGATCTACAAGCACGCGAATGTTATCCCCTGCGCATTGACGGACAAACTCGACTTCGATACTATATGTTCCAGTCATATCTAGTGCACCGATGAGTTTGATCAGACGGATCCCACCTTCCAATTCATTGTATTTAAGTTTCATGGATTTTGCTTTCCAACGATGTTAAAGTTATTATGCCGGATTTACTAACCATCATTTTGTTATTATACATTGCATACTTCTCAATTCCAACCGAACCGTCACATCTGAATAACTGATAAACTGGTACAATTTCATAAGCCAATCACTGAATCAGATTGCCAAGTGCAAAGAGTCGCAACGGGATAAGAGTAATCATCTGTTATGACGACCCAATCTCAAACGCCTTATAAATCCATTCCCGGACCCCGCGGACTACCCATTCTCGGTGTAATGCCTGAGATGGTCAGCAATATGCTGGGATTGTTCACAAAAACGGCGCGGGATTTCGGCGGGATTGCTCAATTCAAACTGCTCAATTCAACATATTTCCTCATTACAAATCCTGATTATGTCAAATACATCCTTCAGGATAACTACAAGAATTACATCCGCGGCAGAAGCGTGGAGACGGGCCGCGTCCTGCTTGGAAATGGTCTGCCACTGATTGACGGGGATTTCTGGCTTCGTGAGAGACGATTGCTCCAGCCTGCATTCCATCGCGAAAGACTCGCGGCTTTCACCTCCACAGCTGGCAATGTGATCGAATCCTTCATCCAAAAATGGGAACAAAACGCGCAAAACGGACAGCCCCTCGATTTGGATGAAGAGATGATGCACCTCACCCTGACGGTTATCATCAAATCCATGTTCAGCGCGGATATCGACGACAAGATTCAATCACTGAGTCACGCCTTCAACGTTGCATCCAAATTCATGCTCTGGCGAAGTCAACAGATGTGGGCGCCACCGCTATCGATCCCCGTGCCTCGCAATGTGGAATACAACCGCGCCTTTAAAGTCCTGAATGATACGATCTATCCTCTTATCACTGAAACACGCAAGAATCCGACGGATGACCTGCTTGGTATGTTGCTTGCCATGCGCGACGAAGAAACAGGGGAAGGAATGACGGACCAGCAGGCACGCGATGAGGTCGTTACGATCTTCTTTGCCGGTCATGAAACCACTGCTGCTTCAATGGCGTGGGCATTTTATCTTTTATCAGAGCATCCCGAAGTTGAGACACGCGTGCGCGCTGAACTCAAAACTGTCCTCAACGGACGCATTCCCACATCCGCGGACCTGACAAAACTAACATATACACAGCGAGTCATTCAGGAAGTCTTACGGTTATATCCAGCCGCATATCTATTTGCACGTGAGGCAGTGACAGAGGATGTGATCGATGGATATCCCATTCCGCCAAAGACTCTGATATTCATCACCCCCTATATAACACACCGCGATCCAAAATACTGGCCCGATCCCGGACGGTTCGATCCCGAACGCTTTACACCCGAGCAGGTTGCAAACCGCCCGCGTCACATTTATTATCCATTCGGTGAGGGACCTCACGTCTGCATCGGAAACAACTTCGCGCTCATGGAGATGCAGTTGATCCTCGTGATCGCGCTTCAACGATTCCGCCTGAGGCTGGTTCCGAATCACCCGATCGCTTTCAAGCCCGAAGCCACACTCAGACCAAAACACGGTATGAAGATGATAGTGGAAAAAGTCTAAGACACATTTTCATCTCGGGAATGTCATGCTGAGCGAAAGCGGAGCATCTCCAACCATTGTTTAGAGACTCTTTGCTCAGAGAGACATGAACTTAATTGATATTGGTATCCGTTAGTAATTATGAAAAATTCCCAACTCTATGGTGGTATTGAAGCAGGCGGCACGAAGTTTGTTTGTGTCGTTGCCAATGGACCGGACCGCGTTGTTGATGAAGTTCGTTTCCCAACTACTACGCCCGATGAAACGTTGAGAAGAGCGATTCAATTCTTCCAGCCTTTCGTCTCTTCCGGGCAGATCCATGCAATTGGTGTTGGGTGTTTTGGTCCACTCGATTTGAATCCCAAGTCTCCAACGTATGGTCACATCTCATTCACGCCGAAACCAAATTGGAGTCATACAGACGTTCGGGGGACACTACAGCGCGCCTTGAATGTGGATATCGCCTTCGATATAGATGTCAATGCCGCGGCATTAGGCGAAACCACCTGGGGAGCAAGCATGGGATTGGATTCATCCCTATACGTTACGATTGGGACTGGAATTGGCGGCGGCTATATCAAGGACGGTAAACCGTTGGTTGGCATGCTCAACCTTGAGATGGGACACGTCCTCATCCCTCACAATCGAGAGCTGGATCCATTTCCTGGAATTTGCCCCTTCCACGGCGACTGCTTCGAGGGCCTCGCGAGCGGACCCGCAATTGAAAAGCGACTCAGTTTAAGTGGGGCACTCGTCCCTGAGGAGGATGCGTTCTGGGATATTGAAACACACTATATCGCATCCGCATTGATGAATTTCATCCTGACCTTATCCCCGAAAAAGATCATTCTCGGCGGAGGCGTGATGCAACGCGAATTCCTGTTCCCAAAGATCAGGCGAAGGGCCCGTGAACTATTGAATGGTTACGTTTCGAGTAAAAGTATATTGGAAAGCATTGATAACTATATCGTCCCGCCCGCGTTGGGGAATCAGTCTGGCAGCCTGGGAGCAATTGCGCTCGCGATGCAAATGACGGAAGCTCAACCCTTGTGAGCACCGAAACTCTAGAAACTAAAGAGCAAAGACTATGAACAAATCTCTTCAGAATCAATATGCCTCAGCCAGTCCTGAACAAAAACTGGCGATTTTGCTTCATGAGATTGCCACACCTATTGCAATAATTCAAGGCTTTGCCGCTCTAATGAGAAAGCATTATGAATCCAGCAACGAAAGGCCGGAGGAGATTATGGATTGGATTAATGCGATAGCAAAAGCGGCTGACCATCTCAAAGAAGTACGTAATGAGTTAGTGTGATTCGCTATTTATTCACGCTTCTCCATTAACTTTTATTTATATCTTTCCCGCCACATAGTCCAGCACATCGATCTTTGTCAAAATTCCAACAGGCCGGCTGTTCTCCACCACGATCAATGCAAGCCCCGACTTCAAAGAGGGCATGGCTTCCTCAAGTGAAGTCTCAGGTGGGAAGACCGCGCTTGCGTTTTGCACAAGCGAGTCGATCGGTTCATCCTGGCTGTGCTCATGTTTGTCGAGCATGTGATTGAGCAGATCCACCTCTTCGAGGAGTCCCACCAGCGTGCCGTCTGCGCCAACAACTGGCGTTTGCGAAATTCCATGCTGGTGCATCACCGCAACAACTTTACGAATGGAATCGCCAAGCATTGCTGTATACAAAATCTTGTCAGGTTTGGCGATCAAAAGATCACCGAGAGTCGTTTCGCCGAACTCCATCGAAAGGAAACCAAATTCACGCATCCACTTGTCATCGAAAAACTTGGAAAGATAACGCGAACCTGAATCGGGCAGGATCACAACAGGCAAACGATCCGCAGATAATTTGCGGCAATACTTGATCGCGCCCGCCAGCGCCGAACCAGATGAACCGCCTGCAAAAATTCCCTCCTGCCGCACCAATTGCCTAGCCCATAAGAACGATTCCTTATCGCCCGCTCGTTCGATCCAATCCACAATCGAAAGGTCCAGCGCGGTTGGCAAAAAGTCTTCACCGATCCCCTCCACCTTATAAGTCTTCGGATACGCGCCTTCAGGGATCTTCCCTTTGTTCTGCCAGATCTCAGTCAGGATCGACCCTTCGATATCAATTCCCACGATCTGGATGTTCGGATTCCTGGACTTCAGATAACGACCAACTCCTGTGATCGTTCCTCCTGTCCCCATCCCGATGATGACATCGGTCACGCGACCATCAGTTTGTTCCCACAACTCCGGCCCGGTCGTCATCTCATGGGTGAGCGGATTATCAGGGTTGTGATATTGATTGGCGAGGATCGCGTTCGGGGTTTCGCGCGCGAATTTATCTGCCACTTGATAATATGATCTTGGATCATCCGGCTCGACCGCAGTAGGGGTAATCACAACTTTTGCACCATACGCGCGTAAGAGCAGGATCTTCTCATTGCTCATCTTATCGGGCATCACAAAAATTGTTTTATAACCTTTGAGCGCCGCCGCGATTGCAAGTCCCACACCTGTGTTGCCACTGGTCGCTTCGACAACTGTGCCACCAGGTTTAAGTTCGCCGCGCTTTTCAGCCTGATCAATAATAAATGCCCCTACACGATCCTTGACCGAACCCCCAGGATTCATCAACTCCAATTTCGCATACAAAGGACAAGGAAGGTCGCGCCCGATCCGTTTCAAGCGGACAAGCGGCGTATTCCCCATCGCGCCGAGAACATTATCGTACACGCGCTTTTCCGCAGAGATAGGTAAAGTCATTCTCGCTCCTTTGGTGGTGAATGTATTTTACTAT
>JAKEFL010000255.1 GCA_022616105.1 Anaerolineae bacterium | reverse complement strand
GCTGAAGGAAAAGAACTACATGCCCATGATCTTTGACTTTGAAAGACCGGTCAATATGGACTATACAGAGACTGTTATTACGATGGCGGGTTTGTCAAAAATAATCATCGCAGATCTATCAGGTGGTTCTGTGCCTCAGGAATTACATGCAACATTGACAAACTTTCAAAAGCCGATCATTGCATACTCCAAAACAGGGGCATACAGCATGTTTAAAGACTTGAAAAGAAAAAACCCATACGCTTTCGACTTTGAATATACTGATGATGCTGATCTATTTGTAAAAATGGACACGAATCTGAAAGAGGCCGATAAGGGGTATGTTCAGATAATTCATGGTTTAGCTGAAACGTATAGATACTAATATTGCATCCGTCAATTTCATTTCTGTATCCGATAATGGTACTGATACCCTTACACTTTGAGTTGAGACGCTGAAAAAACACAGACAAACGCACACAGTTGGGCCGCTATGCACCAGTTTCAATCAGTTTGGATCAGCATTCCATTTGTGATAAGACCACCCCATGAACTGCCAGAAGGTTGTCATTTCTCTCAAACGATTCCTGCTCATTGAACAATGCCCAGCGGATTGGAAGAACTTGGATTTGTATCTGTTTCGAGACGAAGCAGTGGTCTTCTATGCCGGCCAATCCCACCTTGCTTTTGCACGAGTTTGGGAACATCTCTTAAGTGGCTTCAAAGGACACTCTATCATGGGGCGGTTTGTTTGGTGTAACTGGCCGAAATCCATGAAATTCACCATTGAACTGCTGAGTTCACAACACGAGCAATTTAATATCGTCGGCAATGATGTGAATGCCGCCGAGCGATTGCTTATCCAGCAATGGTCACCCTGTTTCAATGTGTCGCAGAACAGTCAACCAACGCCGTTACCCCATCCTTATGCGCCACCGAATGCCAAGCTGCGATGCAGCCGAAGTTTCAACAGGCTGATTCATGAAGCTGAGCGCGCGGTGAAGGTAGAGGACAATCAACTTTGGATGCAAGAGATGGAGTAAATGAAATGCTATGCGGCCCAACAAAGCGTGTACCCGATCCCCGGCAAAGTGCGCCGTACTGCGTTTGTTGCAGTGCAGGTGAGCGTGCTGCCTTCGCGGCGTGAGCAACGTCAGCGTGATGACAGTTGGGGTGTGGTCTTCGATTCATTTTTCTTATCGGGCATGGAGTTTCCTCTCTGTAGAATCTGACACATCCGATGGCATATACTTTGGCTTTATTAGAACACTCGTGCTATAATGCTTTTGGTCGCATATAGAGGAGTAAGTTAAGATATGAATGCAAATGCCTTTCGCCATTTCTACGACTATCACTTCACTGAAAACCGCAAGATATGGGAGCCAAGACAACGTCTCAAGATTACGTTTTCTACGTATATGACCACTTGTAGATGTTTTTTCATAATTAACCAAAGGATGAGGTCACGTGCCCAGTCGATCACTCACCATTGAGCAAATCCTAACCCTGTTTGCAGAAACGCCGCTGTGCCGCAATCATATAGTGCACGCTTCTGAAGGAGTTATCTATGAAAAAATCTGAACTTCTGAATTGGTTGCAGGAAGAGTATCAGCAATGGGAGGCATTTCTCGATCAGATTAGCCCAACACGCATGGATCAACCCGGCGTGAACGGTCCCTGGTCCATCAAAGATATCGTCGCTCACCTGACCGGCTGGCAGCCCAGACTTATCACCCGCTTACAGGCTGCCCAACGCAGCGAACCAGAACCACCTCCACCCTGGCCAGCGCACTTGCAAAGTGAGGATGAAATCAATGCGTGGATTTATGAGTCCAATCGCGGGCGCTCGATGCGCGAAGTCCTGGATGAATCGCATCAAGTATTTCAGCAGCTCCTCACTGTCATTGAAGGCTTACCCGAGGATGTCCGAATTGAACAAATGCACCAAGGGGGAAGAGTTTATCATCTTGTGTGGTTGGACGGTCAGCGCTTCCCCGCGGGTGAATTCTTTGACCATTTTCATGATGACCACGAGCCAGACATACGTGCCTGGTTGGCGCGAGTGGAAAAACAATCGTTGCAGCCAACGACGCAGAGCGGAAGTCCGCAGGAGTCTCAAAATGAATAGCTTCTGGAAAACGACCATCTGGCAGCAGTTCGGGGGTGCTATCGACACGCTCGACGATATGATCCGCGTCTGTCCGGACGAGCTATGGCACGAACGATTGTGGGAGAAGCCTTCTGAGCGACCAGAATATTCCCAGTTCTGGTATCGTGTCTATCACGCCCTATTCTGGCTCGACCTTTACCTGACCGGCGCGGAGGAGGGCTTCTTACCTCCGACTCCCTTCACGCTGATTGAGCAGAACGAAGACGGTCCCCTGCCTGAAAGGCCCTATACGAAGGACGAACTTCAGGCCTATCTCGATGATTGTCGCAAGAAATGCCAGGCGACGATAGAAGCGCTGACGGACGAAACGGCGCAACGGCGCTGCCGTTTTGCTTGGGGTGAAGTCAGTTTCGCGGAGTTACAACTCTACAATATGCGCCACGTTCAGGAAATTGCGGCACAGTTGAGCCTGCTGCTCGGGCAGAAAGGAGTCTCGGTTCCGGACTATGTTCCCACGGCCAGGAATTAGAGCCGCCTGACCCGGCTGCGCGTCTCCGCAAGGGCCCATTATGCTGACCATCGACATCGCTACCGCACGGCGCTTTATCCTCGGCAAGCAGGGCTTGTGGCCCAGGCGGCGCTGGCGCGGCATCAGGGGCACGGAGCAAGCCATGCGTACGATGGAGTACTTGCAACTGGACCCGCTCCAAATCATTGCTCGCAGCCAGGACATCACGCTGTACAGTCGCGTGCTCGATTACAGGCCCGGCATGTGGGAGGATGTGACGTACAAGCAGCGCAAGTTCTTCGACTGGGGTGGCTGGCTGGCTGTCCGGCCGATGGACGAACTGCCGCACTGGCGCGTGGTCATGCACCGCGAGCACGTCGATGCTATCGCCGAAATGCAGATCATCTTGCGCGAACGCGGCGTCGTGAGTAACCGCGACTTCGAGATGACGACGCGCACACGAACCCAAAGTTATCGCGGCCGCAAGGACAGCGCGTTGGCTTTGTATTATTTGTGGCGCACCGGCGAAGTGAATCCCTCAGCAATCAATTCCAGACCCACCCTGGGTGAGATACCTCTGCTACACCCACTCAGAACAAATGAGAGCAAGGCAATTAGTTGTGTGACGATCCTGAAACCTTTCATTTTTCCATCATATCATCCTAGCGTTTCTTCTTCCAATCTCTAACACCCAACTGCTTGTTCTCTCCCATTTTCAGATGTACAATGAACACAGCATAACGTCCAAAATTATTTATGGAATTATGCCGCACAGATATATAATCTCTTATGTTGATGGCACAACCGCAGGTTCAAGGAAGCCTTTCCAGTCGTTGAATCGATTGGATATTAGTGACCCGATGGGTCTCTAATAACGAGTTCGGCGGAGCTGCGCTCCCCCACAAAGAGCGTGGGGGGCTTGTCCGCCGAACGGGGCGCGGGATACATCCCGTTGCTCGGCGCTTGGAAGGAAGATCCG
>JAKEFL010000034.1 GCA_022616105.1 Anaerolineae bacterium | reverse complement strand
CGGTGCCTGCATTGGCTCACCTCCTGATAATTTGCTCGATTACCCGTATGGTGAACCGTCTATCCGACTATGTCAACCCATTGTGCACACCCCTCAATTAACTGGCGATGTTTTTCCCGAAGCGGTACAACAAGCAGAAGGTGTTTGCCTTCTCCCTTTATCCTGCATCGAACGGCATGGACATCATCTGCCGCTTGCGACAGATATGTTCATTGGCCGCGAAGTATGCAATCGCGCCGCGGCGCTGGAGCCTGCGGTTGTGTTTCCCGATTTCATATTTACACAAATTTTGGAAGCACGGCATACTCCCGGCTGTATTGGGGTTGAGCCAGAGCTAACGATTCGCCTGCTTGAGAACACCTGCCGCGAAATTGCGCGCAATGGGCTCAAGAAGATCGTCATTGTCAATGCACATGGCGGCAATGACAGTTTGATTCACTACCTCGCGCAGATACAGCTAGCTAGTCCGCGCGATTACGTTGTCTATATCGCAGAGCAGTTTTATAGTCCGGAGGATGAAGCGGCGATCCGCGCTCAATAGGAAACCACTGTAGACGGGCATGCAGGCGAAAAAGAGACAAGCGCTATCATGGCGATCCGTCCTGACTTGGTGAGAAGCGATGCAATGCCCTCCGATGGAGAAGGCATGCCGCTGGGGAGGCTCCAGCATTTACGCGATCTAAATATTGATGTGGGTGTATGGTGGTATGCGGATTACCCGAGCCATTATTGCGGCGATGGGATCCCGGCCACCGCAGAGAAGGGCAATTTCTGGCTGGACGCCCGCGTCCGCGGGCTGGCAAAATCCATCCGCGCGATCAAAGATGATACCGAGACAAAGCGCCTGCAAGATGAGTTTTTCAGTCGGGTTGATAAGAATGAATAGCATGGTTTTCTGCAGAGTCCTATAAAACTTACACTTTCGTAAAGTACTTGAAAAATAAGTTGTTATGTGCAATAATGACTTTGCTCCGTTTAGGGTGCCCCCCTCACCCTGGATGGAGCTTTTTGTTTCTTGGCGATGCCGGGCTCCTTGAATAGTGGGAATAATTTGGTAGACTCATTCCATGTCCATGACGAATAAATTTGGCTTTCCTCTTCTTTGTTTGATCTTGATCGTTGGAATTCTGTTTTCCTTCAACTTGAAACGTGCAAATGCAATTGCACAGGTTAATGGAAAAACACTCGTTCTTTATGATGCTGTCTCAGGAACCATTCCCGCGACGCAATTCATGAACTTTATCGATTTTCCACCTGGCGCAGCTACTCCGACATATGAAAACTCGGCAACCGTTCTAAATACAACCACATCCGGTAGCGAGACTTATGCTGGGTGGGTGTCAAATGGTGGATCTACACCCGGATTTCCGTTATTAGATCGGGCAACAGGCTTTCAGGTGAATTTCTCAGTGCAGGTGGAAAATGAGTCTCACTCAAATAATAATCGTGCAGGATTCATTATGATTATCCTGGGTAAAGATGCCAGAGGCATTGAATTAGCCTTTTGGGAAAATGAACTCTGGGTACAAAATGACGATATAAAGGGTGGATTATTCACACACGGGGAAGGCGCTATTTTCAACCCTACTGTGAGCCTGATAGATTATCAGTTAACCATCGCCAACGATACTTACACCCTGACTGCCAACGGCGCGTCCATCCTCACGGGTCCTTTGCGAGATTACAGCAATTTCGAGGGCTTCCCTGATCCGTATCAAACGCCGAACTTCCTTTTTATCGGAGATAACACTACATCTGCGCAAGCACGCATCCGGCTGGGTTATGTATCCGTCACTGGGACTGAACCCATTTCTCCTACCGATACTCCTTCGCCCATGAACTCCCCCACTCCGTCTCCAATTCCCACGATCAACGATTTTGAATCTTGTCCGCTGATGCGCTTTTTTGCCGTGACAGTCAACACATCACAAACTGACTGTGCCTGTTCCAGTTTTGCAAGGTATTTCTAAACAAAACAGGAGAGTGATCTCATGCGACTTTCACCTGATGATGCCGCTTTGTTTTTCAAACTAATGCCTGCCTTACAGACGTTTGCCAACCGCCACTTGAAAATCATCAAGGGCCTGGATACTGTAGATCAGTATCAGGAAATTTCAAATGAACAAAGAGTGAAACTGCGAAATGCTTTATACAAAAAGCCAGTATTGATTGATGAGTTCATCCAGGAAAATCCGTTTGGTTTGTCACCTGACGAGCTTGCCATTGTCTCTGGCTGGAAGAATTTTGTGGCTGGCGATTTCTTTATTGATCGCATACTGAAGAAGCATGCAATTTTTATTGGGAATAATAAGGTTTATGGTGTACTGGCTTTGATCGAACCTCTGGAAATTGTGTTAAGTGGAATGCCGTTTCCAGCATACGTTAAAACGGTTTTGTTGCCCTTCAAAGGCAAAATCATTTACGATGGGTTGCTTGAGGGCTATAACATCTTTTTTGGGCGCGGAATTTCTGGTTCAATGTCCAACACATATCGAGCGGCAAAACAACAAGGGAAAATTATTGAGAGCCTCGACCCTGGCTGGCAACCGACTGAACTAAAAATCAGCATTCGGAAAGATTGGAAACCTCTTCTCGATGAAGTAACGCAAAAGGCTTCAAAATTTCGAGCCAGCGCGAATGATCCTGCTATTCTTGGTCCTGCATTTAGTCTTGTGCGCGCTAGTCTGGAATTCGCAAAGATAGCAATCGAGAAACACGAAGATATAAATGCACTTGACAAAGCCTTGCGAAAAATGGAGCGCACACTTCGCAAAGCTGAGGATGTAATGTACTTTTCCGAATATGAGTTTTAATGCAAAAGAGACTGGTCAACAAGCAAGCCTCTTTTCTAAGTAGTAGGCTTGTCATCCAATTCAACAGACAATATAACCTTATGAAGACTAATCAAACCACATCCATCTTTGGAGTCTTATTTCATATATTGGCAGTGGTCACAGGACTTTTCCTGACAGGAATTTCGACCTGGGCGGATATGGAAGCCGCCTCCTACGGATTCCAGCGACGCGCCAGCGCCCCACTGCGCGGGCTTGTTTGTCCCATCCTTCTGACTCGCAATGAGATCGGCACCATCTCGCTAAGAGTATCGAATACCACAGACAAGCCGCTCTACCCTTCCGTGAGAACGGAGATCAGCGCTGCCTTCGATCCGGAATTGTCGCTTGAATCCCTTGACCTTGCGCCTGGCAAATCGAAAAGATTGGAATGGGCTGTCGGACCTGAAAACATCGACCTGGGCAATTTCATCTTCGCCAACGTCCAGGTATACGCTTCCTATCCGATCCCAAACCGCGAAAGAACATGCGGCATCTTCATCATTGACCTGCCTGGAAGTGGGAGTATGATCGTGACCGGGTTGGTCGCGTTCAGTGTGATCGGATTGGGCTGGGGCTTGTATTCGATGAGTAAGTCCGATTTTTGCCAAGGCAAGGCAGGGAATGTCTGGAATGCGATTATCTTGTTAACGGTATTGATCGTCAGCGGGCTTATTCTCAGTTTTATGGGATCCTGGATTCCGTCCATCGGTATTCTCGTCGTGTCTGTGCTGATCAGTATTCTGCTCTTGAACTCCATGATTTTTCGCGGAGGTTAGAAAACAAATTGCCCGCAGTTTTGCTGGAAAGTTTTTCCAACATACGCGCCTGACGAGAGGACACAAAGTCTAAACGAAACATGATTAACCCCAACCTTAAGGATTCAGCCACAGACACCTGCACTGCACCACATTTGCCCTGGCGGGCGGTGCCAGGGAACGCACGATTTGTCCCTTTGGGACAAATCGGGTGCAAGTATTGCACGGATTGGCACTGATATTTCGACAGGCTCAGTACAAGTTTTTGAATGAATTGCCAGGAAATGAGCCGAACGAAAAGCCGACCTTCTGGACCGGGTCGGCTTATTTCATGTAAATCAGTGAAATCCGTGGCTAAAAGCTTGAGCAATTAAATTCGGGGTGAGTCATGTTTACGCAGTACGCAATACGAATCTACCTGACCAAATTCCTCAACACCGTATGCAGAATACCACCATTGCGATAGTAATTTACTTCCACATCGGTATTCAGCAATGCAGTGGCTTTGAATCCGATCACCATAGAGCCATCGGGTTTTGTCGCTTTCACAGTGAGGACAGATTTGGGAGCCATGGTATCGCTCAAGCCTTCGATATCGAAGATCTCATCACCTTTGAGTCCCAGCGATTCGGCATTTTGACCGTCCATGAATTTCAAAGGCAGAACGCCCATGCCAACCAGATTCGAGCGATGGATGCGCTCAAAGGATTCGGCAATTGCGGCTTTGATGCCTTGCAGTAACGGTCCTTTTGCTGCCCAATCGCGGCTGGAACCTGTACCATATTCCTTTCCAGCAATAACAATCGCGGGAACGCCTTCAGATTTATATTGCATCGCCGCATCGTAGATGCTCATCTCCCCGCCTTCAGGGAAATGTTTCGTCCAGTTGCCTTCTTTTGGCGCGACGAGCAAATTCTTCAAACGAATGTTTGCAAACGTGCCGCGCGCCATTACAAGGTCATTGCCGCGGCGCGAACCGTATGAATTGAAATCTTTTGGCTGAACGCCGCGCGCCTGTAAATATTTCCCGGCCGGGCTGTCTGTGGCGATATTGCCTGCGGGTGAGATATGATCGGTTGTAATCGAGTCGCCGAACAGACCAAGCACACGCGCACCTTTGATGTTTTCAACTGAAGACACATTAAGAGTCAACTCCTGGAAGTAGGGCGGATGATGAATATATGTCGAAGCCTCATCCCATTCATACAAGTCACCGCCAGAGACATTGATCTCTTTCCACATCTCTGATCCTTCAAACACACTGGCATAGCGATCTTCGAACATGCTCACATTCAAACTCGAGGCAATGGTTTCGGCAATCTCCTGTTGTGTGGGCCAGATATCTTTCAAGTAAACAGGACCTTCACTGCCTTCGCCGAGCGGCTCCTTATCAAGATCGATATCAACCGTACCCGCAAGCGCGTATGCAACCACGAGCGGGGGGGAAGCGAGGAAGTTCGCCTTGACCAATGGATGGATGCGGCCCTCAAAGTTACGGTTGCCCGAAAGGACTGCCGCGGCGACGAGATCACTGCCCGTGACGACTTTGGCAACTTCTCCTGGAAGAGGACCCGAGTTGCCAATGCAAGTCGTACAACCATAGGCGATGACGTTGAAGCCAAGTTGCGCAAGCGGGTCAATCAGATCCGCCTGCTTGAGGTATTCGGTTACGACGCGCGACCCAGGCGCAAGGCTGGTCTTTACATAAGGCTTGACACTCAAACCTTTTTCAAGCGCTTTCTTTGCAAGCAAGCCCGCGCCGACCATCACAGACGGATTCGATGTGTTCGTACAGGATGTGATCGCGGCAATGACGACCGCGCCGTGTTTCATCTTCATCGAGCCGCCGTTTGTGCCGAAGGTTGCTTCAGTGCTCACGGCCTCAGGCTTGAGTTCAAAACCGCGCTCTTTGACCGGAGCAGTAAGGGTTTTGTTGAATGTCTCTTTCAATTCAGACATCGGCACGCGATCCTGCGGGCGTTTGGGGCCAGCCAATGACGGCACAACAGAACCAAGGTCCAGTTGGAGCACGTCGGTGAATTCGGGGTCAGGTGTGGATGGGTCGCGGAAGAGTCCCTGCGCGTGCATATAGGCTTCTGTCCGTTCGATCACTTCTTTTGGGCGGCCTGTCATTTTCATATAACGGATCGTTTCAGCATCCACAGGGAAGTAACCAACCGTCGCGCCATATTCGGGAGCCATGTTGCCGATGGTTGCGCGGTCTGCAAGAGACATTGAATTAAGACCTTCGCCGAAGAACTCCACAAATTTATCAACAACACCTTTCATACGAAGCATTTGCGTGACAGTCAGTACAAGGTCAGTTGCAGTGACGCCATCGCGCAGCTTTCCATACAGTTTGAATCCGATAACATCGGGCAGAAGCATGTCCATGGGTTGACCAAGCATGACGGCTTCGGCTTCGATCCCGCCCACACCCCAACCGACTACACCAAGCCCGTTGATCATCGTGGTGTGCGAGTCTGTGCCGACAAGTGTATCGGGGAAGGCGAGTAAACTTTCCGAAGGTTCAGAACCTTCGGAAGGTTTTGTCATCACAACATCGGCGAGATATTCGAGATTGACCTGATGCACGATTCCGGTCATTGGCGGCACCACGCGGAAATTGCTGAATGCCTTCTGCCCCCACTTGAGAAATTCATAGCGTTCGCGATTGCGCTGAAATTCAATTTCGGTATTACGCGTGAGTGCATCCGCGGTGGCGAAGAAATCCACCTGAATGGAATGGTCGATAACCAGATCCACAGGCACCAGCGGATTGATCCGCTTCGGGTCACCACCGAGACGTGCTACTGCCGCGCGCATCGCAGCCAGATCCACCACTGCGGGGACTCCCGTGAAATCCTGCATGATGACGCGCGCCGGCAAAAATGGGATGCCAGGGCGCACGCCATTGGGCGTCCATGCAGCGATGTTCTTCACATCGTCCTGCGTGATCTCGTTGTCATTACATTGACGGAGGGCGGCCTCAAGTACGACTCGGATGGAAAACGGAAGCCGGTTGAGGGTAGTCAGACCCGCTTTTTCCAATGCATCGAGTCGATAGATAACGTAATCCTTATCCCCAACTTTTAGAACATCACGTGCTTTAAAGAAATCTTTCATGGCTAACTCCTTTTGTGTGATTTACCCCTCATCCCCGACCCTTCTCCCGAAGGGAGAAGGGAGTTCCTCTCCCATCGGGAGAGGTTAGGTGAGGGAAAACACCACAAAATCACGAAGAATACAAAGGAGCGCCTTTGATACCCTTGGGGTCCTTGTGGTGCGATTTACATTTTCAAGTCTTTCTTTAGCTGCTCCACTAACTTTTCCTTTTCACTTTCAGCGAGGAACCCGGCTTGTGCTGCGGCAACGATACGTTCTCTCAATATACTGTGGGACATTTGCAGGTCCTCACAAGCTGTGTAATATTCATGACTCAATGTGATTCGCGAAATACTTGGGTCATCGGTATTGATGGTCACATTCAAGCCAGCATTCAACATGTCCATCAGTGGATGTGTATCGAGTGATTGAACAACACCAGATTGATAATTGCTTGTGATGCAGACTTCCATGGCTGTTCCATGTTCACGCGCCAGATCCACAATGCCTTTGTCTTCAAGTGTACGCACACCATGACCTATACGTTCTGCGCCGATCTCTTCAATCGCTTCCTTCACATGCTTGGCGGGTCCCCATTCACCCGCATGGATGGTTACATGTAAGCCAGATTGTTTGGCTTCCTTGAAGATCCCATAAAATGGCTCGGATGGGTATTCGGCTTCATTGCCGGCGAGATCCAGTGCCACCATGCCATCCGTTAGATGTTCAATTGCCAGCCAGGCAACCTGTTCTGCCAGGTCTGCACTCTCATGACGATTCACGGATGCAATCAACCGTACGATCACACCCGATTTTTCAGACGCTTCCTTGGTGCTGGTAATTACCCAATCAATGACATCGTGCAATGGAAAACGCTCTGCGCGGCTGAGCGCTACAGGCGTGAAACGCAGCTCCATATATCTGATGTTATCTTTTGCTGCATCCTCGATGGCTTCACGGGTGATGCGGTGAATCACATCCGGCGAACGGTAGAACAGACGCAATGTATTAAATTTTGACAGGAAATTCTGGAAGGTAAATTTATCTTCTTCCTGCACCTGCACCATGGTGCTCAGCCTCAATACATCTTCAGGGATTTCGATGCCATGCTTTTGTGCGATATCAACCATGGTATCCAAACGCAGCGAGCCTTCCAGGTGGCGATGCAGCTCCACCTTGGGGAGGGCGCGGTACGTATTGAGAGAAGCCGTGACTCGTTCTGCCATATAAGGGTATAGTGTGCGCGCTAGAGAGCGCAGACTACGCTGTATATCATTTAGTGTCGTCGACGTTTCTTCTTCTTACCGTTATCCACTTGTGCTGTTTGTGTTCTCACAGGAGGCGCATCCACGCTCTCAACCGGTGTGATTTCAACGGGTCTGGGGCGATAAGCAAATACCCTGCCGATCACAAGCCCGCGAATATCTTCCACCAATTGTGCGAACATTTCGGACGCTCTACCTTTATATTGTACCAGCGGGTCACGCTGTGCGTAAGCCTCCAAGCCTATCGAAACTCGTAATGCTTCGATGCGAGTTAAATAATCCACCCACAATTCGGATGTGGCGCCGAGCAGCAACTGTCGATGGACCTCATTGAGCACATATTTCCCAACAGACTCGATCAACGCCTCTCGATCAGACTCGCCCAGGCTTGCTACTGTTTCATTGAGTCTTTCCTCCCCGAAAGCCATTTTAGCAGCCGCGCCGAAATCTGCAAGCCGTTGGGCGTTTGCAGAGACACGGTTGAACTCACGTTCGCCCCATGCGAGTTGCAACGCCTCTTCCGCTTCTTCGAGATGACTCAATACATCCTCAACGACCTGTTCCGCTTCGCGCCCTTCGAGTAATTGTGCGATCAGGAAAACATAACTAAAACGGCTGAATATTTGCTTGACTTGCCTATGCGTCTTTTGGTCGAAGGCAGTTCGTGCACCCTGCGAGACGGTTAGCAATAATTGAAGTTTGGTGGTGTCGTTCCAACCTTGCCCTGACTGCCCGATAGGGCGTGTTGAAGGGTCAGACGTCATAAGATTGTTGATATCACGCGCGATCTGACCGCTCTCCCCCACGAATCGTTCGCGGCGGCGGGTCAGTGCGTTCTGTGCAGCTTCGAGAATTTTATCCGCCGCATCATCCCAACCTGAGACCTCGAATTTTTCGCCCAGTGATTCGCCAAAACGATTCTGCACTGCAGCGATCACGCGCGAGGCGTAGATTGCGGTTAAATTCGCGGAGAGCAGATTACGAATATCCTCTTTTACATCCTGTGGGTCTTCACCGAGGGCGCGCAATTGTTCATTGGTGAGTCTTAATTGCATTCCAAGGAGGTTGTTGATTTCCTCCAGAATCTTTTGTGGTCGCGGCGTTTCCTCCATATCACGTAAGCCGTCAAAATAAGCATCCAGCGTGTCCTCGCGTGCGGAGATCTGTGCTTCAAGACCTTGTTCGGTATTGTCGATCAAAGCGTCTATGGCGCTCAAGTGATGAGCATTTTCAGCATCAATGGCACGTGAAATGATGTTCTTAATTTGGAGTGCAAAAGCTTGCTTCCGCTCATCCGACAGTGGCGCCGCGGCGCCATCGGACTCCAGATTTAATTCTCTTAGCAACAAAGACATGCCAAAGCTGGGAAAGAGGCGATCACCAGACATGAAGGGAGGTTGAACCTGTTCAAGCCAGGCGATCAACTTCCAGGGACCTTCCTCATCGGCGAGACCAGTTTCCACGCGCTGTCTCACTTCCAGTTCAAGCAGTTCATTGATATCGTCGCTCAGATCCTCTTTCACAAAAATGCGGTCCCGCTGACCGTAGATCTGGGCGCGCTGCTTATTGAGCACATCATCATATTCAAGCAAATGCTTGCGCACATCGAAGTTCGCGCCCTCGATGCGATGCTGTGATTGTTCGATGATGTTTCCGACCACGCGCACTTCGAGAGGCAGAGAGTCATCCACACGCAGCCGTTCCATCAAACTGCTGACCTGCGAGCCACCCTGCAGGCGCATGAGATCATCCTGAAGTGAGAGGTAAAAACGGGAAGAGCCCGGGTCACCCTGGCGCGCCGAACGTCCGCGTAGCTGGTTGTCAATACGCCGCGCTTCATGTCGTTCCGAACCGACGACATGCAAGCCTCCCAGTTGTTTCACAAGCTCCATGTTTTCAAAGTATTCCAGGAAGTGTTTCACTTCGGCATCATATAGACCATAGTTCGATGGGTCAACATTTTTTAGAGCCTGCCGTCGCTCCTCCTGGGTCATATCAAAGGGGTTTTCATAGCCGGCTTTGCCAAGCACGCGGTTCACGGCTGTGATGATTTCTTCAGCGAGTTCACCGCCAAGTTTGATGTCCACGCCGCGGCCGGCCATGTTGGTGGCAATGGTCACTGCGCCGAACGCGCCTGCGCCCGCGATGATCTGTGATTCCTCGGTATGCTTACGCGCGTTCAACACCTGATGCTGAACTCCACCTTGTAGTACAGACTTCAATCGATTGCTGTTCGATTCATCCAGACGAAGCAGATCAAGTATGACAGGCAGATTGGAAGGGTCTTCCAGACTGATGTTCGTCAGACCGAAAGGCTGGATGAATTTGCGCAATGAATCAGGCGTGACTTTTTCAAGCGGCTCATTGAATTGCTGAAGTTCAGGGATGAGCCGCCCATCCTCTTCGCGGTTGTTCGCTTCCATCCAGACGCGTCGCACGAGGGCAATCTGTAATAAGCGGCGGACAGACTCAGCCTTGAGCCGGTTGGAAAGCAGGTCCGATGATTCCACTGATGTTGTACCAACCAGCAATGGGCGTCCGCGCACATGTTCGCGCACGATCTCCATTATGATGGAGCGTAGTTTTGCCTCCACCGTTTTGTAGATGATATCGGGGTAATCCTTGCGGCGGTAGAAGAGAGGTTCGGATCCCCCTCCCGTCCCCCCTGAGCGGGGGGAAGCCTCCCGCTTGGCAAAATATGAATAAGCGTAACCATCTTCATCTTTTGCCTTGACTTCGATCAACGGCGCGTTATTGCCAAAAGCCTGATATTCAAGGTTCGGCGGAACGGGCGTCACTTCAAGGTTGTAAATCTTGCTGAACTCCTCCGCTTCGGTGAGCGCGGTGCCTGTCATACCGGCAAGCTTTTTGTACATGCGGAAGTAATTTTGCAGGGTGATGGTCGCATACGTCACGTTCTCGGGTTCGATCTTCACGCCTTCTTTGGCTTCCACTGCCTGATGCAGACCGTCGCTCCACCTTCGCCCGGGCATGAGACGCCCTGTGAACTCATCGACGATGACAACCTTGCCAGCCTGAACCAGATAATCCTTATTGCGTTTGAAAATAAATTGGGCGCGCAGCGCCTGTTCCAGATATCCCCTCAATCGTGCTTGTTCAGGGGTGACATCCTCGGGGCGATCCGGGTCCATCAGAGGCTGGTTCAACAACTGTTCAGCGCGCGCCAGGCCCGCTTCGGTAAGGGAGACGGCGCGATCTTTTTCGTTCAATTCGTAATCCTCAGGTTTGAGCTGCTTCACAACCTGAGACATCCTGCCATACCATTCGAGGTCACCTGAGGCAGGACCAGAGATAATGAGAGGCGTACGTGCTTCGTCGATCAACACATTATCCACCTCGTCAACAATCGCATAGTGGTGACCACGCTGGACGCGGTCGCTCAGGCGCATGGTCATATTATCGCGCAGGTAATCGAAACCAAATTCGGAGTTCGTTCCATACGTCACGTCTGCGGCATAAGCCTCGGCTCGGTCCACCATGCGCAGATGATTCTGATCTTCATGCGTAGACTCGCGTTCAAAATCAACGATAAACGCCTTCTTTCCATTCTCTGTCGCTGCCGCCATTTGCAGCACACCGACCGACAGCCCAAGCAGTCGGAAGATGGGCGCCATCCAACGCGCGTCGCGGCGCGCCAGATAATCGTTCACTGTAATAAGATGGACCCCTTTGCCAAGCAATGCATTGAGATAGATCGGCATCGTGGCGACCAGTGTCTTCCCTTCGCCCGTGCGCATCTCTGCAATGGAGCCGCGGTGAAGCGCCACCCCGCCGATCAACTGAACATCATAGTGCCTCAAACCAATCGTGCGTTTGGATGCCTCACGGACTGCCGCGAACGCCTCAGGCAGGATTTCATCCAGCGCGTCCTGCTGGGCTTTGAATTGTTCCTTCTCGTCCAAGCCTTCGACATTGCCGATAAGCTCAACGATACGCGCCTTGAACTCATCTGTTTTGGCGCGCAGTTCTTCATCACTAAATGCCTCATATTGAGACTCAAGTGCATTGATCTCTTTCGCAATTCCACTATATTGTTCAATCGTCTTTTTATTGGGGTCTCCCCCGAAGATTTTTACAAAATTCTTTAGCATGACATGAAATGCCTTTCAGGAGAAAATTATACTGCTTCTTGTATGAATGTCTACCGATGTTTGACACTAAAGTTTTTTCAACGTTAATATAAAGATGCCCTATAGATGAGGAGATTGCTTCGTCGCAACGAACGCTCCTCGCAATGACATATTAAGAAGTGTAGCATGGGAATGTTAGCAAAAAGTAAAAAAACGGGCGGCGGACCGTGGTCTGCCGCCCAAACTTTCAGGTCAGAGTTGGTTATGGCCCGATGTATATCTGCTTGCGCGAGTCGAACGCGTCGAAGTAATATGTGCCGCGCGTGCCCATATATTGCGAGTGTAATAATCGCAGTGAGTATGCCCGTTATAAAAGAGACAGGCTTTCGCGTGCGCAGCATTCGGCAACTCCCTTACCTAAGTTTCACAACTGATATCTATATGAAGTAATTTGAGTCAATTACAAACAATTCAGCCGTCTGCATGATTCATCCCAATACCCGGAATCATTATATACTTTTCAAGTTTGTAGATTCACAATAATTTCATTGCCGGAAATAGCCCGCCTCCCCTGTTATTTCCAGATATTCAGTCACAATTATGAATCAGGACGATGAGAGTATCTCATCGTCCTGATTTTTTGTTAGAACGCTACGAACCAGTGTGTCAGATTAGGGACAGCTAATGTTATTGTTGTACAGGTCGAGCGCGGTCTTGAGACTGATCGCAAGGGCGCGCTGTGCACTGGTCAAGGTGTAAGTCCCCGATGGTCCAATATAGTTGATGCCAGGGACGCCATTGACTGTTTGACCGCTCAGGAACGCATCGGCCTGGGCGATCACTGGCTGGATGCACGCATCCGCACCGTTCTTGACGTTCAGCTTGGCAGCTAGCAAGTGACCCGCCAGACAGCCAATCGCATCATTGGCTTTAGAGCTGCTGCAGTTCATCTTGTTGAATACGGCTCTCGCCCTTGCGAATGTGTCCACGTGGTAGTTGCCAAGAGTGATCGGAAGTAGAGCCGTTGTTTGAGCTTTATGATTCTTCCAATAGCCCGGTGTTAACGCTCCAAAATCTGGTGTGGGTGTCGGCGTGTTGGTAGGAGTATTTGTTGGAGTGTTCGTAGGCGTATTGGTGGGCGTATTCGTTGGTGTGTCCGTTGGCGTGTTGGTCGGAGTATCCGTGGGTGTAGGTGTCGGTGTATCCGTTGATGTTGGCGTCGGTGTATCTGTCGGAGTTGGCGTTGGTGTGTCCGTTGGTGTTGGCGTCGGTGTGTCCGTCGGAGTTGGCGTTGGTGTATCCGTTGGTGTTGGCGTCGGTGTGTCCG
>JAKEFL010000254.1 GCA_022616105.1 Anaerolineae bacterium | reverse complement strand
TGGCTTGCAAATCTACCTGCTGATTTACAGGCAATTGCAAAAGCGTTACGCGCTGTTGCCAGAAAGAATATGCCTGACGCGCATGAATTCATCTATCATGACGCAATTGGATATTCGGTCAACGATTCTCCGTTTGACCGGATTTGTTATGTTGCCCCACAGAAAAAAGGTTACGTGAACTTCGGCTTCTTCTTTGGCGCGGGACTTCCTGACTCTGAAAAGTTGTTGATTGGTGGAGGAAAACGATTGAGGCACATCAAAGTCTGGAGCGTGGAGGAAGCGAAGAATCCCGCGCTGGCAAAGCTCATCGCCGCGACCTGGAAAGAAGCACCTGAATCAATTGCGAAAGTTCACGCGGGACGAAAGAAAAGCAAAGCCTGAAATTTATGAAATCCACGGACCTTCCTATCCTGCCTTTCGAGAGTAAAAAGAAATGGGCGGACTGGCTTGCCAAACAACACGATAAATCCGCCGGTGTGTGGCTAAAGCTCGCGAAAAAGGATTCGGGCATCGCCTCTGTCACTTATCAGGAAGCGCTGGATATCGCCTTGTGTTACGGCTAGATTGATGGGCAGAAATGGAGTTTTGACGATAGGTATTGGCTTCAGAAATTCACCCCGCGCGGACCGAAGAGCATCTGGTCGAAGATCAATACTGAAAAAGCGGAGAGGCTGATCGCCAGTGGCGAGATGAAACCCGCGGGACTCAAGGCGATTGAAGCTGCGAAGAAAGATGGTCGCTGGGACGCCGTATCTGCTTCGCAGAAGAATATTTCAGTCCCAGAAGATTTTCAAGCAGCGTTGAACAGGAATAAGAAAGCTAAAACTTTCTTCGCTGCTTTGAATAGTGTAAATCGTTATGCGATTTTATTCAGAATCCAGACTGCTAAAAAAGCAGGGACTCGTGCCAAGCATATTCAGCAATTTGTCGAAATGCTGGAAAAGAAAGAGAGAATCTATTAGAAGCCATAGTAAATATTCGGTTGAAGGATATTTTGCCAAATTTCTTTCTGCGTGGAATAAATGCAAAAGTTAAGGTATTCAGAAACTATTACCGAAAAAATTTAACGATCTCATTGAGATTTCCAAGAGCAAAAGCCAACAATGGAAGTAGTAATTGGTTTAGGAAACTCAATCCTGCACTAATATCCAGTGCCGCGTTTCGCGTCTTGCTTATTCGGTTGTGGTAATCCATAAGCCGACTGATGGATTCCAAAGTTTCTTTGTCGTCTGGATTTGATGCCGCTTGTTTTGATTTGATTTTTAACTCGATTTGCTTTAGAGTATTCCATTTGGCTGTTCTAATAATTCTGCCCAGAGCTGCCTGGTTGCCCATAAACTGAACAGCTAAGGGAAGCCAGCCCGCGAAAAGAACAATCAAATTTGTTGATACGGTTATTGGGTTGGAACCGATATATAAGGTCCAGACTGCAACAAACGTGGCAACAATGTATGTGTAATTGTTCAGAATATGTGACAACTGCATGATGATGTTGGAATGGCTTGGGTCAGGTTCGTATAACTCATACTGATAACCGCTAAGTTCCCAAGGCAAAAAAAGCATCTGAAAGATGTAATAAGTGGCGATTCCAAACAATATTGAAGCAAGAAGCGAGGAGATTGTTGCGCCAATACCGATAAATTCTCCAACGGATTGGCTTGTAAATTTCACTACGACTGCTGTGACAAGAAAACCAAACACTAGTCCAAATGACAGTGATTTGCCGGTCGTCCAAAGTTTTGGCAGCCACAGACGAAGGCTAGTCAGATTCTTCACAGAATCGATGGAATCTATGACATGATCGCGCACGTTTTCCAAAAAACGTCTCATGTTGATTCTGGCAGTAATCAATGCAATGAGAGAAAATTCGAGATAGACCGAAACTGTTAAGCCTATTTTTTTGAATTTATCTGATTCTTCGAGGATGGTTGTGGCAACTAAGCCGGGAATCAAAATGATAATGGCAACAATGGCCGTGGTGTAATAAAGAGATGGCGGATTCGATCTGCCCCCGAGTCTTTGAGTGAGACGACTTACGCGATCGAATACTAGGCCTGCCAGTAAGCCGTCCATGCCGTTTGTAATCTCTTGCTTAAGTTCGTTCCGCTTCTTGGTTAATTCGCTGTCTTTTTTCATGGTTTTCTCCACATTTGATTGCCTCTATCTTTAAGAACCCATGTAATCGGTAGAAGATACCGAAGTGTCATTCTTTTCGACCCTTTCCACTTGACGCAAACCCTCATCACGAAGATAATCAAACCAATTATGCCCACCGTCATAGATGACACAGAAATCCACCAAATTGTGCAGAATGTAGTTCATCAAGTCTTGGGGACTGCTGAACGCGGGCAGTCTTCAGCCTCAACTTCTTCCACAAGAAAGATTGTTGCCATTGGCGCAGACCATGGTGGCTTTGAGTTGAAGGAAACGCTCAAGAACGATTTGAATTCGCTGGGGTTTGATGTAATGGATGTAGGTACAGTCAGCAAGGAAGCTGTGGATTATCCCGATTTTGCACATGCTGTAGCGCAGTCTGTAGGAACGGGCAAAGCTTGGCGCGGAATCATGATTGATGGCGCAGGGATCGGCAGTTGCATTGTCGCGAACAAAGTCCCTGGGGTGCGCGCGGGGATGGCGTATGACGTTTCGTCCGCGATCAACAGCCGCGAGCATAACGATACAAATGTGCTGACCCTCGGCGCGGGTTTGATCGGCGTCAACTTGGCGAAGCAAATCGTCAAGACCTGGCTGACAACCGAGTTCGGCGGTGACCGCCACGCGAAACGTGTAGATAAGATCAAGGCCGTTGAGAGGCAGTATTTGAAATAAAGATACTTCCGTTGGTCGAGTAGACTGAGGCGACACTTGCACCGCACGCAAGTGCAGGTGTAGCCGAAGGCGTATCGAGACCAACAGGTAACAAGAAAAATCCTTGTAACAGGTGGTCTCGATATGCCCCTCACAACAAACGTTCGGGGCTACTCGACCACCGATTACACAAAGAGACTCAATGAAACCCGATCCAAAATTGGTGGAACAACTCGTAGAGATCATCACCCACGAAGTGCTTGCCGCGATGATGGAAGAGCAGGAGCGCGGTTCGCAGTCTGATGGGTATCAATGCAAGTTTGATTGCGCGAATCAACTCTGCGTGAAGTTATGTGTGGATAAAGCAGGCAACGTCATCAACGCGGGGGCGGAGCGGTTAACGTCCACATTGGGGGTGATTCCCAGTGATCTCAGTCTGGCAAACATGATTGACCATACTTTGCTCAAGCCCGATGCTACACAACAGGAAATTGCCCAACTTTGTTTTGAAGCGCGCAAACATAATTTTGCTTCTGTATGTGTGAACCCGACCTGGGTGAGTCTGTGCGCGCAACTGTTGCAGGGATCACCAGTCAAAGTTTGCACAGTGATCGGTTTTCCGCTGGGTGCAACTTCTTCAGAAACCAAAGCGTTCGAAACCGAGACCGCCATCAAACAGGGCGCGACCGAAATTGACATGGTCATCAATATCGGCGCGTTGAAAGCTCGCGATTTAGAATTGGTCGCAAGAGATATTCGCGGCGTCGTCAATGCGGCACATGCGCGCGGTCATATTGTTAAAGTGATTCTCGAAACCGCGTTATTGACAGACGAAGAAAAAACCATCGCAAGTTTAATCTCGAAAGAAGCGGGCGCGGACTTTGTCAAAACATCCACTGGCTTTGCAAGCGGAGGCGCGACCGTTCACGATGTCGCCTTGATGCGCAAGGCAGTCGGTCCGCAGATGGGTGTGAAAGCCTCGGGCGGAGTCCGCACGTATGAGGATGCGGAGAATATGATCAAAGCAGGGGCAACGCGCATCGGCGCGAGCGCGGGGGTGAAGATCATTCAAGGTCCGAGCAACCAGGCGTCCGTAAAGACGGAAACGGTTGCTTCATCTGCAAAGAACTATTAGTCGGCGCGAACCGTCCCGAAGGTTTGAACATCCGATGAGTGTCTTTCAAGGAAACCTTCGGGACGTTTATGAAAAGTTCTAGGAGCGCAAGATGTTAATCGCACGAGTCATTGGCACGACAGTCTCCACAATCAAAGACGAAAAATTGCATGGGCGAAAATTGCTGATCCTGCGTCAGACAGACGAAGCTGGCAATGCATCAGGAAAACCTTATGTTGCTGTGGATACAGTGGACGCGGGCGTTGGCGATCTGGTGTTGACGGCGGCTGGTTCGTCTGCACGGCAAACAACGCTCACAAAAGATTCTCCGGTTGATTCGGTCATCATGTCTATTATCGATTCGCTGGAAGTGAATGGGCAGGTTGTGTTTCGTAAATCATAACTTCGCGGAGCATCCCCGAAGGAACGCCGCCGGGGACGGCGGCTTGAGCAAATGCAATCATGAAAAAATTTTATACAGAAAAAGATATCGAAGATCTTTTCAAAAGCGGAGTCCAATCGCTGCGCGTGAATGATGATGTCGCGTTGACCGATCTCGCCTACGAAAAAGCCAAGCGATTAGGATTGCAATTGTTATTCGACGATGTGGACCTTCCTCCGATTGCGCCGATAAGACCTTATCTATCAAATGGATCATCTAGTACTTCGACTCCGATCACTGCGAAGCCGAAACCCTTCGATCAAACTCAGGGCAAGGTTGATTCCGTTGCCCCTGCAATGACTCAGTCTGCCCTCACCCCGGCCCTCTCCCACGCTTCGCGGGAGAGGGGGAATGCCATCGCGCAACGAATACGCTTCGCAGTCCTAGCGCGCCTGGGAAACCAAGTTGACGCAAAACTTTTGGATTCGATCATACAGCGAGTGGTGAAAGCCACCGGAGTGGAATAATGCTATTCGGGCGTGTGCATGGGAACGCGGTTTGCACCATTCGATATCCTGGTACGGAGGGTGTGAAACTTCTTGTTGTCCAGCCACTGAATAAAAAGATGGAGCCGATCGGCATCTTACAAGTTGCCGCAGATGTGGTGCAGGCAGGTCCAGGTGATCTGTGCGTCATGGTACGGGCGCGTGAAGCTGCGCTCGCAATGAAGGATGAAAAGTTTGTGCCCATTGATCTGGCATTGGTTGGGATCGTGGATGAACTGGAAGTGAAACCCGATGGCACGTTTGATTATGTTTTGCGTATCGGGCAGAATTATTTTACGTAATCGGTGGTCGAGTAGGGCTGGTGGTTGAGTAGCCGCGAAGCGGCCTATCGAAACCAAGCCCATATCGAGACCACCTGTAAGCAAGGGTATTTATGTTATATGGTGGTCTCGATATGGCGGAACGAACACCGCCTACTCGACCACCCAGGTATCATGAAAGTAAAATGATTATCGGAAAAGTTGTCGGAACTGTTGTCACCACCATCAGCCATCCGCATTACAAGAATCGCAGACTGCTCGTCATTCAACCATTGCTCCTCGAAGGCGAGACCGCGGATGAGGATTTCATCGCGCTGGATAATACGCAGGCTGGGATTGGGGATACCGTTCTGGTGACTCGCGAAGGGAATGGCGCGCGGCAGGCACTTAAGAATCCCGACGCGGCCGTCATTTCTGTCATTGTGGGGATTGTGGATTCAGTTCATGTGGGATATTAATATTTACAGATAGCATCCGAAGTCAAATCGACTTCGGATTTTGTTTTAATTACAAGGAGTTGAACCATGAAAGAATTTCGAAACCCTCAAGATGTTCATGAACCGCTTGGTTCTTATTCCCATCAAGTGGAAATTAGAGAGAACGAGCGTATGCTAGTGCTTTCAGGTCAGGTCGGCATGAGAGAAGATGGTACAGTGCCAGACGACCCACTGGAGCAAATGGATGTTGCCCTTGAAAACATCTTTCGCAATCTTCGCGCTGCGAATATGGATGTAAGAGATATTATTAAGCTCACATACTATCTGGTGGGTGAGATCGATACAGCAAAGAAGCGTGAGTTGGTGGTATCCAAACTCCAGGGACATAAACCCTGTAGCACACTGTTGTATGTTGCCGGGCTGGCAAGTCCTGTTTATAAAGTTGAAATTGATGCTTGGGCCTCCCGTTCGGATTAGGGATTGAGTTTTTTTCGATTCAAAACAAAAGTCGGCTTGATCAGCCGACTTTTGCATTTGTTTATGATCTTATTCGCGCAAGCAATAGCCTGTTAGTACATTTACATCAGCGCAACAAATTCTTCGCGTGTCAGGGTCTCCTGTAGCAACAGCGACTGCGTTACCCGCTCCATTGCCTCCCGTTTTTCGGTGACAATGCGCTTCGCTTCGTTATAGCACTCATCCAATATATGATTGATCGCCTCATCCAGGGCTTCGAATGTTTTCTGACCCGCGCGAGGTGACGAAAGGGCTTCAAACCCTTCCGGCTGATTGAAGACGCGTAAGCCGGTAACACTCATTCCCAGGCGCATGACCATTTCTTCTGCAAGTTGTGTTGCAACCTTTAGATCGCTGGATGCTCCGCTTGTGATGTCATCGCAAAACAATTCTTCTGCGACACGGCCGCCCATCAGTCCGGTAATACGCGCCAGGATCTGGTTTTTAGACATAAGCAGCCGATCCTGCTCCGGGAGTGACATGGTAAAGCCACCCATCTGCCCTCTTGGAATGATCGTGATCTTATACACTGGATCAGAATGTGGTGTGACGTGCATGACTACCGCGTGACCGGCTTCATGATAGGCGATGGTGCGACGCTCATCTTCCTTCATCACACGACTTTTCTGTTGCACACTGCCCGTCAGGTTTTTCTCCACGGCTTCTTGAAAATCCTGCACGGTGATGACGTCATGTTCGCGGCGTACTGCCAGAATCGCTGCCTCATTGATAATGCTGGCCAGATCTGCCCCAACTAATCCCGGAGTGGATTTGGCAACATCCATCAAGTTTACATCTGGGGCGAGGCGACGATCTTTAACATGTACTTTCAGAATTTCCAGGCGTCCTTTCACGTCGGGGCGAGGAACGTTTACATGCCGGTCAAAGCGACCAGGTCGGGTGAGAGCCGGATCAAGCACATCCACTCGATTGGTCGCGCCAATCACCACCACTCCGTCGGTTGCCGCGAACCCATCCATTTCAACCAGCAACTGGTTCAGGGTCTGATCCTGTTCCATTTCGCTGCCCCCGCCACCAGCGTTGCGCTTCCGTCCGGCCGCATCTATTTCATCAATAAAAATAATACAAGGGGCTTTGGCGCGTGCTTTCTTAAACAGCGAACGCACCCGACTCGCACCAACACCAACGAATACTTCCACGAACTCAGAACCAGAGGTAGTGAAGAAAGGGACACCTGCTTCGCCTGCAATTGCCTTGGCAAGCAATGTCTTGCCTGTTCCCGGATCCCCAACCAATAATACCCCTCGAGGCATGCGCGCTCCCATACGTTCGTATAAAGAGTTGTCTTTCAGGAATGTGACAATATCGACCAGTTCCTCACGGCTTTCGTCTATGCCTGCCACATCATGGAAGGTAAGATTGGGAACATCGCCTTCTGTGTATTTCTTGCGGATACCTGCCATTGGACCCCCGGTAAGCCGGAACATGGCAAAGCCCAACAGCCCGAGCATTGCAACACTGACAAATACATTCATGGTTTTCTCACCAGTGAGCGTACTTGTCTCTACGATTTCATAGTGCAGTTTCGGTAGCTGGCTATTGCTCACTCCCAGTAATTGCATTTGTTCGAGGAAAGGAGCTGTTTGATCTCTGCGCGTTCTACTTTGCTTCCCATCCTTATAGTAGATGGTTGTGATGCCACTATCCTGTGAGTCTTCCACTTTCGCAACCTTCCCAGCTGTAATGGCAGAAGCTACCTGGCTCAATGGAATAGGCTTCTCTGGCGGTTTTGCCCGCGAGAGCACGGCACCAAATGCGACCAGCCCGATCAACAAGAGAACCAGGCTCATTCTGCCGTACTTATGTTTTTTGAAGAAGTCCAGGATTTGGGTTACTGATTGTTTCATTACTACCTCACTACCTCGATCCGTCCACGGATATTTTTAAAGTTCCCCCATATTACCTCGTTAATAGTGACTTTAAACTTTCAATTTCATTAGACATGCTTAACAGAAACTTAAGAGACCGGTGCGGCATATTGGGTCTCGAATCTTAAATGGTTCTGTGTGTTAGGCACAAACGATGCTCAATTCATCCAAGCTATACTATAATAAAAATATGCGTCTCTACATCGGTTGCCCCATATGGTCTTTCAAAGGCTGGGTTGGTAACTTTTATCCTGAAGGTACAAAGCCCTCCGATTTTTTGCGGGAATATTCGCGGCGACTCACGACTGTGGAGGGGAACACCACCTTCTATGCTGTCCCTGCGCAGGATACACTCGAGAGCTGGGCTGCGCAAATGCATGAGATCTTTCGCTTTTGCCCCAAAGTGCCAAAAGCGATCAGTCATGAAGGTAAGTTAATGGATAACATCGAACGGGCGCGTGAATTCATTAAAGTGATGAGCCAACTAGGACCACGGCTCGGTCCGATGTTTCTGCAACTGCCGCCTCGTTATTCCCCGAAGCTGCTGGCTGACCTTCAGGTATTTCTCGCCGTTTGGCCGCGTGACGTGCGCCTGGCTGTGGAGGTCCGTCACCTGGATTGGTTCGATTCGCCGCATGACGAGGCGCTTGATCAATTGCTTGTGGATTACAACATGGCGCGCGTGACAATAGACACGCGTCCGATCCGCGATCTGGATGGGGACAAGATTTTAGCGGGATCAGTCTATCAGAGTTTGCTTGAGGCTCGGGAACGCAAACCAGATATCCCCGTCGTTCCGAAGCGAACAGCAGATTTCGTTTTTGTCCGCTATATCGGTCATCCGCAGTTGGAAACTAATTTTCCGTTGCTGGATGAATGGGCAGGTTATTTTGTATCGCAGCTGCGCGAAGGCGCGGATGTGTACGCGTTCTGCCATTCGCCTGAAAACATGACTGCGCCCTGGATTTGTAAGGAACTTCATCAACGCGTGGCAAATGAAATTTCAATCGCGCCATTGCCCTGGGATGAAATTGAGTCTGATAAGCCTGAACAGCCCCACCTGTTTTAGTAATTGATGTTACGTAGCCCAGCCACATAGACGCGGAGTCGCAAAGAAAAAAAATAAAAGGATTTTCTCAGTGTCTCTGTGACTCTGCGGCAAAACTGCGTAAGACGAGTTAATAATGTTTTTCAATCCCACCGAATCCGAACATTTTATTCTTCTCGGTCATTTCAATAAAATGTCTCATGCGCTTTTGGAATTCCTGCGGTCTCTTTCTTGCCCCATCAATGAATGCAATTCTTATTCGTTTATAAGAGTCTGAAAACTTCTGGAAATTCTTCCACGCTTGTTTGTTGGATTGAATGGCTTTCAAAATATCAGGTGGAATTTTGAACTTTTCATTCAATATATCTTTTACTGATTCTGCGACTGCTTTGATCACCTTTTTCTTTGCCACCAAAGACCGTAAACGCTCGATGTTGGCTTGTGAATATTTGACATTCGGTTTTCTCGGCGAAAAACGCTGGACAGTTCGTTCTTCGTCCCGCTTTTTGACGATGCTATCAATCCAGCCGAAACACAGGGCCTCTTCTACTGCGTCGTTGTAGGCAATGCGTGGTTTGCCGAATTCCTTTTTGTAATAAACCAGCCAGATTTCCTTTTCGGTCTTGTAATGCTTTTTGAGCCATTTGCGCCAGTCTTTAGGGTTGGTTACGTATAAGGTTTGTGTAATTTTCATAATGTAGACCTATTAACGTAAGTTCAGGATAAGGATCGAAGTGGAAGAGCGCCATGCTTTCCACCGTCCAAAGAACCATTTTTCCTGATTTCACTAATATATCGAATGTGGAATTCCTGCACAAGGCTTCGTCGAGAAGCTGTTTGGCAGGCTCCTCTGCGATAAAGGCTATGTTTCCTTATTCAGCGATCCCAGAAAACTCAGCACTGCCTCATTGAACATCTGTGGGTTCTCCATGTTCAGCAGATGCGCGCTGTTGGGGAGCATCACTTTTTGTGCACTCTCGATCTCGCTCGCCATTATATCTGCCGCTCGAAGGATTTCGGGGTCATCCAGCGCGCCAGCCATGATGAGCGTCGGCATCCGAATCTCCTTGAGTCGAGTCGATGCCGGGGGATTGAGCAGATTGATGGGCTGCGCATCAGCTGTAATAAATGTACCCTGCTTCACCGGGATCCAGTTCATTTCCGCCGCGTGCTGTCGAAGAGACGAATTGACTTGTTCTGGCTCGCGGAAGGGTCCATCCACCCAGATGCGGATTTGCAGGTCAGAAGTCTGCTCCAGGTCGCCCTTTTGTGCCGCCTCCATCATCTCCATCACGTAACGCGGCGGCGCACCTTGCATCTCAAAACCACTGGGGGTTGCGGATGCGACGATTAACGCTGGGATTCGTTCAGGATGTTCGAGCGCAATGTCCATCGCCGTCTCGCCACCCATCGAACAGCCAAGTAAAACCGCACGCTCCACCTCAAGCCCATCCAACAGCCGGAGCAGATCAGCGCGGCGCGATAACGGACCCTGCGCGGGATCGGATTTCCCGTAGCCGCGCTGATCGAAGCGAATCACGCGGTAGCGTTCAGTGAACGCATCCCATTGGTCATCCCACATGCGGCTATCCACAAAGCCCGCATGGATCAGTACCAGCGTGTCGCCTTCGCCGCCAATTTCGTACCACAGTTTCCCATCACCAACATTCACAAAGCCGGTTTTTGTCATCTTTTATTTCCTTTCGATTCTGTACTTCAAATTACCTATGATCTTCAATCGTTGAGGTCGATTGCTCAATATCAAGTCATTCGTGATTTTCAAAGACTATTCTATTTTCTGTATCCATTTTGCTCGCCAGGCCGGTGCCTCAAACGGGTCGGGCCAGAATTCAACCTGTTTCCAAATCTTTCCATCGCGGATGGTCGAGAAAGTGATGGCACGACCGATTATTTTCCCATCTGTAACACTTACATCTGTGACAACCATATCTCCTTCTGACACAATATGATTTATTGTGAAATGCCATTTGCCTTCGGCAGGATAATTTGTGTTGACCGCCGCGAAATTATCCCTGCCAAGAATGCGCTCGCCGGATTGAGGCCATTCTAAAACGTAGTCATCATGCAAGAGTCGGGATGCTGCATGGAAGTCATTGGTTTCCATGGTTGCCCAGAAACTTTCCAATCTTTGTTTGTTGTTCATTCTTTCTCCATCATTTGTCATTTTCTTTTTACTTTCAAAATGGCGATCTTTGTAGAGTGATTAAATGGGGCAGGGTCAGTAATAAATGAAACAATTTTGTTATAGCCAACGAAATCCTCTGGCACTGGTATAAGCTCTTCAATTTTCAAGTATCCATCTTCACACAAGGATTCGAGTGTTAGCATATATTCCCTTCCACTCATATACAACGCATTATTGATCGCGATCAAATAACCGCCATCTTCAATGAGTGGTCTTACTTTGTTGATAAGCCGCGCACTTTCGTGGACCTGGTCCACTTTGCCCTTGGATGTCGTTGAAAAAAATGGCGGGTCGATGATGACGCAATCGAATCGTGCATTTGCGCGTTTGAACTGACTGATGGTCGGGAAAAAGTCTGCGGCGATAAAGCCCTGCTTTTGAATAGGGAAGCCATTGAGTGTGTACGATTCTTTCGCGAGATTTAGAAATTTGCGATTGCGATCAATCTGGACGACTCGGCTGGCTCCACCTGCGAGCGCGGCGACTCCGAAACTGCCGGTATACGCGAACGCATTCAACAAGCGTTTACCTTTCATATTTTCAATGAGCCATTTCCGCAAATGACGTGTATCAAGATAGAGGCTTGTATCTTGGTGCATGGTCAAATCAATTGCGTACCAGACTCCATGTTCCTTGACTTTTCGATCAACCGAGTCACCGAATAGAAGTGTGCCGCGCCTTTCATCCTGCGATGTGCTATTGCGAGACTTTACAATTCCAGCGTGTAGCCAGCCTGATAGTCGCGGGTGACTTTGGAGGAAGATCGCTATCTCATTGACAAGCTCCATGCTTAAAGACGCGTCAGGGTGATAATTGTGAAAAATAACGGTGCC
Organism: Anaerolineae bacterium; assembly: GCA_022616105.1. Lineage (GTDB taxonomy): Bacteria > Chloroflexota > Anaerolineae > Anaerolineales > Villigracilaceae > Defluviilinea. The sequence continues at coordinate 404 of JAKEFL010000254.1, read as the reverse complement.
AGCATACAGGTCCAAAGAAAGATGCGGATATCCTTCCGTGAATCCATTGAAAAGGCGAAAGGCGTTCTCATGCCGCGGGTCAATTAACGATTCGCGCGCGTCGATTGCTCTTTGTAACAATGATGAAAGTTGTCCGTCGTGCATCATATTATTACAATCGAATTGAGTATGTAAGACTTTGAATAGTCGGGCGTCCAAATTGTAAGCGCGCTACCGAATTAAGAGCGAATGAGAGTTTTACGCTTGCATTGTACCCCTAACCTTTTTAGGGTAGACTATCTTGCAAATAGCAACTATGCAGTTATTATGAGGTAACTTATGTCCACTACTGAATTATCCCCGCAGGGTCCCGATAACAAGCTTGCAAAATTAGGTGCGGAGCAGGCGAAAAAGACACGCGCAAC
>JAKEFL010000253.1 GCA_022616105.1 Anaerolineae bacterium | reverse complement strand
GGATGCGTCCAGCCGCCGTGCGCGAAGCCGCCCTCGGTATCTTCGTCCGCGCCGCCCGGCGCCTGGATCACGCCATCCAGCGTAATGAACTCAGCGACGATAAGTTTTCTCATGTTTGCTCCTTTTTTGATGTTACGCACCGTCCCGCAGGCGTCGTCCTGAGCCTGCCGAAGGGTTTCTTCTGTGAACAGGTTTGATTCCAAGCAACCTGCGGGACGTTTTGCTATTTTACAACGCGAAACCCAAGGTGTGTTACGTTAGGTGCCTGAATCGTTCGTATACACTCCAAATTGATCGGACCTGTACCAAGATGATCGAACAAACTCACACCGCCACCTATCAGGATAGGCGCAACATCAACGTGTATTTCGTCAACCAGGCCTGCCTTAAGCGCTTGTTGCAAGATATTCGCAGTGCAAATCACAACATCTTTATCACCTGCGGCTTTCTTTGCCTGACGAATCGCGCTTTCCACTCCATCAGTTACAAAGATAAACGGTGAGCCTTCCTTCACCCATTCCTGAGGGACGTGGTGAGTCACAATGAAAGCAGGTGAGCCAGGAGGATTCCCTCCCCAGGCATGAGCGATATCGAAAGTCCTGCGTCCCCACACACCTGCTCCAATGTTGCTGATCGCTTCTTTGAGAATCTCAGCGCTTTCCTTTGAAACCTTGAGTGGCGGAACTCCTTCCGACATCAAAACTTCCGTATCGCCGCTGAAATACCATGTGAAGAGCCCGTCGCCGCCATCGCCTAATCCATTTTCAGGGCCATCGTTTGGACCAGCGACAAATCCATCGAGCGACATGGTCATATTGAAAACAACTTTTCCCATGAACTTCTCCTTTCAAGGCTTTTACGAAACAAATTTTTTCGGCGGCGCTGCATCAGGATTTGAAGAACTCGACGAGCACGGGAGCGAGCGCCTCCGCCGCGACCTCGTGCGTTTGACCATCCAGAGTGCGGTGTTGTGCAGCGGGGATAGCATTGGCAAGCGCCAATGCTGTGACGTGCATAAATGGAAACTCTGTTGCACCGCCATCCATGATAAGTGTCCGCGCAGTAAGACTGGCTGCGCGCTCAGTGGGTATCGAGGCATCTTCACCCACGGCGGCAACATCGTAAGCCATGGTTGGTGCAACGGCTTCCAACATCGGCCACATGGGGTGCTGACGCATCCCTTCCAAATGATCGGCAGGCATCCCCAGCAACATCATAAAGAGTCCTACTGCATCGCCTCGGCGACCTTCCGCAAGCGTTTCCTTGAGTTGCTTTCCGAATTTCTTCCATGCCTGGCGGGCAGTATCATCGTCATTATAGGGTGGCTCATACATACCGAGTCCGTTCACTTTGCTGCCAAGCGCGAACGCCGCCTCAAAGGCAAGCGCCGCGCCAGAGGAGATACCGGACAAGACCGCCGAGCCGCCCGCTTCATTGACGAGGGCTTCGATGTCTTCAATTTCACGCTCAAGCGCGTATGGCTGTGTATCTGTGCTGTCGCCCCGTCCGCGGCGATCATAGTGAAACACAGTAAAGTGCCTTGCCAGGAGTGGGAATGTTGCGAGTCGTGAAGTCTCTGAGTCCAGGGCACGTTGTTCGAACATACCACCCACGAGGATAAGCGCCGGTCCCTTTCCGGACTGATCGAACGCGATGGTCGTACCATCTTTTGAAGTGACTGTTCTCATCTTGAATAAATTTCCATATTATCTACTAGGAAAAACTCTTCCATAGCCGTCGCAATGGCATGAGGCGCCGTCTGAACCGCGCCGTGGTCCCGGCCCTCAAGTGCGCGGTATTGAGTATGAGGCAGTAGATTACTGAGCGCCTTCGCGCCGTTATGGAAGAACGCTTCGCTCTTACTCCCGACTATGACCAGAGTCCGCGCCTGAGCCGAAGCCCATCGCCCGGCGGGTAATGGCTTGCCCGTTTGCGTCCCCGCCATGACCGCAAAATCGTAGCGTAGGGTATGCGCCATGCCGGTCGCTTTTGACCAGCCGGGCATCAAGAGCCGCATCATGGTCACAAATATTGCAGGGATGCCCATGCCTTTGGTGAAGAAGAGTTTCACCGCGTCGCTGCGACGATTCGCCGCCACCAGAATCTCAATCTGCCTGATCAAATCATCCGGCATCGGCGGCCGGCTGTCGTCAACGATGAATGGCGGCTCGTACAGAAAGAGGCCGTTGATCTTGCCGCCGAGTCTACTCCCCGCCTCAAGCGCCAGAACCGCGCCGGACGAACTGCCGAAAAGGAAAGCGGATCCACCCGAGGCGTCAATCAACACTTTGATGTCTTCGACCTCACGCTCGACTGCGTAGGGCGGCGTGTCACTGCTTTGACCGCGACCGCGTCGGTCATAGTTGACGACAGTGAATTTCTCCGCCAGTAATCTTGCGAGTTTTGCCGTGTCCGCGTGATCCGACAGCGCGGCGCCAACAAGAACAAGCGCGGGACCAACGCCTGACAGTTCGTACGCGATGGTCGTGCCATCTTTTGAAGTTACGGTTTTTAGCGCAGTATCCATATCTATTTCTCCTTCATCTTCACCAGCAACTCATCCAGGCGCTCATAGCCCTCATTGAGTCCATGCTCCATTCCAGCCTGAATCATGCCGTCCCGATCAGAAACAGATTGATAGACGGATTGAATCGTGGCTCTTGTCCGCTCCCCCGGCAGTTCTTCGAGTCTCATGGTGTCGAGGATGACGTGCCCGCGTTCGGGAAGTCCCTCAAATTCAAACGTCTGGATCATCAACTCCTCGGACATCTCATGGAAGACGCCATGAAAACCGAATTCATTTCCGTCCTTGTCCTTTTGAACAAATCGCCACCTGCCGCCGCTGACGGGCTCGAATGTTTCGAGTCTCATCGTGAGTCCGCGCGGTCCGAGCCATTGCACGAATAGATCGGGGTCGGTATGCGCCATATAGACGAGCTCACGGGGCGCGTCGAACTCGCGCGTGATGAAAAGTTCCTGTACCCCAGGCTCGGCTGTAATGTTTGTTTTATTTTTTGACATTGCGTTTCTCCTTTCCTTTGACTCTGGTCGAGACCGCTTCGTACCCGCCGCCGCCCGGATATACCCAGCCGCCGGTCAGGGTATTGCCGTCCTCGCTGAACCGACCTTTGTAGTACGCGGGCGAGCCTCTTTCTCCACCCCAGATCGTGAGGGTGTCGCCTTCGATTTCATAGACGTAATCGAGAGTCATGCCATCGAGGTAACTATAGAAGCGTGACTTGATGTCTTTGCTCGGTTCAGACCCAAATGCCTGTTCGTGTCCGATGATCTCAACACCTTTGATCGGGTGTCCCTCGTGGAGGAAATCAACGTGTTGCATCAGGAAGAAACCGCCTTCCGCCCACTCGTAAGTGATTTCTCCCTCCACGCCTCCAGATTGTTTCCACGTGCCGATCAATCTATCGAGGCTTTTGAGGTCGGGGTTGGGTTTGACTTGTTGGGTGTAGATGGCGTCAGTCATGGTTTTCTCCTTTCATGTTCATGCGAAGATTCGTCGTAATCGTTACGAGGGATTCGAGCCGCTGCCTTGAGCCGCGCGCCATGCCACAGTCATTGCCCATGCGTTATAGACCACCACAAGGAATCGGTTCGCCCATCCCACCAACCCTATTACTCCGGGAGGTAATGTTGTTGGCGGTTCAGCAGGCAGTGCGGCGCCAGACTGGGTAAATGTGACGATCATGACGACAAATGCAACGACCATCAGAACAAGACTGATCCAGGTCAGGTTGGCAGTCCAGAGGATCGCTTTCCTTGCCCCGGACCAAGGTTGGGTGCGTGCAAGACTTACGCTGATCAACATGGCGGCAACTGGCAGGCTGGAAATCCCAATCAGCCCCGCCAGACCATGAAGCGGATGGTTGATGTCGAACAACCCTCCCATCGTCCCACCGACACAAGCGGCAATCAGAAAAACCAAACCTATTTTGCCGCCGGCGGTTTTTGGCTGCGACCAGATCGCGTATGCCAAAGCCCAGTCGCTTACTGCCCATGTTGCGAACATCAGCGATAATACCCAACCATACCCTCCGTTTGCATATTCGCTCACCATGCGCCACGAAGGATCAAATTCCGGGCTGAGGATGTGCAACGCCGCGAGGAAAATCAGCGACGCGACGGCTGACGCAAACGACAGGCGCGCGGCGATTTGCGAACCCGCGATTTTTGACCCGGTTGAAGTTGTATCGTTTGAAATTACTTGATTCATGTTGTCGCTCCTTTTTTCTTCATTTGTTCCAAAACTTCGTCGAGACGTTCAAAGCGCTCAGTCCAGTAGCGCTCGAAAGGGGTGACCCAATCAAAGATGGGCTTGAGCCGCTCCGCGTTGACCCGATACAGTCGTTGACGACCGACCCGCCTCTCACCCACCAATCCGACCTGTTTCAACACCTTGAGGTGCTTCGACACTGTTGGCTGGTTCCATCCGAGCAGCGCGACAATCTCGTTGACCGGGAGTTCCTTCGAGCCAAGCGCCTGGATAAGCTGTCGGCGCTTGGGTTCAGCCACGGCATTGAAAGGGTCATGCGTTGTCGGTGTGCGCGCCATGACCGTATTATATTCCCATATCGGAATATGTCAATGCCCTATTTTAGAATGAGTGTTCTAATTTGTCAAGAGGGAAAAAAGAGGAGATTAGAGATTGGAGATTGGGATGGTTTTAAAAAACTGGCGCTGGCTGGGTATCACAAGTGAGTGACGATGGACAAAACTTCCTTGCGCTCGTTGATTAAATTGTGGGCGCGGTCAAAGACATGCAAAATGCGCGGGTGACGAGAATTTGCCAGCCATAAACCTACGCCTGGTTTTCAACGACCAGCGTTTCTTGTTTTCAGACGAACTTCCAGCCCATCTGCCAGAATCTCGACCCCGAACCGAAAACGTTCATCTACGTCAGGTTCTGAGAGATAGTCAGCGAGAGCGAGCAAACTGGGATGATCGTGTGGCGAAAGGACTTCAACCCAATTTTGAACATTGGAGAATGATTCATCCGCGCCATCTTCTATCTCGGCGTTCACATCCTGTGTTTCCCCTGACACGAACATCATGACGTAGTCGTTGAGCAGGAATCCCGCATAAGCCGCATCCCTATTATCAAAGCCTGCATCGAGCAAAGTTCTAAGCACGATTTCTGTCAGCCGCAGCCTATGCGGCCCAAAAGATGCACGGCTGCCCGCCAGAACACGCGCAGCATCACGACGCGCTAACAGAACGCGTCGGTATTCGTTGCCCAGGGCTTCCAACTGCTCTCGCCAGGGCAGAGTCCGATCAGGTACGCGCATCGGTGCGCATATCTCATCGGATAATAGACTCAGCAGCTCCCCTTTGCCATGCACGTGCCAATATAAAGAAGCTGCCTTGATGCCAAGTTTTTTCCCCAGGTTACGCATTGTGAGTCCGTCAAAACCAACTTCGTCTAGTAGGGTAAGCGCGGCACGGACTATCTTTCCCTGATCAAGCGCAGGCACTGCTGGTCGTTTTGGGCTGTAAACTTTACGAGGGTGTATTTTCATCGACTCGTTATCTCCAGAAAGCGGGCTGGATTCACCTTGACAGTATAGCATGAAACATGATAAACTAACAATGTTAGTCAATAACTAACGATGTTTGGTTATGATTGATTTTCCATATAGTGCATCAAGGAGAATTCCAAATGGCTACAACCAGTTCAAAAAGCGATGAGCGCCCGGCAATGAATAGTTTTCCGGTGAACCAGGAGGCGGCCCGCTGGCTCGCGCTCGGCGCGATCGCGGGCCCGATCCTATTGACACTCGCCTGGATCGTCCTCGGCTTAATGCGCCCGGCTACAAAGAACGAGTGGGGAGTGTCGGGGGGCATTACCGGGATGATCACCCAACCCATAAGTGGCCTTGGCCTCGGTCCGAACGGCTCACTCTTCAACGCTGCCTTCCTGCTGAACGGACTCCTAATTATGGTTGGCATCATCGGCGTATTCCAGTCCATCGAGGCGGGTGAGCGGATGGCGGCGCGCAGGGCATGCGCGGCGCTCCTCGCGTTATCGGGGCTGGGATCGGTAATGTGTGCCATCTTCACCGTGGATTCGTTCTTCCCGCACATGACTGGCTTCCTTTTGGGCTGCGGGGTCCCAGTACTGAGCTTCCTTGCGACAGGACTTTTTCTCCGCGGAATCCCGCGCTGGAGGCGTTTCGGTACCTGGCTGTTATTGGGCAGTCCACTTACACTCATCCTACTGGCGCTCTTCTTCGCTACCTTCCAATACGATACAATGGCTGCCGGGCTCGGCGTGGCAGGTCTGACAGAGCGCATCCTGATAATCGAGGTCCAAGCCTGGTACGTCGCTATGGGATGGTTAGCCTTTCGCCGTTCGTAGACGTCGAGCGCCCCACAAAGGGATATGCTCGACTTATGAGATAGGAGAACGACAAACTAATGCTTGAAATCAACTATTTTGCTATTGGCGCGGCGGCTGTCGCAGCGTTTGTAGTGAGCACCGGGTGGTATATCGTGTTCAGCAACGCGATGATGAAACTTCAGGGCGTGAAACCGGATGCTATGGCAGATATGAACAAACCTCAGCCATGGAAGATGCTCACTGAGATTGTTCGGAGTCTTATCCTGGCTTACGTGCTCGCCCGCTTTGTCGTGCTCCTCGACATCGTCGACTGGGTAGGCGCGGTGCAGCTTGGCATCTGGTTGTGGATTGGGTTTCCTCTCGTGCTCCTGGTTGGCTCCGTTCTGTGGGAGAACATCCCCTGGAGGCTCGCCGCCATCCACGCTAGTGACTGGCTCGTGAAGTTACTATCCATGCTGGTTATACTCGGCGTCTGGCGCCAATGAACCGAAGTGGGGTATCCACAAACTGGTCCGCCTTCCGCCGTTCGTAGCCTCCCGACCACGCGCTGAGGGATATACTCGACTTTAGCGCACAACATCGTGCTCTCTTATGATTCTTGCGATAAATGAAGCAAAGGATGTCGGCTTCCGTTTCAAAACCCACCTCAACACATTGGGATTTCCCTCCAACCCACACTGATCGTAATACTCAAACATCTTAACCAGATTTTCAAGCGCATACGCGCTCAATCCCTTCGCGCGAAGTCTCCAGTCTCCAATCTCTTCCTTTTCAGCCCGCACATCGCGCTTCAACACACGCCCAAATATCTCTGCCACCTCTACATGTGACATCGGTAATGTTCCAACAAGTTCATCGATTGCATTGGCATGAGCAGGTTCAGTCAGCACAACTTTCGCGGCTTCTGCAACATCTTCAAGGTCAACGAAACTGAATTTTGAGTCCACAGAATACGGAACGCGCAGCACACCGTCTTCAACGATACTTTTCCAGCCTGCCAGCAAATTTTGCATGTATGGCGCGGGTTGCAAAACGGTGAAGGGCAGCCCTGACTCAAAAACCATTTCCTCCACGCGCAACTTTTGCCAGTGATGATTCATCTTCTCCACTTGCGGATGTAGAACAGAGTGATAGACAAGGTGTTCAACTTCAGCTTTTTGCGCTTCATCAATTACCAGCCTACCAATTACTGATTCATCAGGGCTCATATTCGGGCAGATATGATAAACCGCTCTCATGCCTTGCATCGCAGAGTGAATTGCAGTTTCATCGCGCATGTCACCCACTAAGACTTTCTCCGCGCCCAAAGACTTTAGCATTGAAACATGTTTTTCGCGATGAACGAACGCGCAAACGCTCTCGGCTTTCGAGAGTGCCTTGATCAGTGTCCGGCCTGTTTTCCCGCCAGCGCCTGTGATGAGTATCAACGTATAATCTCCATAATATTATCCCATGAACGGAGCAAGTATGCTTTCGATTGAAAAGTGCCCAGTCCCAGCCAATACTATGCTCGACAAATATTCAATCAATGGGGCTTATACAGATTGTTACTCGACCGAGATTTCTGGGCAGGTATCCTTCCCTGAATTCATATTTTCTTTCTATACAACACCACTCTTTAAGTTGGAGAGATTGATTCTAAAGTTGGCAGTGTCAAAGCCTTCCACAGACATTCAGGCGAGGCAATTAGCTGATAGCGTGATTGAAAAATTCGCAGCATGGACTGTAGAAGACAGGAACGAAAACCAATTATTGATGTGTGATTTTCTAAGGCGCACTCGGTCTTGGTTTATGATCGTCCCCGTAAACGAAACTCGAACACAATTGTATTTTGGTTCTGCTATTTCTTCATATGAAGACCCAAAAACAGGAAGACTCTCGCTTGGATCAGGGTTTCAGGCACTGTTAGGATTTCATCAAATTTACTCCGTGTTACTTCTGTATTCTGCAAAGTCGCGTATGGTGAGTCAACTTTCGAGAGTACTTTGATTAGTAAATGATGAGAATTCGTGTTGCCTGTCATTTTGACACCTCCTGTTGCGACGTATTGATAGAAAGGCAAAATAATCAACAACCTAGCATAAGGAGAACAAAATGAGAAAGATAATTGTTTCAGAATCGGTGACAGTTGATGGGATCTTTGATGCGGAAACGATGGGTCAATGGGCTGCTCCGTATTACAGTGATGAGCGGGATGAGTTCGTGCGAGGGATTGTCCTGGCGTCAGATGCCCTCCTTCTTGGGCGGACGACCTATGATATACAGGCATGGTACTGGCCGAATCAGAAGGACGATAAATACGGGATCGCGAACCACAAGAATAGTATGGCCAAGTACGTCGTCACTTCAACGCCAATGCAAGCCCAATGGAATAACTCGACGGTCATTAAGAAAAATATCGTGGAAGAGATTGCCAAGCTGAAACAGCAGCCCGGCAAGGATATCCTCATTGAGGGTAGTGCCACGCTCGTCGAGTCGCTGGCGCAAGCTGGCCTGATCAATGAGTATAAGCTCATCGTTCATCCCTCTATTATGGGGAGTGGAAAGCGCTTTTTCAAAGACGGGATGGGCCTAACCAAGCTGAAGCTGGTCGAGAGCAAACCAATCAGTTTAGGAGTCGTTTTATTGAGCTATGAGCCAGCAAAGTGATCGTCGAGAGCGAAGCATGAATGAAAGGAGAAACGAAATGAAGAAGTTTATATTGTTCTATAAAGGACCAGCAATACCACCCGGAGCATCACACGAAAAATGGCCAGCCTGGTTTAACAAACTTGGAGATAAATTGGTTGATATGGGCTCACCAATGGAAAATGGATTGGTCCTGCATAGTGATGGATCGACGAGTAACTCTGCAACAGAGTTTAATGGTTACAGTATTATTCAAGCCGAGAACATAAACGCGGTGACAAACGTGGTGAAGGACCATCCAATTCTATCCGTTGGTAACGGTGAATATAGCGTAGAGATTTTTGAACTGGCGAGGTAGCTCAGTTTGAGCCTTCATCATACGCGATCTTGGAAAAGAATGCCGGTAGTGGAAGTGGCAGATGATTTCTAATAAGCGGAGCAAGGTGCATGAAAAATCAACTCTGGCAAGTTTTTAGCTTGCTCTACCGCTATCCGGCATTCGGCCGTCTTTGGGTTGGCAGGTTGATATCCCTATTTGGCGATGCCTTCACTCTGATTGCGCTCCCCTGGTTCGTCTTGCAACTCACAGGGTCAGGTACGGCAACAGCCGGTATTCTACTCACCCTGCAACTGCCCGCCATTATCACGAGCATGGTCATTGGCTCGTTGATTGACCGCTTCCAACCCCGTACCATTATGGCTATTGATAATGTCATTCGCACCCTCATCATCGGCTTGATCCCCATCCTGTATTGGTTCGGCTTGCTTGAACTATGGCTGCTTTTCCTGCTGACCTTCTTGGCAGGCATGTTGGTACCTGCTACCGAGGTTGGCTCGCGCAGCATCCTGCCGGATCTTGTCGATGATAAGGATTTGGATGCCGCGAATATGCTCTGGTCGTTCAGCCTCAACCTCTCCTTGGTAATAGGGCCTGCGGTTGCCGGGGTTCTCGTGGCCTCTTTCGGAGGTCCATCCGTGTTGCTCATTGACGCAGGGACCTTTGCCGTGATGGCGTTTGTTGCCATCACACTTCCTCTCCTTAAACGGAGCAAACCTCCGGTGCAAGCTCCCCTCTCAGAACGCCTGGGTTTGCGTCAACTTTGGGATATGAAAGTCATGAGATATACGACCCTGCTAAGCCTGGTATTCTTTTTCTCGTATGGTCCCCTGGAGGCTGCCTTACCTCTATATAGTGACGCCATACTTCAAACAGACGCGCGGGGCTACGGACTGCTCTGGTCCGCTTTGGCAGTCGGCGCATTGATCGGAACGCCGAGCAGCACAATGCTCAGTCGACGTCTGCGTTTAGGTGTTGCCTTACCGCTGATTGCAGTCCTCTGGGGTGCCATTCTGTTGCCGATGGCTTTTACCAATCATCTTTGGTTGGCATGTGGTCTTCTTTTTCTGGGTGGTTTGATGTGGGGACCTTATACGCCGATGGAGACAACCCTGTTGCAACGAAACATTCCCAAGTCACAACTGGGCAGGGTCTTTGGAGCACGTTCCACCTTGCTCACAGGTGGATCGCCGCTTGGTTTGGCCATCGGTGGCATACTATTAGCATTTGTGCCTTCCACCAGTGTAATTGCCTTTTCAGCGATGGCTTGTATTCTGGTTGGCTTGGGTGGACTTAATTCGCCAACCTTCCGAGGCTTGTCGCTTCCATCTGTTGACCCTTAGTCAGGTAACGCAGGCATAAGAACATACCGATATATATGTGTTCGATCGTTAGGTGTATACCCTCAGGATCTTACTATGGCAAATTTTGAATATTCGTTTCGGCCCGCAATTGAAGCGGATGTTCCGAAAGTGACTGCACTCGTTAGCGCCGCGTATAGGCACTATGTCGAGCAGATTGGGATGGTGCCGCGCCCAATGACTGACGATTACGCAGAGGTCATCAAGAACTATCAGGTAACCATTGCCGAAAGCCGCGAAACCATTGTGGGAGGTATCGTCCTCACCGTTACCGACGAAGGATTTCTTATTGACAACGTCGCGGTTGATCCTTCCCATCGAGGGAAAGGGTTGGGAAAGGCACTCCTTAAGTTTGCGGAATCCGAAGCTCGGCGAGAAGGGTTCGATTCCATTTATCTATACACACACGAGAAGATGACAGAGAATATCGCGCTTTACGCAAGGATTGGCTACATCGAATATGATCGACGCTCCCAGGGAGAGTTTTCTCTCGTCTACATGAGGAAGCATCTTGACTAAGATCGCCGTGTACTCTGCTTCGAACAGGGTTGCTCAGGAATTGCCTTTCTATGTTATTTCAAGGATACGAGCATCCCATCTCTGGTTATCTGTGCTTCCTCTTCGGTCATATCAGAAGCAATATATCTGGCAATCCCCTTTGAACACAGTGCCTAAGCTTTCCAAAGATGAGTAAATGATGAGAATACTTGTTGGACTGTCATTTTGGCCCCTTCCCATTCGACGTTAAAATAGAACAGCAAAAATAAGCCATAACCCAACAATTTAAAGATAAGGAGTTTCTCATGAACCCAACTAAAAGCACCACTAAGAAGTCCAAGGGACTCACAGCCGAGGAACGAGCCGCGTTGAAGGAGCGCCTCAAAGAGGAGAAGGCAGAGCGCGAAGGCAAGGCGGCGGAAAGCGACGTGCTCGCGAAGATCGCCGAGATGCCGGAACCGGATCGCTCCATGGCCAAGCGCCTCCATGAGATCATCAAAGCCAGCGCGCCAGCCCTGTCGCCGAAAACCTGGTATGGGATGCCCGCCTATGCCAACAAGGACGGCAAGGTTATCTGCTACTTCACAGCTGCAGCGAAGTTCAACTCGAGATACGCGACGTTCGGCTTCAACGACGATGCGAACCTCGACGAAGGCGCCATGTGGCCGACCTCATGGGCGCTGACGGAGTTGACCCCCGCCGAAGAGGCGAAGATCGCCGCGCTCGTGAAGAAAGCGGTGAGCTGAGTATGAAAGCAAGTACGAATCCTTCCCCGAAACGGAAGTCCCCATCTCAACAGATAGATGCCATAATCAAGGAGCCGGGTGACTGGCGGGGCAAGAAATTATCACAGCTGCGCGCTTTGATCAAGAAAGCCGACCCTGCCGTGGTCGAAGAAGTGAAGTGGAAAAAACCCTCCAAACCAATGGGAGTCCCCGTTTGGTCTCATAATGGAATAATATGCATAGCAGATACGCTCAAGAGCGCCGTGAGGCTGACATTCCCCAAAGGTGCTCAGATGAAGGATCCGAAGAAGCTCTTCAATACGCGTCTGGAAAGCAACACGGTTCGTGCCATCAACTTCCACGAAGGCGACACTGTAGATGATGCAGCGCTAAAGGCACTCATTCTCGATGCCGTAGGGTTGAACACGCCAAAAGAGCGCAAGCGATAAATTGAATTTACGACTAAGTCAGTAAAGGAGAACAATTTCAGACATTGATGCAGCCCACAAAGCGCTGAGCGACAAGGGAGTCAAAGTCAGCGAAGTCAAAGGCGAAAACGGCAATATCGTTCGTCGGGCTGATCATATAAAAGTTTCGCGGGCATGGTAGACTCGCTATGCAATCGGAATTGGATTGGCGAGTCTACCTTTTTCTACAGGAGACCAGTCTCATGAAATACTTGTTATTGATGTACGCCGACGAATCAATAGCGCCCAAGATCCCGCCGGAGGAATTGGAGGCGGTGCAGCAGGCCTGGTACAGCCTGCGCAAGGAGGCCAAAGCTGCCGGGGTGTTGATTTCCAATAATGGCCTTTCGCCGGTGGCCAACGCCACGACTGTTCGCATCCGCGACGGCAAGACCCTGACAACCGATGGCCCGTTCGCCGAGACCCACGAGCAACTGGGTGGCTACTTTTTGGTCGAATGCAAAGACCTGGACGAGGCGATTACCTGGGCCGCGAAGATTCCGACCGCGAAGTACGGCTCAATTGAAGTCCGCCCCTTGTGGGATCAGATATAGCGGTGACAGGTAAGGGATGACCGCAGCAACCCAGATTGAAAAAACTTTCCGCGAAGAACACGGGCGTGTTCTGGCAGCGCTCATCAGCCAGCTTGGGGATTTCGAACTGGCGGAGGATGCGCTGCAAGATGCGCTGGTCAATGCGCTGGAACGCTGGAAAGTTGACGGCGTTCCGCGCAACCCTGGCGCCTGGCTGTTGACTGTTGCCAGACGCCGCGCTGTGGACCGCCTTCGCCGCGCGGCAACACTGGAACGTAATGCGGTCGTCCTCAACCTCGACTCTCTCGTCGCTACACAGGAGGAGCCCGACATGGACGACTCGCTTCCCGATGATCGCCTGAAGCTGATGTTCACCTGCTGTCATCCCGCGCTGGCGTTGGAAGCGCAGGTTGCACTGACATTGCACACGCTCGGCGGGTTATCCACGCAGGAGGTCGCGCGCGCGTTCCTCGTCCCGGTGCCGACGATGGCACAGCGGTTGGCGCGGGCGCGGAGGAAAATTCGTGACGCGGGTATCCCCTATCGTGTCCCGCCCGCTGATCTTCTTCCACAAAGATTGGATGCCCTACTCGCTGTCATCTATCTGATCTTCAACGAAGGATATGTCTCAACTACTGGCGATACCCTCACTCGACATGAACTGTGCAGCGAGGCGATTCGCCTCTGCCACATCCTGGTGGATTTACTTCCACAATCCGCCGAATCTCGTGGATTGCTTGCTCTCATGCTCTTACATGATTCGCGGCGAGAAGCACGCCTCTCTTCGACGGGTGAATTGATCCTGCTCGAAGAACAGGATCGTACCCTTTGGGATCAGGCAAAAATCCAGGAGGGGATCGCAGTTCTGGATGAGGCGCTCGCACTTCACGAGCCTGGACCCTATCAGGTTCAAGCAGCGATCAGCGCACTCCACGCCGAAGCACAGACCGCGGATAAGACCGACCGGGCACAAATCGCCATGCTCTACAACACACTGATGACGATGACGCCATCCATGGTAGTTGAAGTGAACCGAGCAGTGGCAATTGGGATGTCACAAAGTCTGCAGGAGGGATTGCAATTGCTCTTACGCCTCGAATCTCAAGCGGACAACTTTTATCCCTATCACGCCGCGTGTGCTGACCTGCTGCGTCGAACGAATCAACGCGAAGCTGCCGCGGATGCCTACCAACGCGCGCTCACATTGTGTGGCAACAGCGCCGAGCACGCCTATCTCCAACGACGGCTCTACGAGATGCTCAAAGGATAGAGGAGAGTATCTAAACTCCAACAGATAGCCGTCATTGCGAGGAGGGCTGATGGTTGAGTAGCCCTGAGCGTCTGTTGCGAAGGGCGTATCGAAACCCAGCCCGACGAAGCAATCTCCGTCACGGTGTAGGGGATTGCTTCGCCCTATCGGGCTCGCAATGACAATAACTTTATCATTTCAAATTTAGATACTCCCAGATAGATGTAGGACACAATGTTACGGGGGAGAGTGGTAATATTATTAACTGATGTTACGCAGGCCAGCCACAGACTGCACCAGCGAGCGGAGTCGCAGAGAAAAAAATAAAAGGGTTTTCTCAGTGTTCTCCCCTGGCACCGTGCGGCTTAAGCCGTATGATTTGCTAAGCAAATCAGGCAGGTGTGTGACTCTGTGGCAAAATATGTAAGGTGAGTTATTAAACTAAGCCAATTACCTTAGAGTTACTTGCAGAAAGGACACACTCAAATGTTAAATTTAAATTCGGTTATGATCGGAACGAAGCAGCCCATTGTCTTAGCTGCTTTCTATGAAAAAGTTTTAGGAAAGCCTGCAGACATGGTCGATCAGGAAAATGGTTTTTGGGGATGGCAAGCGGGAGGCGCGTTCATGTCAATACTGGATCATTCTGAAATGGGAGGCAGCGCCAAAGATCCAGGGCGGGTGATGATCAATTTTGAAACTGAGCAGGTCAAAGAGGAGTTTGAGCGCATCAAATCCATTGGCGGCACAGTCATTAAAGAGCCGTATGACATGGGCGGAGGTTGGATTGCGACGCTGGCTGATCCCGATGGAAATTACTTTCAATTAATAAGCCCGGTGGTAGGACAATAAGTTGCGTGGCTCACACTGCCTGGAGAATTTAAGAATGCCTGTCACCCAACACAACCCAGCAGAATTGTTTCCACAATATCGTAACTACAGCCATGCGGTCGAAGTGAGCAGTGATTCGCGACTGCTATTCATCAGCGGCTTAAATGGATATCTGCCAGATGGAAAGACCATGCCCGACTCGTTCGAAGAACAAGGCGAAATTATTTGGGGACATATTGGCACTATCTTGAAATCCGCGGGAATGACCTATGGAAATATCGTTTCCTTGCGAACCTATTTATCAAACCCAGAGTATGATGAACCGAACGTAAAGCTAAGGATGAAATATCTGGGTAACAATCAGCCCGCGTCAACGGTCATTTGTTGTCAGCTTCTTGAGCCGAAGTGGAAGCTGGAAATTGAAGCCGTTGCGGCGGCACGATAAACCACTTGAACCGCGAAGTCCACAAAGTGCGCGAAGAAAAATCATTAATAGTTTTTAAATCTTTGCGTTCTTCGCGCTCTTTGCGGTAAAAGAAAGGAGAACGCATGAAAAGCAAAAAAGCTAAGTTTAATTCTATGGATGAGTACATTGGGACTTTTCCCAAAGACGTACAAAAAACACTTGAAGAATTACGAGGGACCATAAAAGCCGCCGCTCCTGACGCAAAAGAAACAATTAGTTATCAAATACCTACCTTCACATTGAATGGTAAATATTTGATTTACTTTGCCGGGTGGAAAAATCATATCTCGATCTACCCGGTCCCCATAGGGAGTGATGCATTTAATAAAGAAATCTCGCAATATGTAGCAGGAAAAGGCACTCTAAAATTCCCACTCGACAAGCCAGTGCCACTGAAATTGATCACCAAAATCGTTAAATTGAAAGTCGCTGAAAACCGAAAAAGGACTGATAAGAAAACGTATTAACCTACGTAAAATGGAGCGTCAAGCATTTATCATGGAGATATCACATGTCGACACTTCAAACTAAATCTGGATTTGTAAATATCGATAACGCACAGCTCTATACGAAACTGCGGGCAATTTAGCAAATATGGATCAGCCTGACGAGTTCCAGACCATTGTTACAAACTTTCTGGAAGGTCTTTCGAATTGAATCGCGGCAGTATTTATCAAGCTGCACCACGAAAGGAGTCTCTTGATGACCGAGAATTTTCTGGAGAAGTTATTTGAACATAACAACTGGGCGAACCAAAAGATCATCCAGGCTTGCTCCGCTCTGAATGATGAGCAACTCGACGCTGAACCCCAATCGGTCACGAAGGGGAGCATTCGCCAGACTTTGTTACATCTCGTGGGTTCACAAGCGAGTTACCTGTCACTCCTGACTCTGTCAGTTGATGCGAGGCAATATACGCCCTTGGAATTCGCCGAGTTACAGGAATCTGCGAGGATGAGCGGAGAAGGACTGCTGGCGCTCGCGAGAGGCGAGCAAAAACCAATTAAGAATCAACTCCAAACGAGAGATGGATACTTCGTGGAGCCGTGGGTGCTCATGGTTCAGATCATCAACCATGCGACCGAACACCGCGAGCAGATAAACAGCATGCTCAGCGCACTGGGAGTGACTCCTCCAGACCTTGATGGCTGGTCTTATGGAGAGGCTACAAATGCGCTTATCCCGATATCAAAGTGACCGAAGCGATCCTGGAGGAAGCCGATGAAAGCGATTGTTTATTATGAATATGGTTCACCCGATGTTCTTCAAATCAAAGAGGTAGAAAAGCCTGCCCCCACGGACGATGAAGTACTGATCAAGATTCATGCGATATCCATAAATGGATCTGACAGGGAAGGACTGATCGGTAAACCGTTGTATGCGCGCATCGGCGGGTTTCGAAAACCAGGTCAACAGATACTCGGGTCGGACATCGCCGGGCGGGTTGAAGTGGTGGGCAAAAACAACACTCAATTTCAACCAGGAGATGAAGTATTTGGAGAAATCCCGGGATATCATCGTGGTTTTGCGGAATATGTCTGCACTCGTGGAAAAACCATGGCGCTGAAACCCGCGAGTATGACGTTCGAGGAAGCGGCGGCTATCCCACAGGCGGGAGTGATCGCGCTGAATGGGATTCGCGATAAGGGACAGGTTCAGCCAGGTCAAAAAGTTTTGATCAATGGCGCAGGCGGCAGTGCGGGTTCATTTGCCGTGCAACTTGCCAAATTATATGGGGCTGAAGTAACCGGGGTGGATAACACAGGCAAGTTGGACTTCATGCGCGCGCTTGGCGCGGACCATGTGATTGATTACACGCGCGAAGACTTCACTAGAAATAGAAATCAGTATGATCTGATCCTTGACCTTATCGCACATCGTTCTGTTTTCGCCTATGTACGGGCGCTAAAGCCCAATGGAACTGCATTCTTTGTTGGTGGCTCTGTTGCTACACTTTTCCAGATTTTGCTCCTGGGACCATTGATTAGAAGAGTCGCAGGCAAGAACGTACGCATCCTGATGGTCCCACAGGATAGAAAAGATTTGATCGCTATCACCGAGCTTTGTGAAGCTGGGAAGATCCACCCTGTGATTGATAGAAAATATCCGTTCAGTGAAGTTCCTGAAGCACTTCGTTATGTTAGCGAAGGCCGCGCCAAAGGAAAAGTGGTCATCACTGTGGAATAGAGTCCCGTCATTGCGAGGAGGGCTGATGGTTGAGTAGCCCTGAGCGTCCGTTGCGAAGGGCGTATCGAAACCCAGCCCGACGAAGCAATCTCTTACACCAATGTTGAGGTTGCTTCGCCTTCATAACGCTCTTTGTAATTGGTTGATTAAAATTCGCCTGTGACAAGAATTATGGGGATATTTGCTAAGCCATTTTTCTTATAAACCGAATTGATAAGAGCGTATAATTCTGAATATAGCCTATTATCGAAGGATATTATGACTGCTCAATCTTTCCAATGTCCATCCTGTGGCGCTCCCTTGATACCAAGGGGGAACGCCTCAGTGATTAGTTGTCCACATTGTCTTACTTCGGTGATCGTGCCAGAAGAATTGCGGCAGGATTCAGATGCTGCACAGTGGACCACTCTTCTTTTTGACGGTTTTACCTCAAATGATAATAACTGGTCCGTCGGAAACAGGACGAGTGAATATTTCGCTACATTAAATCAGACTGTTGCAGATGGGCGCTATCGTTGGGAAGCGGAAGTAGGTAGACCTTACAGCATTACAACAGCCTGGTTAATGGGCTATGAAGTCTCAGATTTTCACCTTACTGTCAATTGCAAACACATTAGCGGAAGCAAAGCGGGCAGCGGTTGGGGGGTAATTTTCCGAGTTCAGGACAACCAGAACTTTTATTGGTTTCGCATGACAGACCAACAGTTTTTTGCGGTTTCTGTGAAAAAAGACGGTCAATGGCACGATGTCGTGGATTGGAGAAGAACAGACTCGATCAAACCGAATGGAGTGAATCAACTGGAAGTCATCGCGCATGAATCTCACTTCATCTTTTGTAACTGTTCACGCACGAACTGGTTGGAGCAAGAAAGGCAAAACCGGCGTACCCATCAATTGCGTCAATTTTTGAAAAGCGCTTTGGCCGTTGCGTTTTGCGGTATTCAGGACAGTGGCTAAAGAAGC
>JAKEFL010000252.1 GCA_022616105.1 Anaerolineae bacterium | reverse complement strand
TCTGCGGGTATAATGACCAGTATTATCCGACTCAGGATGTAGCTTTATTTTTTGGGAGAGCTATAAAATAATATTGGAAGGTCTGCATGTTTAATGGTTGGATGGACGGTTTGCTGGTGGGACTTCAAACAATCAATAATATTTTAACAGCCGGTATTGCGATCACGGCGTTTTCTCTTTTCCTATATGCCTTGTCTTTCAATTTACGAGATCGTGTTGCACGCTCATTTGCGATCATTCTCCTGTGTGTGGTGGTTGTATTTACTACTGAGGCACTCCAGAACAAAACTGTACCTATATGGGGAATTGAACTGCTCCTGCGCCTGCAGTGGATTGGTATTATCTTTTTACCTCCAGCCTATTTACATCTTTCCGACGCACTGCTTGTAACTGCTGGTCGCCCATCGCGGGGACGGCGGCGATTGGCGGTGCGCTTAATGTATGTGGTGTCTGCTGGCTTTTTGGTGCTGCTCTGGATGGGGTTGCTGGTTGGCGAGCTTGTAGCAGATGGGCAACCAGCGCCGCATTTGCAGCGCACCGCCTGGACGAATTTTTTTACAGTCTATTATGTCGCGATCATCGTATGGGCGGGATATAACTTTGTGCGTGCGTTCGGACGCATGTTGACTCGCTCTGGTCAACGAAGGATGTTGTACCTTATGGCAGGCGCGACAGCCCCGGCGCTCGGTTCATACCCGTACCTTTTATTTGGTTCCGATATTGCCGCGCAAAATCCGCTCTTGTTCTGGAGTACGGCATTCATTAATAATGTGCTTGTCGCAGTTCTGGTGATTGTGATGGCATACGCGGTCGCGTTCTTTGGTGTTTCATGGCCAGATCGCGTGGTGAAAAGCCGCCTGTTTAAATGGCTGCTACGCGGACCGGTGACCGCGTCTTTAGCATTAACGATGATGACACTCGTCCGCCGTGCAGGTGAGTTGTTCGGTGGCGAGCCATATTCAGGGTTTGTCCCGCTTGTAATGGTCGCGACGGTTTTATTGTTTGAACATGCAGTGACCCTGTTTTCGCCATTATGGGAAAGAGCCTTGTTTATGGGCCGTGACCGTGGTGAAATTCAGCTCCTTCAGAATATCGAAGAAAGATTATTAACGCGCGGCGATTTACATCAATTCCTTGATACCGTGCTTGCAGCAGTCCGTGACCATTTACAGTCGCCGTGTGCCTTTGTCGCTGCGCTGGATGGAACGGAATTGTCTCTGAGTGTGGTTGCCGGGAATCGCACGCTGCTTGAAAAAGAAAACCTGGAAGAAGTCCTCCAGGTTGTTAATGGTGATGGTGAAAATGGAAGGCATGAATTTGTTTGGGGAGATTTTTGGATCTTGCCCCTTCATCAGCGTAAAACGAATGGTGACCGCGATGAGGTGCCTTTGTTACTGGGTTTGCTTGGAATCGCTCGTAGAGCGGATCGCCCCATGGATAAAGATCAACGCGATGCGGTGTGGCTCCTGGCGGATCGTGCCGCGCTCGCCCTTGAAGACCGGCAGTTGCAGCAACGTGTCTTTCGTTCACTGGAAGACCTGCAGCCTCAAATTGACATGCTTCAACGCATGCGCGCGGTCGGCCGGTATGATACGCGGGCAAGCCTCTTAACGGAGTCAGTATCTGAAGATTCAGAAATCGTTGAGTGGGTAAAAGATGCGCTTACACATTACTGGGGTGGTCCCAAATTAACGAATAGTCCATTGATGAATCTGCGGATTGTTCAAATGCTTTCAGAAGAATACGAAGGAAATACATCCAACGCGTTGCGAGCGCTGTTACGCAAAGCAGTTGACCAGATCAAACCTGAAGGTGACAGACGGTTTACCAGCGAGTGGATTCTTTATAATATTTTGGAAATGAAATTCATTGAGGGACGCAAAGTGCGCGAAGTGGCAGGGAGGCTGGCAATGTCTGAAGCTGATTTGTATCGCAAGCAGCGCGTGGCAGTAGAGGCAGTGGCGCGCGCCATTC
Source organism: Anaerolineae bacterium (assembly GCA_022616105.1). GTDB lineage: Bacteria > Chloroflexota > Anaerolineae > Anaerolineales > Villigracilaceae > Defluviilinea. The sequence goes on along the minus strand of JAKEFL010000252.1, from coordinate 1,667 downwards.
TCGAGATGGAACAGAATGAAGGAATTCGATGAGGAGGAAAAATATGAATCTTAGTAACAGTACTGACCGCAAATACGAAAACGCCATGCCCGCCATCGATGAAGGTTGGTGGGAGTCTGTTTTGGCGGAGGAACAACGGCAATATAACGTGCCTAGAAAAGCAAAACCTGCCTTGCAACAGAAAGCCGAAATTCAGTTGAACGAAAACCAGGCACAGGCCGAACCAGAAGCCTCTAAGAATTCATCGATAAGTGAGCATGCTCAAACAACACTCCAGAAGTCTGATAGACGCGCCGAACTACTTCACAGCCTTCAAGCAGGTGTGCATCTTAAGGGCACTGTCACCAGCATCACAGACTTTGGTGCTTTTGTTGATCTTGGCGGACTGGAAGGGTTGATCCATATCTCTGAACTTTCATGGGGGCGTGTGCCTCATCCGAATCAAATCGTCAGGCTGGGTGAGGAGATCGAGGTTCAAGTGTTGGAAATCTCTAAAGAGCGCAATCGGGTTGCCCTGAGTTTGAAGCGTATGAGTCCGAATCCGTGGGAGAACGCTGAAGCAGAATTTGCCATAGATACAATCCAATCTGCAGTAGTTTCCAGCGTATTATCATATGGTGCGTTTGCCCGCCTGAAACCCGGCATTGAGGGTTTGATCCATATCTCTAAAATGCCGCTTCTTGATGGGCAAACCCCGCGCGACATCCTCACAGAAGGGCAGGAAGTTCAGGTGCGGGTTTTATATATCGATCCTGCTCATCAACGGATGGGATTAAGATTGCAGACAAATCGATAATGCCTAAACGTTCCGAACCACAGCATACCTACGAATCAGAAATACGGGATGACTGGCTGGATCGCCTTGCCCGTTTCAATGAGCACTTTGGCCGTTTTGTTCGCGATGCGCTTGGTGTTCTCCTGATTGCTGCTGCGCTTATGTCCTTTCTGGCGTTGGGAGGTTACACGAGGGGCGCCTTATTGACTCCCTGGTCAGACCTTTTATCTCTTCAATTTGGATGGGGCTCTTATCTTGTTGTCCTTGCCATCGGATATGTTGGATTCGCTCTGCTTCGCCGCGATAGTTTGGCAATTGGATGGGGTCGGCTCTTTGCTCTCGAACTCGCCGCTTTTCTGACGTTGGGCCTGCTCGCCGCTTTGGGAGGCTATTCTCTCCTCCGCGCGGAAGCCGGCGCGGATGGTGGTCGCATTGGCTGGGGTCTTATCACCTTATTTTCGTGGCGAATCGGTCAATTGTGGGGGACCCTTCTGTTATTTGTCATCTGGCTTCTCTCTTTGATGACCGGTTTTGGAATATGGGCAGTGCTTGAACGCTGGCTGTTGAGACTGGCAGAGGAGAATCCGGCTGTTGAAACAGTGACCCTGCCCAAAGCTGAGGAAGAAACGGAAATTGAAAGGCCCAAGCGCGAGCCGCGCAAAAAGCCATCGCCTGCACTGCCTCCTGAATATAGAAAATCCCTGCGCGTGTCAGACGGCTTCGCCAGTCAGGATAAGAAGCCATCCTCACCGCGTGAACGCGACGAAAGACTGCCTTCCCTGAGTATTTTGCTTGCAGATCAAAATGCCCGCCCCGATGAACGGACGATCAACCAGACTGCCGGCATGATCGAAAAAACGCTTGCAGAATTTGGCATCGTTACAACAGTGAT
>JAKEFL010000251.1 GCA_022616105.1 Anaerolineae bacterium | reverse complement strand
GCGAGCGAAGAGTCTCGGCTGAAATTACAAGAGATTCTTCGTCGCCAGAAGAACGCTGGCTCCTCACGCGAAGCGTGACAAACCTGTGATTTACTGAAATTGGCTTATTCGATTCGCGGAAGGGTTCAATCTTCTTATTCCCTGCAATCGCCTTATTCAGCGCGTCGACGATTCTTTTCGTAAGGGAGATAAAGGAACCCGGCTACCGCACCAGTTATTCTGAGATGATGGGGCTGCCCAACCAGCAGCTCTCCAGCGAGTACTGGTTCCCCTGGTATAACAATGCCTTCCCAGCCATCATGGATCAGGGCCTCAGAATCAGCATCCCATAAATCCAGAGATTTTCCCTTTGATTTTCTCACGAAACTCGGTGGTGTCTGTGGCAAGAGAAATTTAGCCTACGTTTTATCTGTTCTTTAACCATATGGGGCGGAATCGTAAAACAAACTCTGATGTAAAATTTAGGAAACGATGTACAAACGAAAAATCTTTACCCGGCGAAGCCCTTCGGCGCGCAGTTTTCGCCTGCCGCTTGGTTTGGTTTTGGTAGTGCTTGCCATCGCGTTATGCATCTTGATTCCATCCACACCAATTAATTTATCGAATATAAACATATCGGATAGAGGCTTGCCGACTCGATTACCGACATTTACGCCTGCTCCGAAACCGACGAAGGAACACATCGGGCGCATTATCTTTACCTGTACGCGCGGCGACTATAATCAACTTTGCATGATCAACGCGGACGGGACGGGATATCAGCAAATGACGCAGACTGAGGCGCATAATTACTATTCTGTATATTCTCCGCAGGGAGGTTCGATCGTTTATTCATCAAATCAAAACGGCGGCGTGTTCGATCTCTTTCTATTTGTGTTCGAAGGATCACGGCTCATCCGGCTCACAGAGCGGATTGGTAATGTCGTCTCGCCGAGTTTCTCGCCTGATGGAACAACGATCCTATTTGCAAACCGCGCCGCCGAGGGACCAACATCATTGTGGACTGTCGAAAACACAGGCGAAAATTCTCAGTTGCTTTACGCAGGTCCGAACACGATCGTCGCCGCGGACTGGTCACCGGATGGGAATACAATTGCCTTTGCCATGGCGGTGGATCAGCCCGATGCTTATGAAGTCTTCCTGATGGGGGCAGACGGGTCGAATGTACGGCAACTAACCTATGGTTTGGCAGGAATCGGTGGTAGCCTCGATTGGTCGCCCGATGGAAAGTATCTTTTGATCTATGCAGGTCCGCAGGGTGATAAGGATATTTTCCGCGTCGATGTGGAAGCGAAGACCGCCGCGCAGCTCACCGATGGCGGCAACAATGCCGCGAGTTCCTTCTCCCCCGATGGTCAGTGGATCGCCTTTAACTCTTTGCGAAATAACGATCAGGCTGATATATTTATCATGCGCACAGACGGATCGAGCATGCGCCAGGTAACAACGGACCCTGAACCAGACTGGCAGCCGCAATGGGAGCCGTAGATCTCATTCATAAAGCTTGCTCAAGCCGCCGTCCTTCACCTGCACTGGCACGCAGGTGCAAGTGTGCGAAGCATCCCTTTGGGACGGCGGCGAGGACGCCGCCGCGAGCAACTTAAAGAGGAACCATGAAAAGATTAGTCCACATTGCAGTTTTTATTTCTCTCCTTTCAGGTTGTTCCTCGCTGCCTATTTCGATCCCTTTTCTTCAATCGCCCACACTCACCAGTCCACCTGCATCCACTGCCACACCTTTCGCGCTGCCGGCTTCCAACACGCCAGACCTGTTCGTCATCAACACCTCGGAACCTACCACAACATCACCAAGCAATGCACCGCTGAGCACGAACACTCCTATTCCAGTCTTTACACCCACTTTTCGCTCGACAATTACACTCGAACCTATTGCACCTTTCCTGTTCACACCTTCCCCGAATATATTTCTTTCCGTCCAAAAAAGCACAACTCAAATCGTGTGGGGCAGCACTTGTGAGGGCGCGCGTTCGATCCGATTTACAACTCAGGTAATGCCGGTACGCAGATTGAGATTTGTGACATTATGGTATCGCTTACAGGATAAATATAGTGGGCGTAATACGGAGTGGGGCGGTGGCGCGATCCTCAGCGATAACGATCAGGGCACGTATTTTTATGATCTCCAACTGAACCAGATCGATGATTACAGGTTCTACGAAGATGCCTGGTTTCAATATCAACTGGTTGCCTCAACGGTCACCCGCAGAGTGCTGGGTCGTTCTGTCGTATCTCAAAGTGAAATTTCGCTCACACATTGCAAAGTCTTCAATCCTTGATTCAGAGTTGCAAAGGGTCTTCCATGAAAAAAATCATTCATATTCTCCTGTTGTCAATTTTCCTTTCGGGTTGCACCGCTTTGCAGAACGTGGGGCAACTGATTACATCTCCCACAGCGCCGCCACCTGCCGATACACAGACTCCGTTTGCGAGCGCAACGCCGATCCCCACCCAAAACCTCTTTGCAACTTCAACCAGCACGCCCCTCACATTCACACCCACAGTCACAGCGATCGGTGCTGAATTGTTCACGCCCACCAACACCGAGACTCCCATACCAACAGCCGGTTTACCGCCCGGTGCGTTGAGCGGCAATTACTTCACGCCGAAAAATGTCGGCTTTCTGGCAATATTGATCTCGAATAACCTGATGTATTGGAACGAAGGTCCCTGCACGCCGCGCAGCATAAATATATCGGCATTTGTGGAAGATGTGGTCAACACACATCGGGTTCTGTTGTTTACACGCCTGCGTGAAAAGAAGAACACTTTAAATGTCACGGAGTGGAACTCAGGTGCCATCATGACCAAAGCGGATAACGGATCATTCAACTACAACGTCCACACCTTCAACCTCAGGCGATACTTTTATTTCAAGGAAGCCTGGCTGGAATATCAACTTGTTGCAATGACAGAAGACCGTGACATTATTGGGCGTACGGGAATCTACGATCGGAATATTTCACTTGTGCGCTGTCTGCCGATTCTCAGCCCGTGAATTTCCCGGCTGAACTGATCTCGCTTCTCCGAAGGAGTCGGGCTCCCAAACTGGTCGCCCTGACCGGAGCAGGGGTCTCACAAGAAAGCGGACTCCGTACTTTTCGTGACGCTCAAACCGGATTGTGGGCTCAATACAAGCCGGAAGATTTAGCCTCACCTCAAGCCTTTCGCCGCGACCCGAAACTGATCTGGGACTGGTACGCCTGGCGCCGTGAAGCAGTCAAGGGTGTGAGACCCAATGCGGGACATTACGCGCTAGTTGATATTGCAAAGCATATTCCTGAATTCACATTAATCACTCAGAATGTAGATGGATTACATCATATGGCATTCCAGACCCTAAGGGATTCCGAATCCCTTAAGGTCTTGCCAAGTATTATCGAACTGCACGGAAATATTCAACGCGTCCGTTGTTCTGAGTGCTATACGTTTGCAGAGGTATGGGGAGATGATACCGAGTCTGTTCCTCGATGCTCTGTTTGTGGAGGGTTGCTCAGACCAGATGTCGTCTGGTTTGGTGAAGCCTTGCCGCGCGATCAACTGGAAGCTGCGGTTGAAGCCGCGCGCACATGCGATGTCTTCTTTTCAATTGGCACATCGGGAGTCGTTCAGCCCGCGGCATCCCTGGCACATGCCGCGCGCAATCGAGGCGCAGTTGTCATCGAAGTCAACGCCGAGCCGACTCCGCTTACATCCAAGGCAAATTATGCTTTTCACGGCAAATCAGGTGAAATATTGCCTGAGTTGGTGAAAGCAGTTTGGCTGAATGATACCTAGAATTTTTCCACTTCGCCCAGCCTGGATAAGACCTCAAGCGCGCGCTTTTTGCTTTCGGACGTCCCAGCTCGAAATGCACTGAGGGCTTTGGTTTTGGTGGTGAGCTTGTCTTCTGCGTTCAAGGATTTGAGCAGGTTTCCGAGTTCCTTATCCATTGGAGGCAAGTCGGCTTTTACAGAGTCAGATGCAAGACGCTTCTCACCTTTTTGTTTCATTTCTTTTTTACTGCCGGACCTGATACTCAATATGAACAGCACCGCGAACACCAAAAACATAATCATAGCCAGGCAGAATAAGATTAAGATAAAGACACCATCCATGTCTTACTCCCACTTCTCAAGCATTTCGCTTACCTGGCGAGAATAAGCGCGCAATTTTTCTCGTTTGTGTTCGGCGATGATGGCGATGCCCGTGATGATGATCCCTGCCCCAAACGCCACAAGCCATCTGTTGACTCTATGGATGTCATGCACGGAGATCAATATGATCACTTGCGCTGCGATGTTGATCGCGCTTGCGCCGATGCCTGTAAAGAACGGGATCTTTCTTTTTTGAAGGACGCCCCACCAGATCACCAGTAAGGCTTCCACCATCAGAAGCACGAAGTAAGCCAGCCCTGTTTCTCCGTTCAAAGATTGGGCGAACGATGTGACCAGTAGAACGCCGAGACCCAGCATCTCAATGGCAACAGCATACCTCTTTCGACCAAGCTGCATCTCAAGATAAGCGATGCCTAAAAAGTAAAGCCCGCCGGGAATGGCATAGAATTGCGGCTGGCGAATCTCATTCATATACAAAAGGATCGCCCATGCAACTTCAAGCAGCGCCATGCCGAGATAACCAAGCCAGTATTGCCGTTCGCGATAGGCTATCGTGATATACAACGCGCCTGCAAGTGCAAGAGACACCGCAGTTGCAGTCATTTGTCTTTCCACCAACGGCAGGTTAACGATCACTGCCGCGGTTGTCAGGAAGATGGAGAAATGGGTTAGCGGAGTCAGCCAAACGGTCAGTGGTTTGAAACGGGATGAGATCGGTTCGAAGACGCGCGCAAGCAGATAGAGTCCGAATCCGATTCCGCCGAAGACCGCTACCGAATCCCCAAACGGGACTTGGGCCTGCTTCAGCGATGCTCCAACAGCCAGCAAACTGAAACTGACTGCACCGTAAACAAGTGAGCCTTGCGTCCATAAGATGGAGAAGAGCACAAGCAGCAGCGCATGACCGATGGCGAGCGTGATGGTGGCGTGATAACTATTCAATGCAACGAATTGCCAGACGATGATATCCATCACTGCAAAGATGAAAAATGGACGCGCCCAGAGATAATCCAATACATGATCCAACCAACTGAACCCTTGCATCTCATCCTCAGACGCTTTGGCGTCGCTGCGCGCGGGGCTTGAACCTGCTGCTGTTATCCAACGACTCAATCCATATCCGAGCAGCGCCATCAGCCACGTCAACGCGTGGAAGGGATAGGAAAGCTGATAAGGCTCTCCTCCTTGAGGATCGATTGTGAAGTATGTAAGTAGTGCCATATGTGCGGCGAGGAGACCAGCGTAAATCCACGCGGGTGTGCGGAAGAGGAAAGCTGAGGTCAAGTAAAGGATCATCGCTGCCGTGAATGCAAGTGTGAGGGCGAGCGGGTTGGTATACGAGAGAGAGATCATGCCGATGCTCAGGGCATACGCCATCAAATAAAATGGAATGGCAGGATGGATAACCCACTGCACCAGTGCACCTTTCCCGAGCGGCGCGAGCGCTTGTTTGTGGAAGAAGATGCGACCCATTGCGATGTAAATGATGATGAGCGGAAGCCAGGCGAGTCCATACCAGCGTGTTTCCAACGGAGTTAATGTGATCGCCAAATAATATGGCACGGCTGCCAGCCACGCGGTGAGGTAGATGAACAAGGTCTCGCGGAAGAACCAGGCCGAAATCGCATATAAGACCACCGCGGCTGAATAGATTTGGATGGCAAGTGTTTTCTCGCTGCCTGCAACAGCCAGCGCGATGACGCTCAATACGAATCCTGGCATGTAGAAGGGTGCGGCGAAGGGATGAATGTCTGAAGATGCTGCCTTTTTCATTCGGTCGAAGAGCTGTCCAACACCAAGATAGATATAAGCCAATACGATAAATATCCAGGCAACCCAGGTTGACTCAAGACGATCGGTTTGATGCAGGACGAGCAATGCGATGATCGGAGTCAGCACAGTAGAGAGATACAGCCAGAACGCCTGTCGGAAGATATAAGCCGAAACCGCATAAATAACAGTGTTGAGAGCAAGCACATACGTTGCCAGCATTTCATCTTCAAAAGCGACCAGCGCGCCGATAGCTGTCAGCGCATACCCTGCGCTATACAAAGCCCATGTGGGGACAAGCGGGAGTGAAGACCTGGGTTTTGCTTTAGCGATTAACAAGCCAATTGCAATATAAAGCGGCGCGGCGATCGCAAGCCATACCCCGCGCCACGCCACTGGATAATCGTTGTAGGTGAGTATTTGCGCGAGGAGGATGGGCGTCGCGTACGATGCAAAGAACAGGAAGATGGTGGATACGATTTTCTGCGTTGTCCCGTCTGCTTTTTTCCAGAAGGAGTTGAAAAAGTCTTCGAATGAATGATGCCGCCCGAAATGCAGGACCAGATGGGAAATTAATGTGAGCAGGATCGTGATCGCAAGTGCATAAATGTTTGTAATTCTTATTTCTGTGGAACGCGCCAGTGCATAGAACATCAACACATAACCTGCCAGATAGGGTCCATGAGAGTAACGAACGGTATCCTTGTCTAGCGTGTAGCCAAGAAGAAGTAAGACTGCTGACCAGATCAGCCAGGGCAGGACCAACATGATTGGCGTGAAGGCAATGCCCGAGTATAGCCATGCCATGCTGAACGCGCTGATACTCAACCACGCAGAGATATGAGCGAAGCCGCGCGACTTGAACATCCACCCAGAGAACGCGTAGAAGATGACTGATGCAGCTTGAAGCAGGATGAATGCAGGAAGTGTCCTATTGTCATCTGGAACGTTGTAGTTGATCAGAAAATCGAATGTAGTGGGCGCGCTGATGAGCAAGCCTATAACAGTATAGAATTGCGCCGCGCTGATGAGCGATGTCGCGTATGCCGAGTCAACGCGTCGGAACCACAGAGCAAGCCCAAGGTAGGCAAGAGGCGGGATGACCAATCCGAGACAGGAGAAGCTCTCTGAGATGCCCATCTCACGCAGAAAGATCACGCACCAGATGGGGAACGCCCACGCGGCAAGCCATTGAAAGACGTTGCGCGCTGTCGTCTGCATGAAGCCTTTGGACTTTCCAAACAGCAGATGAAGGAATTCATCCCAGGTTTGGTGTCTGCGGAAATGCACCAGGAGGGCGGATCCAATCGAAGTGAGAATCCACAAGCCTAAAGTCCAAACCAGAGTCGAGCGTTCAAATACAGACCACAACACTGCCCATGAAAATAAAACGTATCCACCCAGATACAATCCATGTGCATAGCGGACTTTGGCGCGATCCACAAAAGTTCCCGCGAGCACATGGATGATTCCCAACCCTGTCCATATCAGTGCATATTGCGGCAGCGTAAGTGCCTGACCGAAGATTTGTTTGCCATAACCGATGAAGAACAACGTGGCAGGCAGGAAGGCAAGGAAAGGTTCGATGAAGAGTTGCCAGCGTCCCTGATACAGCCGCGCGGATGCGATGGCAAGCATGACAACTGCCACTTGCGCGAGGATCGGAGGCAGATAATCCTGCAGCTGAATTCCCACGAAGGCATTGAGTGTATCGGGCAGACTCAGAGCCAAGCCGAGTGTTGTTAATGCCAGCGCATAAATCATTACTGGCAAATGGAACATGCCATACCAGAATCTTTGAATCTCGTCCGTCTGCTTTTGGGATGTGAAGAAAAGTGTTCGTTCGGCAATCACATAGAATGCTGCAAGACCTACCCAGGCAAGCGCGTTATATTCGGTTGGCGCTTTGAACAGAGTCAATGCCTGCCCGAACGCGATGGTGAAAGTCAGCATCCCGGCCCATGCCCAGGCGGGTGAGTATTTTGATTCTCTGAAATACGATGTACTGAAGATGAACAGTGCAGTTGCAAGAAGCGGCACAGCCACACCAACCCAGGGAATATACAACTTGTCTCCGCGCACGATGACGGACTCGATTACGGCATAAGCGACTAGCGCATAGCCCACGCTGAAGAGGGGCACGTGATGGAACTTCTCGCGGCTCTTCTGGAATTTATTCAAGTAGATTGCAACCGGTATGTAAGCCAGACCCGCCAGAAGGGTATAACCAAGTGTCTGTGCATAATATGGAATGTTTAGAATATCAAGCGATAACTGGAAGGGCCAGATGAACAATATGCTCGCGATGATGGTTTCAACGACTCGATTATAGAGATACGCGATGACGCCCGCTGAAATGACTGTAACCAGCAGCGCGGTCAGAAGTGAGTATGAATCAGGTGCGGAGATATATATCCCCGCGACGCAGAGCAGGTACGTGAAAAAGTGAAACGGCAGGCGGTATTCTGCAGTGCGCTTGAGCAATAGCTGACCAACGCCAATGTAGGCAAGACCAAGACTTGTCAATGTTGCGCCGAACCACGGATCTGGTAAATTGGTGGCATACCACGCGACTGCCACCCAGATCGGTAATAACAATCCTATCGGCCAGAGGAAGATTGATTTGCCAAGACCATATGGCAGCCAGGAAGAAATAGCTGAAAACGATGAATGACGTCCGCTGTCCTGCAGGATGAAAGAAATCACATAGACAAAAATGGCCATCCCAAGCGGTACAAGTGCGGGACCGCTCGTCCAGTTACTGGCATCCAGAAGATAACTGAAGGGCAGGATGAATAAAGCGATGGGAGTAAGGATATGCGCCCAGGCATAGAGCCATCTGTTGTGTTTCTCAACCTTTTGCAATACTGCTCCCAAGCCGATGTACGTTAACGCCAGCGCGCTCCAGGCAAACGCGAGCCAGGCAACTCCCAGCGCAGCATGCGTCTGAAGGATATCAATCCATTCAAGGATGGCAATCGAGAACGGAGCGATAAACAAGCCGGAAGCAAGCAATGTATAACGAGACCGCCGAAAGAGATAGGCGCAAATTGCCAGGTCAAGTGATGCAAGGACCATTGCAATGACGCCCGCCCAAACTTCGCTGCTGAACGATGTGACCAATCCACCGGCTGCTGCAATACTCAGCAGGAGAAACCCCGTTGTATTGAGGGCTGAAATATATTTCTGGATAATGTCCGGCTCGAGCTTTGCCTTTTGTACGCGTTGACCGATCAAGATGTATGCAATAGCAAGGATGGCTGCAACAGTTGAATACCATTCAATAGAAAGGTCTGCCACACGCAGAGCGAACAGGACTGTTCCAATGGAGGCGCCGAGCGCGGCATACGCGAATATGAATGAAGGGAACTGCCGCGCGAGTACAAAATACCCCACTGTGGCAAACAGGAAGCCGGTCATCTGCGCAACCAGGGGCATTGCAGGAGCGAATATCACATAGAACAGGCTGGCGGGAATCAAGATCTGTGAGAGATACCGCGCGGCGCGTGCAAACTCGCGCCAGTGGTCTCGCGCATTCAAGTAGCGAATGGCGAGCATCGTCATTAATGTACCCGCAATTGTGATGGATACAACGCTCCATTCTGCTGGCAACCTAAGAAAGCGGGTGAATGTAAATAACACACTTGCACCCCCCAGCAGAGGGAGATAATCAAAGAATTCGCCCTGCAATCGCCAGGCTGTGAACGCATAAAGCGCAGTGCAGAAGATCGAAACGATCAGCCAGTAGAGGGGACCATTGTTTTGTCCGACCCCGCCGAGTTGATAGATCGCCGCGAAATCCACCACCACAAGCAGCGCACCGATGCCCGTCAAAACCGTGCCAGCCTGGATTAGTTTGAGACGAATTCTTAATGCCCAGCCTCCCGCATAAAATGTAAGCGGCACGGATCCGATGAACAGCAGTTGAACGATTGGGTGGAATTCATTCCAGAACCGAATTACCAATACGGTTGCAGAAATGACGATCATAAATGCGCCAAGATATAACAAGGCGCGCAAAAGTGCGCCCGAGGTGGCGGCTTCTGTAATTACCTTCCGCCAGTCGATTGGTGGGCGTTTGGGTTTTGCAGGTGCGGCTGGTTTCGGCGCAGGCCTGGGTCTTGGCGCGGGAGCGGAGACCGGCGCAGGTTTCACAATTGGCGCGGGCGTTGGAACTGATTTCGCTTCCGTCTGAACTGCAGCAGGCATCGGTTTTTCTGATATGGGTTTTGCTTCCAGGACGGGAGCAGGGGCTGGCTTCGTCTCAACAGGCTTTGCCTTCTCGGGGATTTTTGGCAGGAGCTGTTTGCGGAGCATATCCTGCTTCTTTCCCACGAGATCGAGGAGTTGCTGCTTGAGTTTCTGTGCAATTTCCGGGCGATCACGGATCCAATCCGCCAGATAGTTTAAATGCTGAAATTCCTCCAGCGGACCACGCTCAAATGCTTCGCCACAATGCGAACACTGCAGCAGAGCGCTGCCGTTCGTCGCATGTTTACAATTTGGGCATTCCATCCGGCCACCTCACTTTCGTCCACCCGGCTTATTGAACATTATTGCAATTTCCGGGGTCAAATACAAGCATTTTGTCTAAGTTCTCAAATTCATTGTTACTCAGACGAACTGCCAAAGCAAGGTAGTTAACTGCCAAAAACCGCCAAGTTAAAAAATGCTCGCTTCGGGTCTCAGACCCGAAGCGAGCGATGCTTTACTTTAGCACAACTCCGCTTCTTGCAGGGATTTTGAATTTCAGACGGTTATTGCTGACTGAGATATCGGACGCCTCCCCAAACACCGTCTTTGGACTCTTCTTCGCTTCAAACAGGACTTCGGCCTGGTGAGGCGATTCTGACACATTCAACGCGATGATGAACGTATGCCCGTCCAGCGAGCGTGAAAAGGCATAGACTCCGTGTGCCGACCATAAGCGTTTGAAGTCACCGCGCCGCAGAGCGGGATTCTTTTTTCGCAGTGTGATGACTTCCTTTGCATAGCCAAGCAGATCTTTGTCCCACTTGCTTTCATCCCATGGAAATGACTTTCGGCAGTCGGGGTCATGTTTCCCGTCAATGCCGATCTCGTCACCATAATAAATGCACGGCGCACCCGGGTAAGCGAACATGAAGAGCCATGCGAGTTTCAGTGCATTTTTATCGCCTCCCGCACAGGAGAGGAAACGCGGCGTATCGTGAGTATCCAACAAATTCAATTGAGCATATGTGATATCGTGTTTGTAGAGTTGAAGATTATGATCGATCCGGCTTGCAAATTCATGTGCATCAATCGGATGATGAATAGCATGGTAATTCGATTGCTGATGCAGGACTTTCAGATCGAGATGTTTGCCAGGGAAAAAGGCTAAACAAGGCTTGGTGACATCGTAATTCATGATCGCGTCGAATTGATCACCCTGCAGCCAGCGCTGCGCCTCGTGCCAGATCTCGCCGACGATATACGCCTGCGAATTGACCTGCCGCACGCGATAGCGAAATTCCTGCCAGAACGAATCGTCGTCAATGTCGCCCGGTACGTCCAGCCGCCAGCCGTCCGCGCCGAAATTGATCCAGTGTATCGCCACATCGAAGAGGAACTTCCGCACGGCGGGCGTATTCGTATTGAATTTGGGCAGGGCGGGATTATGCCACCAGCCGCGATAGCCGAAGGCTTTGAGGCTGTCCTCTCCGCTTTCCTGGGCGCGTAATTCGCTGGTGCCGGGGTAGGCGCCCCAGTTGCGCCGGCCCTGCAAACGCGCCGTATCGAAAAAGAACCAGTCCTTGTATGGCGAGCCGATCCGGTTCTCCAGCACGTGATGGAACTGCCAGAAGCCCCGCGAGGCGTGGTTGAAAACGCCGTCGAGGATCACGCGCATGTCGCGCTTGTGCGCCTCGTCGAGCATAAAGCGAAATGCCTCATTGCTGCCGAGCAGTGGGTCAATGTTGTAGTAGTCGTAGGTGTGGTAACGGTGATTCGAAGCCGAAACAAAGATCGGGTTGAGATAAAGAGCAGTGATCCCCAAATCCTTTAGATAATCGAGTCGTTCGGCGATCCCGTATAAATCTCCGCCTTTGAATCCGTGAAAAGACGGAGGCGCGTCCCATTCTTCAAAGCCTATGTCGGGCAGGCGTTTACTGCGCGCAAAGCGATCCGGGAAGATTTGATAGAAGATTGCGTCTTGAACCCAGTCTGGTATGGCCATATTGAAACCTCGTTGAAAGATTACAGTAGGACAAGACGTCATCCTTCGATAAACTCAGGACAAGTCTTGTCCTACTTTGTTGATTCTAATTCATTTCACCTGAGAGAGTAAAAACGACAATGCAATTTTTACGGGCTACGAATCATATTATTTACTCACCTTACGCATCTTACGCTCCCACAGGGTCTCAGACCCTGTGGATTTACCTGTAAAATACGGCGGTCAGAGACCGCCTCAGAGCCTGGGTGCGTAACATGAGTTATTTATTAATTCACCTTGTCCAAAGACACATTCCTCACAGCACATCTTTAACGCCAAGGCGCAAAGGCGCGAAGATTCGATTCGCTTTGCGTTTGCGTCTTTGCGCCTCACCTGCACTGCACCGAACGCACGATTTGCTTGGCAAATCGGGTGCAAGTGTCGCGTTGAGTCTTGTAACGATAGAGCGATATCCGCCGGACATAGATTGTGTAAGGTGAATTTTTAAGTTTGCAGGCCGATGCTCATAACCCAATAATACATCCCTCGTTCGCCCGCAGGTTGAAATCGGCGAGGTTCACTTCGCCGGCGCGATCCAAATTGGTGGAGAGGGCAATCCTGCCTGTTCCTAACCCAGGCAAACTCAACTTTTGATCCTGGGGGGAAAAATTGAGCACAACGAGCAGGCGCTGGTCATCGGCTTGTCTTTCGAAAACGAAACAATTTTTCTGGGCATCCCTTGAGCCTGGGTCTATGGAACTATAACTTCCCCATAGCAACGCGGGTGTGGCTTTACGATATGCCAGCAATTTTCGAAAGTAGTTGAGAAAGGAACGTGGGTTATTTAGCTGGTTGGCGACATTGACCTCTTTGTAATTTGGTGCGATCGGGAGCCACAAATCGTTCACTTCAGGCGCGGCGAATCCCGCGTTTGGCGAATCATCCCATTGCATGGGCGTACGCTCCGGGTCGCGCCCGACGAGGTGCGCGATCTCCGGCTGGTTGATCGCGGGCGGGTCCTGAATCTTTTCCGGTGGGATGGCGACATTTTCCATGCCGAGTTCATCCCCATAATAGCAGGTGGGTGTTCCGCGTAGTGTAAGCAGCAGCATGTTGGCGACACGCGCCTGGTCTGATCCTACGCGGGTTGCCAGACGGTGCTGGTCGTGATTTCCCAGCACCCAATTAGGCCAGCCATCTGACGGGAGCGCCGCCTCGTAATCATCGACCATCTTATGGACGCCTGCCGCATTCCATTTTGCAAGAATCAATTGGAAGTTGAAGGGCAGATGGCACTCCAATTTATCGGGTGTGCCGTAATACAGCATCAGCTTATCGTTCGGCAGGTAGGTTTCGCCAACCATCATGCGATCATCATAGGAATCCAGGACAGCGCGCATTTGTAGGATCAGATCATGCACCTCGGACAGGTTTGCTGTGTAGATATGATCGAGACTGTCAAAAGGCTTAACACCGTCCCAGTCGGGATTCGGCGGCTCATCGCGGAATTCTGGATCTTTCATCATCAATCCGATCACGTCCACGCGGAAGCCATCCACGCCGCGATCCAACCAGAAGCGCATCACATCCAGTATCGCGTTGACAACATCTGGATTGCGGTAATTTAGATCTGGCTGTTGTTTGACAAACTGATGCAAATAGTATTGTTTAGTACCTTCATCATACGTCCAGGCGGGACCGCCAAAATGACTAAGCCAGTTGTTAGGCGGCGCGCCCTCACCCCCGACCCCTCTCCCCGCTTCGTCTCCGCTGGCGCTCCGCTCAGCGCGAATAGGAGAGGGGAGACCATCACGCCAGATGTACCAATCGCGCTTTGGGTTATCGCGGCTGCTGCGACTTTCAATGAACCAGGGATGCTCGTCCGAGGTGTGGTTGGGAACCAGATCGAGCATCAGTTTCATGCCGCGTTGATGTGTTTCATCCAACAAGCGATCGAAGTCCGCGAGGGTGCCGAATAACGGATGAATGTCGGTGTAATCTGCAACGTCATAACCGAAATCGTGCATGGGCGAGGGGTAGATCGGCGAAAGCCAGATGGCATTCATGCCGAGAGTCTCGCTCAAGTAATCGAGGCACTGAATGATTCCAGGCAGATCCCCGACTCCATCGCCGTTGCTGTCCTGATAGCTACGAGGATAGATTTGATAGATGACGCCTGTCTGCCACCAGTGGTAATTAGGGTTTGAAGTGTTAGACATAGAATCTCCTTTTATGATTGTTGTTCACTTACTTTACGCAGTTACGCTCAAAGGCGGTCTACCCTGAAGGGTACGATGTGAGACCGCCGCATTGCACAAGAAAATCGCAGGGTCACAGACCCTGCGGGAGCATAAAGGTGTGTAAAGTCCACTTATTCAATACCATTAGCACGCGCAATGTTACCCAGCCAGCGGGCGCTCGGTTTGACTGTGCGTTCCTGCGTTTCGCGATCGACAGCAATTAAGCCAAACGTTGGACGATATCCCAGCGACCATTCATAGTTATCGAAGGCAGACCAGTAGGTGTAGCCGCGTATATCCAAGCCATCATTTAGACAATTTGTCACTCCGTTCAGCGCGCGCCGGATATATTCCACACGGCGCGTATCATCTGTAGCTGCGATTCCATTTTCGGTTACGATCACCGGCAGATTCGTCCTGGCAATCGCATAACGAATGGTAGCTTCCAATGCTTCAGGCCAGAACTCGTAGCCCATTTGAGTCAGTTCCACGCCTTCTTCTGGGGGAAGAAGGCCTTGGGGACCAGAGCGAACGCGCGAGTAGGACTGCACGCCGACGAAATCATCACCGCCCAAAGAGTCTAAATAAACATCGTTAATTACCTTGCTCATTCGAGCGGCGCGCTTTTCACCCCCTTCCCCAGCCTGAATGTCTTGAAGAGCAAGTGTGATCCCTACTGGAAAGTTACCAGCAGCAGACTTGATCGCTTCCACTGCACGTCTATGTGCAGTTAGGATAATGTCTGTCGCTTTGGATGATGTGGCATACAGGAAGGGCGAGAATCGTCTGGGCGATATTCCCAAAGCTTTGGCAGTGGCTTTCCACCAAGCCTCCTTATGAAGCTGCCTGGGAGGGGGAGCAAATCCCCATTCCATGATGAGCGAGGCAATGTTTGCTTCGTTGATCGTGCAGGCCACACCAATCAGATCGCCAAGATATTGCGTCGCGCGTTCGCAATAGCGCGCGAATCTGTCCGGTGTTTGAGGGCTTTCCCAGCCACCAGATGCGATCAACCAGCGCGGCGACGTAAAATGATGATAGGTGACGATCGGGGTGATGCCATGTTCATGACATACTCTGAGCATATCGCGATAATGTTCCAAAACTGCCAACGAAAATTTGCCCTGTTCTGGTTCGATGCGCGCCCACTCGATGGAGAAGCGATATGAATTGAATCCAAGTTCTGCCAACAGCGCAATATCCGAGCGATAGCGATGATAATGATCGCAGGCGTCGCCGGAGGGTTCCACATAGGGTGTCTCCGGCACGTGTTCCATTACCCATACATCGCTGTTGATGTTATTCCCTTCGACCTGATGTGCGGCAGTAGCTGTTCCCCACAGAATGCCTTTAGGGAATTCATATTTTGTGCTCATTATTATTCCTGTCCGTTTTTGATGTTGAGAAAATATTATTGCGAAGATCGCGCATCAGTAACGCCATCCGTACTAACATAGCCATCCAGATTGGTAGATGTTGCTCTTTTATTATCGGAGAGGAAGATGAGATCAATGCGTCATGAATGTGTTCCCGCGCAAACCTGAACATGCGCTTAGGTAAAGACGCGGTTGGGAACCAACGCACTTCAACGGATTCTTTGTCATGCCTGACTGGGCTGTCACTTTTTGCCTGTGCAATAAACACACGCATCAAATCACCTTTGCCATGCGACAATTGTGGACGCCAGTATTCTCCAACATACTGCTTGATCACTACCTCATAGCCAGTCTCCTCAAGAGTTTCGCGAACAGCGGCCTGTTCCCATGTTTCGTTTGGTTCAAGACCACCTCCGGGCAATGTCCAGATTCGAAAATCTTCGCGGAGGACGAGGAGAACTTCCTCTGTTTCATTGATAACAACACAACAACTACCTTTGGTTGGCATTATGGCTCCATCAGAATTTCACAAGCCTAGTGCCGTCCACAGATGTTGTTCCCTTCAACCTGATGTGCGGCAGTAGCTGTTCCCCACAAGAATCCTTTAGGAAAATCGAATTGTTGACTCATTGTCTCTCCAATTATCTTATATCACTGTGAATTATAAGCAAGGGTTTTTCTATTGAGTTGCCAATGACTCGATAGGGGCAAACAACATTGACCAGTCTCTTGCTCGCAGGAAGTGTTGTAATACTACTTCTCGATCTCCCGATCTAATCCATTTTCCCAAGTTCCCATATTCGATTGGTGCAACGCCAAGGAGGCGTAGTCGAAACGCCTCAAGATCTGGTATGGAGCCATATCCCGCAAACAGCGATTTCCACCAGAACGTATCATAATCAAGCGTTTGTGCCAGTTCAATGCATATCTTAAGAAGATCTTCCCCGCAATCTCCTGCTGAAGCAACCTCCATGTCTAAAATTCCTGTCACATGCCACGTCGACTGCTGGCGTACGAGAAAGAATTGATGCGCATGACAATCTCCGTGTGTGAAGCGTGGAGGTTGATATGCAGTAGCTAAATAGGTACTGATCTGTGCGCATAATTGTTTTACTTCTCGATAGGTTCCTTGTGTCAGATGAGGCTCATCTGCTTGAAGTTGATTAGTAGCGTTGGTTTCTCGCACCGTGGCTGACCAACACCGGTGTTGCCAGCCGTTTGCGTCGGGAGGTTCCATTGGACCGGACAAAGTGCTCAGATATCCAGCAAACGCAAAATTAATCTCATGCATTTTTCGAATGGTATCGCCAATGGCGATTAGTAAGGCAGATTGTTCTTCTCGATTCGCTTCGCTCATCAATTCCGTCAAAGGACGGCCTTTAAGTTCGCGAGTTAGGATAAATGGCCTAGCGATAGGGTTATTGGAGTCGGATGAAATATATACTATCTCTGGGACTGACAAGCCATGCTTAGCAAGGATTGTCCATGCCATATTTTCATGTATTGCCTGAAATCCTGTGCTGGCGGGGTCGGAGCCATACCAATCTTTTGTGTACGTTTTGAGAAAAAAGGACTCAGTATTGGAAACGAGGCGAAAAACGTCGTTTCCATGCTTGATTAACTCAACGCGATCTGTATGTCGGTCGATCAGCAAAAGGATATCCGCGATGTGGTTATGAGTTAACATCAATGCGCTCGATCGGAAATAATTCGATCCGTTGGATTCTGGAAATCAATGATCCAAGGCTTTCAACAAATCAACCAATTTGACTCCCGCCAGATTCGGAAGGATGAGCTCCGCATTACCGACGCGCTCGCGCGGACCCAAACCTATAGTGCGAAAACTGCCGCTTCTTGCTGCCTCAATGCCTGCCGCCGCATCTTCCACCACCACACATTCCTGGGGAGTCAGGCCAAGTTGTTTTGCCGCGTGCAGAAATAGATCAGGTGCGGGCTTCTGGCGCTCCACACTATGACCATCAGAGACCACATCAAATAGAGCGCGAATGCCAAGCCGTTCGATCACTTCACCGGCGTTTTTGCTGGCAGAACCGAGCGCATTTTTCAAGCCAGCCTCGCGAATCTCCTCCAGCAGTTCCTTCGCGCCAGGGAGCAGATCGCGCGGTGATATTTCCTTGATGAATTCCAGATAATAACGATTCTTGCGCTCCATCATTTCCTGGATTTTTTCTTCGGGATATACACGGTCTTTGAGGATAAGCATCAGCGATTCGCGCCGCGCGATTCCGCGCAGATGTTCATTATCTTCGCGAGAAAAGGATAAACCCTCTTCATCGGCAAGGCGTTTCCAGCCGCGGTAGTGATATTCGGCGGTGTCGGTAATCACGCCGTCAAGGTCGAAGATGAAGCCTTTAACTTTCGAAACTGCCATCGTCAATTTTGGCTTTCAAATATCCAGTCCGTACGATTTGCTACAGTCGCGTACTCCCAGGCCATTATATGTTTAACGTTGACACGATAGAGATCAACCTCTGGCTCAAAAATGGTGGCCTGCGCGCCGCTGCCCGGATCCACGTACTTCGTGCGGTATGCCGCGTCTATATCTTCCAATTCTGCGCGGTCGGTCACTATCTCAACCGGGCCCTCAAGAATAATCACGTCATCCCCATCGCCTGCGTGCACAACAATCCACGGCTGGCGTGCAAGGTTCTTGGACTTTTGCATATGGCGCGCTGAGATGAAATAGAGATTGCGACCATCCCATATGTACCACACTGGCACCGAGTGCGGCCAGCCATCCGGTCGCGTTGTGCTAAGCCAAATGGAGCGGAAGGCGCGCAGCCAGTTGTCAATCTTATTCCAGGGAATAAAACCGCGGGTACGAAATGTGTCCATTGCGTTCTCCTTTTTGCATGGCTTAGGATGCAAAAGTGCGCATCATGTTAAGCCTCGCCTGCCAATCTCCAAATTTTTAGCGTTCTCAAGCGCACGCGACCGCCAAGGACATAAAACCTCAAACCTGCGTTCCCCAAAGTGGGAAATATCAAATCACTGATGACGATCAGTCCATCGTTTGCAAAGACCTCTACTGAGCATGAGTCTACAAAAATGTGCAGGTTAATTTTACCCTCCGCTGATACTAAAAGCGCGCGATGCACACCAGCAAATTTGTCTGAAAAGGCACTTTCACCAGAATGACGGCGGTCCAAAAATATTTCTTGTACTTGCGCGTCATAACCGATCACAGTTTCTTCAGCATCACCTGTACATATATTGATCTCAAACTTGCGTGCTCTGCCTAAGGTGAACTCGACTTGGATCTCTGCAGAGATATCCATCTTCAACTTGGCAAGTTGAGAATTGACGGTGGCAATGTCTGTATCCGTGACATGATAAAGTGATTGGCGCAACTCTTTCAATTCTTCGATGGGCTTTTGAATGAGACGAAGACCCTCAGGATACCCTCGCAAATGCAGTTCGCGCGGAATGGAGAGAAGTCCACGCCAGGGCGAGGTGGGGATTAGGTTGGCGTAATGCCAGTTATTCAACCAGCCAATCCAGATGCGACGTTCGTTTGGAACATCACTCCAGGATTGAGCAGCATAGAAATCATTTCCATAATCCACCCGTAGGATCTGATCGTCTGTTGCATCATTGATAAAACGTGTTCCGTCAAAATTCCCGATGAAATATTGTGCGCCCGTGCCTTTTAGCACATCCACTTTCAATACCCATTTGATTTGTTCAGTCTGGTTCTCAATCTGAGGTTGAAAAAGATCCGGGCATTCCCATAATCCATCTATCGCGCCTGCGGGACCGAAATCGCTCAGATGAGTCCAATGCTTGAGGTCCGACGAAGAATCGAAGCGCACTTGATATTGGTCTGGTAATGCAGTGACCATGATCCAGCGTTGTGTCGGTTCATGCCAAAACACTTTTGGGTCGCGAAATTCACGCGCGCCAATGGAGAGGACCGGATTGCCTTCATATTTAATCCATGTGCGCCCACGGTCTAGGGTGTATGCTATGTTTTGAGTCTGTTCTGTTTCAGAGTGGCCAGTATAGATGGCGATAAGAGGTGGATGATTATCGTTGCCAAAGCCACTGGTGTTGTGCCAGTCCACAACTGCGCTGCCGGAGAAGATCATCATGCCATCTTCTTCATACAGCGCGACAGGTAGATGTTCCCAATGGACAAGGTCGCGGCTGACTGCATGACCCCAACTCATATGTCCCCATACATCGCCAATGGGATTGTGCTGGTAGAACTGATGATACTCGTCATCATAAAACACCAACCCGTTCGGGTCGTTCAGGAAATTTTGTGGAGGCGTAAAGTGATACTCAGGTCGCATCATAGACGCGGCGGACCTTGCCGGATGCGCTCGCACAGCAGAAAACTGATAAGCCCGACGATCACAGCGAGGCTTGTATCAATTAGAATGACTGCGCGGAAAAAGCGCCGAATAACTCCTGTATATCCCTGCTCGTTCATATCAAACTCTTCACACTATAAAATACATCTTGAAGATTGACAAAGAAGAGGTTTGCAACGAGACCAAAATCATCTCTTGTTTTTATTTGCCTTTGATATCAACTTCTTGCATCTTACCATGATGAAAAAATTTGAACGACAAACGTTTCCAATGTTTTGGCAAACGCGGCTTGGCAGTCCAACCATCGGATGTCACCCGCAATCCTCCAAATCCAAAAACGACAGATTGCCATGTGCCGCCTGCTGAGGCTGCATGGATGCCATCCCCGGCATTCCCGCGCACATCGCGCAAGTCCGCGCGCACGGCGCGGATGAAGTGTTCATAGGCATCATCAGGTTTACCCACTTCGCAAGCCATGATCGCCATGATAGAAGGACCTAGTGAGGATCCATAGGTGTGGTCGATGCGCGGCATGTAGTAATCATAATTCACTTGCACGATTTCGCCCAAGTAGTCGTTACGCAATACGTACAGGAGCATGAGCACGTCTGGTTGTTTAAGGATCTGCGTTTCATTGCAGCCTTCGATGCCAAAGATTTCCTGCGCCGATTTTGTGCGCGGCTCGAGCGTAGCCAGATCTATGTCTTTGCGTTGGTAATAGCCCTCAAACTGCTCGATCAACCCGTTGGGCGCGATGTGAAGATAAATCTTTTCAATTACCTCACCCCAAGTCTCCAATCGCTTCTGATTCAAATCCAACTGCTTCATCAACGCTTTTGCCTTCTTTGGCGCGTGCTTTTTTAGCCATTCCAATACTTCGAGGGCAGTCTGCAAATTCCATTGCGCCATGCGATTGGTGTAGGCGTTGTTATCCACGTGTTCATGATATTCATCAGGACCGATCACATCGTTGTATTCATAACGATCCTTTTCCGCATTCCACTCGGCGCGCGAAGCCCAGAACTTTGCCGTATCCAGAATTAGTTCTGCGCCCAATTCGATAAACCAGTCGTCATCACCTGTTGCCTGCCAATATTGATACGCGGCGTGTGCTATATCAGCGGAGATGTGGATTTCGATATCGCCCGTCCAAATGCGGACTAGTTTTGTTGGCTCAGCAAAATGAGGCACCCAGGTCGGCGTCACTTCATCGCCGGTATCCGCGCTCTCCCATGGGAATTGTGCGCCCTCGAAACCATTCGCTTGCGCTTTGCGTCGCGCGCCAGGCAAGTTGCGATAGCGATAATTCAACAAGTTCTTCGCAATATGCGGTGCAGTATAAATAAACAGCGGGAGCATAAAAATTTCAGTATCCCAAAACGCGTGACCGCGATAGCCGAAGCCGGAGAGAGTCTTGGCGCCGATATTCACGCGGTCATCGTGACGCGGCGCGGCGATCAGCATTTGGAAAAGATTGAATCGAATTGCGATCTGTGCTTCATTATCACCTTCGATGATGACATCCGTGCGATCCCATTCTTCAGCCCATGCCTGCTTGCTCACCTCCAATGCGGATTCCCACGATGCGGCTTCTCTGGCGCGATGCACAGCCACGGTGACGACATCTGCTGAATAGAACTCGCGTGATGTGAACACCGCGACGCGTTTATCAATTCCCACTGTTTGACCAGGAACCGCTTCTACCCGGACCATTCGAGTCGGCGCGTTTTGAACATCCCAATCCTCGCGGATGACTTCGCGCCCGACGACGTTCGTGATCTGCATGGCAGTCCCAATTTCGATTCCAGATTTGCGCGTGCGGTTGTGCAAATAAATAACATCATCTTGCTTACCCTGTCCCTGCCATTGAAAATGGACTAAGCCTTCATTGTGCATGTTGCCATTCAAGCCCGCGCGGAATTCAACCGTCCCTGCGAATTCAGGGGTCACGCGGCAGCGGATATAGAGCAGGTGTTCATCTGCCAAAGAGGCGAATCGCTCAAAGGTCAGCGTGGCAGTTGTCCCTGAGGGTGAACGCCAGCGCACTTCACGTTTCAATAATCCAGTGCGGAGGTCGAGAGTCCGTTGAAAAGACTCAATGGTACCGGTGTCCAGCGAGAATCGTTCGCTATTTAAATAAACCGTAATTGGCAGCCAGTCCGGTGCGTTGGCGAGTTCGGTGAAGACAATGGGGGCGGCGTCAAATACGCCATGAATAAATGTGGCGCGGTGATCATCCGGATAGCCCTCCTCGAATGCGCCGCGCGTGCAGAGATAGCCATTGCCAATGGTGAAGATGGTTTCCTTGTGATGTTGTTTTTTAGGTTCAAACGAGTCTTCGATAATGGTCCAGAGATCGATCACGATGAATCTTCCTTGTATAGTATGAAGTACAGTGACATTACTTCGCTTATTTCACTGTTCAATGCAAAGCGACATGTTGTAAATTCAGTAAATCACGGATTCAAATTTTGAGTGATTTGTAGTGGCGACTTTAGTCGCTCTTTGACCGAAATTGCCGAAAAAACCAACGACTGAAGTCGTTACTACGGCAAACCTGTGATTTACTGAAATTAACAATTAAACCCGACATTACTCGCGTCGAGCGGAGGCTTTCGTGCTCGTCGGAAGCCGTAGACGAGACGCTGCGCCACTTGAAAACCTGCGCTCCGCTCAGCGCGAAAATTTTCTGTCAGATTAATTTGTGAAATTACAAAATGTCGCTGTATTGATTATCCTTTGCGCGTGAAGTTGAGTAAATCGTCCAGTGTGCATGTCGCAAGTCCAATTACATGATCCGCGCCGCCGTAGTAGACATATGCTGTTCCATTTACAACAGGGTTTGCGCATGAGAACACCACATTTGGCACATCGCCTCGCAATTCCCATAATTCCTGCGGCTCGAAAATAAAATCCTTTGGGCGATTGATAACATGAGTTGGATCTTCAAGATCAAGTAAACATACGCCTATCCGATAGACATGATCGTTGTTATAGGCGTGATAAAGCATGAGCCAGCCATGATCGGTCTCGATGGGTACACCGTTCCCGCCGACACGTTTCTCATCCCAGCCGTTGCCGGGGCGCGGCCCAAAGATGGGGCTCATATCATCTTCATGCCAATGAAATAAATCGTCACTCTCTGCCAGCCACACTTCGCCAAAGGGATTATGCTTATAGAACAAGTGATACTCACCGTTGTAAAATATCAACCCGTTGGGGTCGTTCATGAAGTTCTGCGGAGGAGTGAAGTAATAGATCGGACGAGGGATCATCATGGGCTTATGCCTTCAAATCAACGTTATGCATCTTGCCTCGATGGAAGAATTTGAACGCCAGCCGCTTCCAGTGTTTGGGCAAACGCGGCATGGTCGTCCAGCCATCGGATGTCACCTGCAAGCCACCGAAACCAAAAACGACAGCCTGCCATGTTCCGCCTGACGAAGCCGCGTGGATGCCGTCGCTGGCGTTGCCGCGCACATCGCGCAAGTCGGCGCGCACGGCGCGGATGAAATGTTCATAGGCGTCTTCGGGGTAGTCCATCATGCAAGCCACAATCGCCTGAATGGACGGACCGAGCGATGAGCCGTAGGTGTGGTCGGTGCGCGGGTTGTAATAGTCATAGTTGGCGCGCACAGACTCAGCGGAGTAATGTTTGCGCAGGATATACTGCATCATCAATACATCCGGCTGTTTGAGGATTTGCGTCTCATTGCATCCCTCAATGCCGAAGATTTCCTGCGCCGATTTGGCGCGCGGCTCCAGCGCGGCGAGGTCAATATCTTTGCGCTGATAGTAGCCTTCAAATTGTTCAATCAAGCCCGATGGTTCGATGTGCAGGTAAATCTTTTCAATGACATCACGCCATTTCTTTAATCGTTCTTCATTCAAATCCAAGCTCTGCACCAATTCATTCGCCTTCTCAGGCACGCGTCCTTTCAACCATTCCAACGCCTCCAACGCGGTCTGCAAATTCCATTGTGCCATGCGATTGGTGTAGGCGTTGTTATTCACGTGTTCGTGATACTCATCAGGACCGATCACATCGTTATATTCGTAGCGATGAGCGTCTGCGTTCCACTCGGCGCGCGAAGCCCAGAACTTTGCCGTATCCAAAATCAGTTCCACGCCTTTTTCGATGAACCATTCCTCATCACTGGTCGCCTGCCAATATTGATGCACGGCGTGAGCAATATCCGCAGAGATGTGAATCTCGATATCGCCGGCCCAAATGCGGACAAGTTTTGTGCGGTCGGCAAAATGCGGCACCCAGGTGGGCGTCACTTCATCGCCGGTGTCCGCGCTCTTCCATGGAAATTGCGCGCCCTCGAAGCCGTTGGCTTGCGCCTTACGCCGCGCGCCGGGCAGGTTGCGGTAGCGATAATTCAACAGGTTCTTCGCGATATGCGGCGCGGTATAATTGAACAAAGGCAACATGAAAATTTCCGTATCCCAAAAGGCGTGCCCGCGATAACCGAACCCCGAAAGAGTCTTGGCGCCGATGTTCACGCGGTCATCGTGACGCGGCGCGGCGACGAGCATTTGGAAAAGATTGAAGCGGATGGAGATTTGCACTTCGTTGTCGCCCTCGATGATGACATCGGTGTGATTCCATTCTTCAGTCCACGCGCGGTTACTCGCCTCCAATGCGGATTCCCACTCTGTACTTTCACGCACGCGATTCACCACCGCGTTTACAACTTCTTTTGATTCGACATCGCGTGACGTGAAGACCGCGACGCGTTTGTCAATTCCCACCGTCTGACCGGGCGCCGCTTCAAGCCTGACCATTCGAGTTGGCGCGTTTTCAACATCCCATGCCTCGCGAACGATTTCGCGCCCGATAACGTTTGTGATTTGCATGGCAGTCGCGATTTCAATGCGAGACTTACGCGTGCAGTTATGCAGATAGGTGACGCCATCGCGTTCGCCCTGTCCCAGCCATTGCCAGTGGACCAGCCCTTCGTTGTGCATGTTGCCATTGAGTCCTGCGCGAAATTCAACAGTCCCTGCAAACTCTGGTGTGACGCGGCAACGTGCGCAGAGCAGATGCTCGTCTGCTAAAGACGCGAATCGCTCGAAGGTCAGTGTGGCAGACATCCCTGAGGGTGAACGCCAGCGCACGATGCGCGTCAGCAATCCTGTGCGCAGGTCGAGAATCCGTTGAAAGGACTCTATCGTGCCGGAATCCAATGAGAAGCGTTCGCCATTCAAGTAAATGGAAATTGGCAGCCAGTCCGGCGCGTTGGCAAGTTCGGTTAAGTCAATGGGCACTTCGTCGAAAACGCCATGAATGAACGTGGCGCGGTGGTCACCGGGATAGCCCTCCTCGAACGCGCCGCGCGTGCAGAGATAGCCGTTGCCAATGGTGAAGACGGTTTCTTTGTGATGTTGTTTTTTTGGGTCGAATGAGTCTTCCGAAAGTATCCAGGGATCAAACATCGTTGTCATAGATTTGATTGTATCGTAGAAGCCTTTATATTGACTGGGATTGCTGTCTCCAAATTTTGCATTTGTCTATGTTAGCCCAAAGCCCATTTCGCAAGCAAGTCAGAGAGTACCTGCACATCATTCAAAGCACCAACCTGGAAGGTTTGATGATTTACAGCAACGGTAAACTGGTCCAAGAAGCAGGTATTGATACCTATTGCTTTCTCATTTCATCCAAAAAAGCGACATAACTATGAACGAAAAACTTCAAATCAAGATTTGCCCAACCTGTGGCAGTGACAAGATTCGGCGCGTGGCGCGCAACATCACTCGCAAATACAAGGAACGGACGGACGTACACAGTCCCAAAGGTGGAATTTTACGATTGTCCCAATTGCGGCGAGAAGGTCTATGACCATAAAGCAATGCAGAAAATCGAATCTTATTCGCCCGCTTATCGCAAAACCAGACCATTGACGTCCCGTCTCACACAAACATTACAAGAACTCCAAGAACACGCCCGCAACGCCTGCATGATTACATGAACACTGAGCAAGACAGCCCATCAAGATAAGCCTTATGGCGATTGTTACGAAACTCGACAAAGCAAAGAGACATCGTTTCCGCACCCGCTCTTTTCGTAAAACCTTGCGATGGATGAAATCCAGCGCGCATCGGTCTTATCGCCGCGCCTCCAGGCAAGTCACCAAAACGGGACAGGACATTGACGAAAAGCCTCGATTAACTTCGTGGGATATTGTGTAGTCCAAAGAGTGCATCACGGAAAAGAACTGCACCTTGATCCGCTACGATATCATTCAAAGTCTTCGGAATGTGTATGAAGCAGTAAAGGATGAGAAAGTAAAAGAGAAAGCACTGGAATTGATTGAAACCGAAAAAGACCTCAAGCACCGCAAGAAGTATGCAAGTCCCTGGAGAGGGAAGTAAAGCGACTGTCACCTTTGCGGAGCACTCCGGAAGCGAAGCACAGGGAGAAAGGTGACTGCCTTTTTGTTTATCGAGAAGGGGAAGGATTCATATACGAATCGCCATTATTTCGTTCAAAAAAGTATGTTATACCTTACACGGTCACAAAATGCGCTTTTTGAAAGAGTTGAAAACGCAAGGTGAGCAAAGAATCAAGATCAGCTTTGTGAGTGGTCAGGGTTTCG
>JAKEFL010000250.1 GCA_022616105.1 Anaerolineae bacterium | reverse complement strand
TGCGAAACGATGGCGACGAATGTGCTCTTGAGTCTTTCAACTTCAGCTTCGCGTGTGAAGTCGCGGAAAACAGTCACCATACCCATATTTTCAGTTCTATTATAGATCTGCGCTGCACTCACCGATAATGTTTTTCCTCCCCATTCGATGCGGAACCCCACAGGTTGAGTATCATGTTCCATCATGGCAGAGAGCAAGCCGCGGCTTTTGGGCGCAAGTTTGGGATGGTCGACGAGTTCGCTAAAGTTCTTATCAATGATCAGTTCGAGCGGAAAATCAAGCATGCCTCTGACCGCAGGATTTGCCAGAGTGGCATTCCATTTTCTGTCAAAGACAATCACACCATCCGCAATGGAATTCAGGATTGCCCGGCTCCGTCCCGCTTCGACGCGTTCCCGTTCCAGCGATTCTGCCAAAGCTTGTGTACGTTCTGCAACGACTCGATCCAAGCCTGCATTAATGGCGCGCAATTCTTTCAGCGCGGCTTCCAGACTTCGAGCTGAAAGCCAGGAAACCAAAGCTAGAATGAAAAAACCACTGACGACAAATATATTGAGTGAAAGGCCAATGGATGTGCCAAGCCAGGCAAGGATCGCGCTGCTGATCGCTGCAAAGAGAAAACTGGCTTGAGGAACAAGGATCAAACTGGAAATGGCAATCGGGATGGTAAAGAGAAACAGTGAACGTCCATTCACCAGTTCTTCTGCCGAATCTGTGAAGACAAAAATAATTGTTAATAGGAGAAGAAACAGCAACGCAGCCCATCTTCCAGATAACCAGCGGTTTACCAGATAAATGCCGAATATACCCAGCGTGAATACTGTGATACCTCCCAGGAGTATCTGCGTGTCAGACTGGCTGATATCCGGGTTGATCAGGCTATTGATGACAATTGAAACCAAGCCAAGCAGCGCTGGGATGAGTGTGCCCAATAAAAGGATGTTGAGCAGACGGCGGCGGCGTGCATCGTCCGGGTCCGTAGTGGGGACAGTAAGGATTGTATTTAGGTATTTCATAGTTCTTTTATCCTGCTAAAGCCAGTGCACTAATGACCGCTGATCTGATAACAAGATGCGGACTATACAGGCACTTTCCGATCCATAATGGAGGATATGGCTGGTTCATGTGTTCTTTCAGCCAGCGTGCTCCATGATTCAACCTGGCTTTGGGTATTCTGGAAACTTTCTCATTCCAGACCCACAAGGCTTGAATGGCATACGCGGTCTCCTCTGCGGTCGAGATGTACCTGCCCCATGAGCCATTCTTATTCTGAGTACTCAATAACCATTGCACGGATTCTTCCAACATTTCATTTGCGATCCCTGCACAGGCAATGATCGCGTGGGAGGTGGCGTAATAAGGCGAAGAGTGCCATTTATCCAGCCAGAACGGATGATTTCCTTTTGCTTTATATAAAAAATGGACGGCCTTTCGCACAGATGAATTCCTTCGATCCAGACCGGCCTGCCCAAGCGCGCCAAGTACATGGATATTTGCGCTAATGGATGGATTCGCCTCCAGGTCGAAGCACCTGAAGTGATCTTTCTCTTCGTATATTAGCACGCTGGCAAGGTCTTTTTCGATACCAAATCGTAACAAAGTGTCATATACCAGCCCAGTATCGTCACTATCTTTCACCGAATATCCTGCCGCGAAGCCGACGCCGCGTTTGGGCTGCCATGCCCTGGAAAGAAAATCCAGGTGCGGCTGAAGTTTTCCGTTCTTTCTTAAACCAGGGATAAAACTCAGGTTCCAAAGAGTCCAGGCGATCTCGAATACATCGAAGGGTGCCACGTTTGGCAATCCACCGTCAGGCTTTATTACGCTCCGCAAATATTTCAACGAAGCTGCATCTCCTCTTTTGATATAAGTCGCGAAGTATGCAGTGGCTGAAGGACTGACTCCAACCGAGCCATTGCTTTCCTGAAGATTTTTAATATCCAACATGTGCTTTCCATCCGTGCCAGCCATCTCAGCGGAGAACGCGATGGTCACCTGCCGGTTGATCATATTGTCTTTAAGATAAGCAAGCTTTTTCGCGCGTAATTTGGATAGACGCCCTAAAATGCGATCGCCCTGATGTTTGATGATTCCAAGCTTCTCAGCCTCGGCAGCCAGGGTGGGAGCGATCATTTCAAAACCGACAGTTGCTCCGTTGGGATCAGATAACAATCCCTGTGTCGCGCTCCCGACGATCCGTTCGAGGGCAACTTTGCCTTTTTGAATTTGTAATTTATCATGTTCGCGGCGGCCACGATAACACAAGGCAATCATTGCTGCTAATGTGCAGATTACCCGGTCATGATAATACATTGGTGCGGGCGCGCCCCATGAACCATCCGGCAACTGATTTTCAGCAAGCCAGGCGAGCGCGCGACTGCTCAGGTTCCAGTCAACTTCACCGAGACGGGCCGCCCAGGCTGTATCATAAGCCGTGCTTGCCATATGACCCGGACCGATTTCGTTAATGAGTTTCGTGATGAGGTCTGTCATGTTTCGTTGTGTTTTTCGGGAAACCAGAGGTTGAATTTAAGTTTTCCAACTCCAAATGCATAGTCTTTATTGGTACGGTAGTAATTCTTTAACCAGTTGAGTTCGTCAGTCTCCAGTTTGGTGTAATCAGGTTCTGGTGTGGGGCGGACGTATAAATGATCATAAAGGATCGCGCGCAACTGATGTTCCGTCATGTAAGGAGATGGGCTTACAGAGAAGTATAAATCTTCGGCGCCTGTAGATAATAAGGGCATATCGAATACACTGAACTTATCGAAGCCGATAAATAGACTCACAGATGGCAGGTCTTCACCATAATATTTTTGGACAAGAGTTTGTTTATCTGGCACCGCGCCTTGAGTAAGGTAGTGCTCAACTGAAAGACGCGAGATGGTTTCTGTCACTTCATCAGCAAATACGCCAAAGAACAGACGAAAGCCCGAGTACCCCTTTGTTGCCTCTGTGACCTCATACATTGATTTCAAAGCATATTCATAGGGTGTACCTGTCAGTATATCTCTATAGTCACCATAGAAGCGGACCTTCACGTTGTATTTCTCAAAGAATTCGCGGTAGTTCCCATCAGTAGCTGTGCGCACCAACCCGTCCATGCCGACGCGTTTTGTGTATTCGTCGCCGCGCTGCATGAGTTCACGGCCAAAGACCGGGGCGAGAATCGTGTCAATGCCATGCTCAAAAAGCATGGCACATAACTCAACATGATTTCTGATCGAGGCTTCCATATAGGCTTCAAAGAAATCCGCGCCTATCGTATCGCCATGTTCGAGCATGAACCAGCGCCTGGTTCCATTGATGGGGAATCCGCACACTTTATGACCTGTGGCGCGTATGAGATCTGCAACTTCAGCCGTAGGGAGCTGCAGGAAACGCTCAAAGGGAATCATCGGCTTCCCCAAACGCGCGGCAGGAATCGGGGAGTCCGATGCGCATATTCCGCATATCCCGGTAATGTGCGTGTGAGCAAGTCCTCTTCCTGTTGCGCGGCGCGCGTGAAATCCCATATCGTATAGAGCAGAGCTGCAAGGGTCGTCAGTGCGGGGTTAATCAAAAATAACCCTGTTGCGATTCCAAAGAATGAGGTAATTACAGGATGCCGCATGAGTTTATAGGGACCTGTATCAATCACCCTATGTTCTGGCTGTACCTCAACTCGTTCCGCGTAATAATGTCCCAGATGCACACGTGACCAAATGTGTAAAGCCATTGCAGTAAGAATGATGAATGCGCCAAGGGCTTGGATGAATAACCCCCAGGATTCAGTGGTACGGAAACTAATGATCGGTATAAAGACAGGCTGCAAAACCAATACTCCCACCATTGCAAAAATAAAGAATGTGAAATCCCACGCTCGTCCCGAGCCGCTTGCCTGTCTCTGCTTATCATAGCGACGGATAAGAGCGAAATCCATCGCATAGAACAGGAGTATCGTGAGCAGTGTCGCGATTGATTGCGGGATGCCGAGGAGCATATTGCCTCAGTTGAATGTTGTTTTTCGCTTTGTAGAGCGGGATGCAAGACCCGGCATTGAGACCATGGCGTGATTTGTGTCTTCGAGGTGGAAACCCAGCCTGCGTTTTACATCGTAGGCGCCACTGCCAAAACGGACTAGTCGGACGTTATGCTCGAAAGCCTCCTGCAAAGCGGCATATAACAAAAAGAAATATCCGCCAGGCACATCATCTTCAAGACCCAACGCGGTGGCAAGTTGGAATCGGTTATCACGAACGACCGCGCCGCACCCGACCATCTTTCCATCCTTTTGTATTTCAAGCCAGGTGCCGTCGGTCATGGAAAAGTTTTCAAGCATGCCGCGCATCCACGGGTTGGGTGCAGATCCGTGCCAGATCGAGACGTTCTCAACAAGAGTCAATGCCGCGTCGACATCCGGGACTGTTTTATGTTTGACAAGGACGAGTCCGTTTTCTTCTGCTTCGCGCAAGCTTTTTTTGTAATGCTGGCGATCCTTCTTATTGCCTGCATTGAGATAAGCTTCGAAGCTTTCCCACTCAATGGGCATATAGGTTCCCGGTTCAGAGACGGTAATGGGTTCGTAACCTGGGGGCCAGCCCGGATAACGCAGTTGTTCGGTGAGGAGAAAATCGAAGACGAGGAAAGAGCAGCGCTGCCGCTTGAATTCCTGCTGGGCGGCTTTGGCAAGTACAGGGAGCGCTTCATCGCGGAGAGGCTCACCGGGCAACAGCATGGCTGAGGTATCTGCAAGGGGAGAACGGCAGACAAGTAACGGTCTGCGCTTGAGAACAGAAGCCATAAACCGGCGCGCTATAGCTGGCAGAGGTAATGGCTCATTATGGATCCTGAAGAGCGCCGCGCTTGCGATGGGTTTATCTCCATCCCATGCCAATAGGTAAGTTGGCTGACACTCAGCCATGGCGCGTTCCCCGAACTGGTACCAGTTGTGACTCTGGAAGCCGCGTCCCGCGACAACGCGATTCCAGATTTCGGGGTCAATTTCGTTTATGCTCTTGAATGTTTGGACTTCTAAATTTGCCATTGTTGCTCCCAAATGCTTTCATTTTACATGTTTAGAGTACTTTCACGAATTTTCTGCTTGCGCCTTGCAAAAGTGTAAACTGAATCTTCAGCCTGTATAATAACGCAGGAGCGGCTACGCTGGATTATGGAAAATTATACCTTTCGTTTAAAATCTGCGCAGGACTTGTTTGACTCAATTAACTCACCTTACGCATTGTGCCACAGAGTCACACACCTGCCCTGGCGGGTGGTGCCAGGGGAGAACACTGAGAAACCCTTTTATTTTTCTCTGT
>JAKEFL010000033.1 GCA_022616105.1 Anaerolineae bacterium | reverse complement strand
TTACTGCCATTGCAGAGAAGGGAATCCGTTTCGTAGATTTTTTCATTCTTGTCTCCTTCGTTTGCTTATTTCTCGTTGGGTTTGGATGAGCCGTCACCGATGCCCAATGGCTGCCATTTCTTATCATCCTTGAGGCGGTGCTGAATCCCATGGCGGTCATGAGTTTCATCGAAGCCTTCTGGTTTGATGAACATCTGATCGCCTTCCAGCAATCCATGAACGCCTGTCTGACCGGCTTCAGGCCGTTTCTCGCCTTTGAATTTTGCCGCTTCGCTGGGCAGGTAATCGGTGGGTTCTTCGTAAGAGGCGACGTAGCCTTCGTAATTGCGCAGGATGACTTTGTGGTCAGACATGCTCAACAAATAATTTGGAGCCACAGGGATCTTACCGCCGCCGCCTGGCGCATCCACAATGTATTGTGGTACAGCGTAGCCTGATGTATGACCACGCAAGCCTTCCATGATTTCGATCCCTTTCGCAACGGGTGTACGGAAGTGGCCTGCGCCCTCCACAAGGTCGCATTGATAGAGATAGTAGGGGCGCACACGAATGCGGACTAAATCCTGCACCAGTTTGCGCTGGATATGGACGTTATCGTTTATACCAGCCAACAGTACAGACTGGTTTCCAAGCGGAATACCTGCTCTACTAAGACGGTCACAGGCTTGTTCGAGTTCCAGCGAAATTTCGTTTGAATGGTTGACGTGAATATTGATCCACAATGGGTGATATTTGGCGAGCATATCGCACAGTTCCTGGGTCACGCGCATGGGCATAAAGACAGGCACGCGCGTTCCGAGGCGGACAATTTCGATGTGGGGAATTGCACGCAGACGGCTGAGGATTTCTTCCAGTATTTTTGGAGCCAGCACCAACGGGTCACCGCCAGAGAGAAGAACATCGCGAACTTGCGGTGTGCGTTTGAGATATTCGATCTGCATCTCAAATTCCTGGCGTGAGAAGGTCTGGCTGGGATCCCCGACAATACGCGCACGCGTACAATAACGACAATACGATGCGCATTGGGTCGTTACAAGCATCAACACTCTGTCAGGATACCGGTGGACAAGCCCAGGTACAGGGGAGTGACGGTCTTCTGCAAGTGAGTCCTCCATCATCGCGGTAAAAGATTGCATCTCTTCTGAGAGCGGAATCACCTGTTTGCGAATCGGATCATCCGGATCGTTCGGGTCAATTAGAGAGATAAAGTAGGGTGTTATATCTACGCGGAATAAGCCCTGGGTCTGAAGCGCTTTTCGTTCAGACTCGATCAGCGGGATGATCTTTTCGATCTCGTCAACTGTATTCAGACGATGGCTTAATTGCCAGCGCCAGTCGTTCCACTTTTCGTCGGGCACATCTGCATAAATGGGAGCACGTTTTGAAACAAAGGGTGTAGTCATGGAATTTTCCTCCGGAATGTTTAAAGTTTGATATCGTTAATTAGATAGACGCGCAAAATGGGCGACACGGAGGATCATGATCTGGTCTGTAGAAACCAGCATTATAGATGCACACGTTTATCATATTTTGAATTGTAAGAGCAAACAAAAATAGGGTCAATGTTCCTTTGGTCTGGTTATAAGGTATAACACAATTTAAGAAAACGTGTTATTTCGTAGTGAAATGAGAGCGACTAATTTTGTCGGCTTAGCCACAGAGTTTTTTCTCAAAAGACTCAGTGAACTCTGTGGCTTAAAAACAGGATTTGCCTATCCTTTTAAACACTCCCGAATAAGAAAAATGGAACCCCAAATCCTTTAACGGTGTATAACATATGAAAGTACGACCTCTCCGGAGAGGCACGATTGGATGAATCCGCTCTAATTCGACACGCCGCAAACGGCGACGCGTCGGCCTGGGAGCCGCTGGTGCTTGCGCATCAACAGGCGGTTTTTCGGCTGGCTTATCTACTCCTCGGCGATCCCGACGATGCAGAAGACACTGCCCAGGAAACCTTTTTACGCGCCTGGAATCACCTCAAGCGCTTTGATCAAACGCGCCCCTTGCGACCGTGGCTGCTGAGCATTGCCGCAAACCTGGCTCGCAATCGCCGCCGTTCCGCAGGGCGATATTTGGCTGCCCTGACGCGTGCTTTTCGTAACGAGCCAATCCCTGCCACCGTGGAAGAAAAAAGTGCTCAATACATGGAAGCGAATGATCTTTGGAAGGCTGTGCAGAGCCTGAGCATGTCAGATCAGCAAATTGTCTATCTGCGTTATTTTCTGGATCTTTCTGTTGCCGAAACGGCCGAAGTTTTGCAGGTAGTTGAAGGCACCGTCAAATCACGGTTGAGCCGTGCGCTTGAAAAGTTGCGAGTAATTATTAAACAGGAATTTCCTGTCTTCGCCGAAAGACGTGAAGGACATGAGTCATGAGCGAGTTGGAACGCGAACTCTTTGAAAAACAATTGTTAACCATCGCAAAAGGATTGGATTACCCGCGCACGCCGGATATTGCTGGATCAGTAATGACGCGTCTGCGTGCATCGACGCGTCCACGCTTCATTACCAGGAAACTGGCCTGGTCACTGACCATCATATTGATTCTCTTCTCAAGCCTTATGCTGATCCCGCCTGCGCGCGCCGCGATCATTGAATTCATTCAAATTGGAATCGTACGAATCTTCCCGCGCCCAACCGAGCCGCCTATTGATGCGATTCAAACTGCGACACCTGAATCCATCGTACCGACGACAGCTACACCCTCACTGCCCTCAGCGACTTTGATCCCTTCTTTGAGTCGCATCGCTGGCAAAACAACTCTTGCCGATGCTCAACAGAAAGTGAACTACTCAATTCTTCTGCCAGCCTATCCGCCTGATCTAGGTCAACCTGACTATGTTTTCCTTCAGGATGCAGAGGGCGCAATGACGATCCTGGTCTGGCTTGATCCGCGCCAACCTGATCGCGTGTTGATGAGCCTCCATTTCATTCCAGCGGGGAGTTGGGCAATAGACAAGTCTGAGCCTGCAGTCATAGAAGAGACAAATGTCAACGGACAGCGCGCAATTTGGGCAGTGGGACCTTATCCACTCAGGCTCTCTAACGGTGATCTGGATTTCACGCGGCTGATTGACGGAAACGTCTTGATCTGGGCAGATGGGAATATTACGTATCGGCTCGAGACAAACCAGCCTCTCGAAGAAGCGATAAAGATCACGGAATCACTTAAATCGATTCCGTGACATGTGTGTTAGGGGCGAGAATTAGAGACTGGAGAATTCTCCAATCCTCTAATCTTGATCCTGGAACCATTTCAGCATGGGGGGTGTACTCTTATAAGTGGCGTAACCCCTATTCAATGGAGGTTAACATGTTTTCCCGTTTTCTCATTTCGCCTGTGTTAGCCTTATCGCTGGCGCTGATGACTTCCATCACAGTCTTTGCCAAAGGCGGTATTTCTTTCATTACCATCACAGGTGCAAACTTGAAAGATGAGGTGCGTCTCAATGATCCTTCCTTGACTGCTGATTTCTTTGCCTTTGCCGACTTTAATAAGGGCGGGGTTGAAGCGCCAGATGACCCGGTGTTGGCTATGAGATCACGCGCTACTCTGTGGATCACTATGTGACTGGTCATCGTGAGATTGTCCGTGTTGCTTGGCAACGTGAGGTTGCCTTTGACCGTCTACATTACTATCCAGATACCGGCTTTGTGTATTATGACGGCATTGTGAATGGTTCGTCCGAATACGATGGCAAATGGTATACAGCCAGGTCAGATATGAAGGCAACCTTTGAAACCGCTTTATTCAACCACATCCGTTTCGTGGAATTGAGGAATCCGGATTCAGCGCGGGCGCTTGTTTCTCCGCCTCAATCTGCCCAACCGGCTCGCCAGACCCGATCTGACGCCCCGATTGCCAAGCCTGAATTCATCCTGCCGCTTGCCGCCATAACAAGCCTGGCAGTGATTCTGGCGCTTGCATTTTGGCGGCGTAGGTCTCTGTCCCATTAACCGTTATTTCAATTCTATTCGCTCAAAGGAGATCGAGATGTTTCCCCGATTCCGTCTTTCTATTGTCCTTACGCTATTGCTGTCACTGGTATTTGCCGTTCCCGTGTTTGCAGGTGGATGGGCTGTTATTACTTTGGATGAATTGCCCTCAGGCGTTGTAGCAGGTGAGCCACTCACAATCGGATTCACAGTTTTGCAACATGGCAGAACGCCGATGACAGATCTTGAGCCGACAGCCACTGCCAAATTATCCAAAGGTGAACAGTTAACTTTCTTTGGCAAACCAGAGGGCAAGCCGGGTCATTACACAGCGACGCTTACATTTCCCAACGAGGGAAACTGGGAGTGGTCCATTCAGGCGTTCACGATGGACCAGAAGATGCCAACGCTAAGCGTTGCTGCATCAAGTGCTGCACCTGTGAGTCCTGCGTCTTCAGCGATGGGCATCTCACCATTATTGATTGTTGGTATCTTCGCAATTGCAATTGGCTTGG
Source organism: Anaerolineae bacterium (assembly GCA_022616105.1). Lineage (GTDB taxonomy): Bacteria > Chloroflexota > Anaerolineae > Anaerolineales > Villigracilaceae > Defluviilinea. Next base: position 300 of record JAKEFL010000033.1, on the reverse strand, counting down.
CTGGCTTGGTAGTAGCATTCCGCCATAAGAGTCGTTTCACATTGGGTTTAACGGTAGTGTGCCTGTTGGTTGGAGTCGCTTCTTTGATAGCGGAATCAGCTTCACCCGTTGAAGTCGAAGCGCAGGCCTCTTCCCAAACTCTAAATGTATCTTCCATTTCACAAGTCCAGCTCGGTCAACAGTTGTTTGTTGCCAAAGGCTGCATCACATGTCACGTCAACACCAAAGTGACAAATAGCCATGATTATTGGACTATAGGATTTGAGAATGCCACCAATCTCTCCGACTTTTCAGCTCACC
>JAKEFL010000249.1 GCA_022616105.1 Anaerolineae bacterium | reverse complement strand
ACGAAGCTGTCATCTGGATCTGTCCGAGCAGCCGGTTCGCCGCCGAGAAATGTGATCTGCACATCTTCGAAGCCCTCTGCGTCAAGGTGTGCGCGCAGTTTTTTGAGGATGTCTTCAGGCTTTTGGTCAGGGACGAGGCGGAAGTCCACTTTGGCAGATGCTTTGGCAGGCAAAACAGTTTTCGAGCCGGGACCCTGATATCCGCTGGTCAAGCCGCAAATGGTGCAGGTGGGAACGAACACTTCCTCCATTTTGAGATCTGTGCCGCCTGTGATCCCTTTGATGAATTCCTTCACACCATAACGCTTCTTATACTCATCCGCCACATCAGGGAGTGCCTCCATCAGTTCGCGGTCTCTTATGGATGGTTCCTTTGCATCATCATAAAAGCCGGGGATGCGAATGCGCTCATCAGGTCCCTTGACTGTGGATAATGCCCAGACCAAACGCCAGGCTGCGTTCGGAAAGATCGAACCGCCGAGTCCTGAATGGACATCTGTCCCCAACGATTCGACGGAGAGTTCCACATAGCAGATGCCGCGCAGACCAAGATATTGGATTGGGACATCGCGATGGTCCACACTGCCGAATTCCCAAATACAGGCATCGGCAGCAAGTTTCTCTTTGTGGTCGCGGACGAAATCATGTAAATGCACGCTGGCTGTTTCCTCTTCGCCCTCAACGATGAATTTGATATTGCAAGGCAGATCTCCATCGGTTTCAAGGAGCGCATCAATGGCGTGTAATCTCGAAACGATATGACCTTTGTCATCACTTACCCCGCGTCCATAGAGTTTGCCATCGCGGAGGCTTGGTTCAAAAGGCGGGCTTTCCCATAATTCAAGGGGTTCGGGTGGCTGCACATCATAATGGTTATAGAAGAGCAATGTCTTATCGCCTTTTCCTTTTCGCTCTGCGAAGACAACGGGTGCGCCTTCGGTATCCATGATTTCCGCAGAGAAGCCGCGCGCGCGCAGCATCTCCGCAACAAGATTCGCACACTCTTTTAATCCAACCCCTTGCGCGCTGATGCTGGGTTGTGCAACGAGTTTGGAAAGTTCAGCAATGCTCTTATCCAGATTTTTTTCGAGATATGAATCGATCTTTTGATATTCAGACATGGTACGCTCCTTTTTGATAATAAAGTAATTGAAACTTTTCGTCCTGAGCGGACGCTGACTGGCGAAGCCGTGTCGAAGCGGTAGTCGAAGGACATCTTGGCATCTGCGCTTCGACTGCGATGCAAAAAACCGCATCTCCGCTCAGCGCGATATCATAGGCTACTTGATGAAATTTGAAAACAGGTCAATCGAATATCTTCCAGCGTACGCAAACAGCGTCATCTTGATCAGTTGTCCGATCCAGACGAAGAAAAGGAAAGTCCAGAATCGCATTTTCGCGATGCCTGCTGCCATGCCCGCCACATCGAAAAGCGGATTGGGAATTGCAGACAACACTAATATTGCCCAGCCACCGTATTTGTCCACCCAGGGTTTAATTTTTACATAAACATCCGTGCGCTCAATGACGGCCTGTCCGCTAAAGCCTGCCAGGTAGCCAGAGAGCTCACCAAGGGCTCCGCCGGACCCTGCCGCGATGCCAACACCAATCGGGTTGAAGATCGCACCCACAGCCGCGACAAGCGCTGCACCTGGCGCAGGAAGCAGGATGGTCGCGTTGGCTATGAGGGCAACCAGGAAAATACCGGGATATCCAAGCGCCTGGAATTCCTCTATTCGTTCACGAAGAGTGTATGTGTACAACGTAATTGCAATGACCGCGACTATGGCAAGAATACGCAGGACTGTTGTTCGAAAGTTTGCGGCTTTTGGCTGGCTTTGAATCTCCGGTTGAATAATTTGTTGTGTTGAAGGTTGATGGATCGTTGTTGATCGCGTCCGTCTTTTACTTGCGGCAACGCGTGAAGCAGACACAGAGGATTTTGATTTTGCCTTCTGTGCAGGCTTCCTTCCCTTTGAAGCGACCTTCCTATTCGCTTTCTTCGATGGTGACACGGTTGATCTTCACCGCAGGTGCATTGATGTTACCAGGGTCACGCGGTGGAATGGACATGAGCACATCCAGACCTTCGACAACCTGACCAAAGACACTGTGCTTATTGTCCAAATGAGGAGTGGGAATGTGTGTAATAAAAAACTGCGAGCCATTGGTTCCGGGTCCCGCGTTAGCCATGGACAGAATACCTTGTTTGTCATGTTTCAAGCTGGGGTGGAACTCATCTTCGAATTTATAACCAGGACCGCCTGAGCCGCGCCCGGTTGGGTCGCCGCCCTGTGCCATAAAATTGGAAATCACGCGATGAAACATCACGCCTTCATAATATCCTTCGCGCGCGAGGAAGACAAAGTTGTTCACGGTCTTCGGCGTTTTATCGGCGAATAACTCAATGACCATGGTACCTTTGTCGGTTTCCATGTGTGCCTTGTATTTTTTCTTGGGGTCAATCTGCATTTTAGGTGGCGTCGACCATTGTTTTGACATTTGGTTATCTCCTTCTAGAATTTTGCCACAGAGAGCACTGAGATTTAAGAGTTTTTCTCAAAGGTCTCTGTGATCTCTGTGGCTTACTTTAGCAGCGCCTCGATTCTTGCAACAACCATATCGAGCGCGGCGGTGTTAAATCCACCTTCGGGGATAATCACATCTGCATATCGTTTTGACGGCTCAACAAATTCCAGGTGCATGGGGCGGGCAGTGGATTGATATTGCTTGATCACAGATTCTGTTGTTCGTCCTCTTTCGGCGATGTCGCGTTCGAGGCGGCGAATGAAGCGAAGATCGGCATCAGTGTCCACAAAAATTTTCACATCGAACATTTCACGCAACGCAGCTTCGGTGAATATTAAAATCCCTTCTACTAGAATAACTCTGCATGGTTGGACCGTAAATGTTTTGCCCGTTCGGCTGTCAGTGGAGAAATCGTAGATCGGCACCTCAACAGCCTTCCCGTCGCGGAGAGATACGATGTGTTGAATCAACAAATCCGTTTCGAGAGAGTTGGGATGGTCAAAGTTGCGTTGTATGCGTTGAGTAGGAGGTAATCCGCTGAGGTCTTTGTAGTAGGAATCATGTTGGAGGTAAGCGATTCGCTCTGAACCTACACGCTCAAGAATTTTTTGTGCGACAGTTGTTTTGCCAGATCCAGATCCTCCTGCGATGCCGATAATGAGAGGGTCTGGGTTTTTCATGCTCGAATTATACACGTATAGACAAAACCCCTCTCCCGCTGGGAGAGGGGCTGGGGTGAGGGAGGGTCTACATTCCTGCCATGAATGCGAGTCCCACTGTGCCTGGTCCCGCATGTGTGCCAACGGTCGGGCTGACCTCTGTAAAGATGCTTTCGGTGGGTTTGAGTTCATTTTCTGCTCTTGTCAGCAATGCTTTGGCATCTTCTGCAGCGTTGGCATGTAAGGTCGCGAGCCGAATGGGCGACTTGCCTTTGGTTTTTTCAAGTACCAATTCCAGTACACGATCATGTGCCTTGCTTTTTGTGCGAATGCGTTCGATGCCCTCCACGCGTCCATCATGGATGGCAAGGATCGGTTTCATATTCAACATGGTGCCGAGAAAACGCTGCGCGCCGCCGATACGTCCGCCGCGATGAAGAAATTCCAGTGTATCCACCGCAAAGAAAACGCCGGTATATTCGTGAGATTTCTCTCCCAGAGCGATGGCTTCCTTGAGGTTTGCTCCTGCTTCGAGCGCGCGGGCAACAGCGAGAGCCTGAAAGCCAAGTGCCATGGCAACAGACTGGCTATCCACAATATGGACTTTTTCTCCTGCCGAACCCATCAAATCTTTTGCCTGTGTAGCAGATTGAATCGTTCCAGAGAGTTTGGATGAAACAAGGATGGCGAGCACTTCGAAATCCCTGTTCACGAGATCCTGAAAAATCTCCTGAAAGGAAACGACGGCAACCTGGGAGGTGGTTGGCATTACCTTGGCCGTTTTAAGCCTGGTGAAGAATTGTTCCGACGTAATGTCCACACCATCTTTATACGTCTGGTCTCCCCAGATTAAGACTTGCGGCGCAATGGAAATGTTGTGCTTTTTGACAAGTTCAGGGGGAAGATAGGTCGTGCTATCGGTAACTACCGCGATCTTTGACATGGCTCCTCCATAAAATTTTAGTTGACCTCTTACATAAGTGATCCTTTTCCCAGCCACACACTTGCCCTGGTACGGCTTAAGCCGCACAGTGCCAGGGGAGCCCACTGAGACCTTTGAGAAAAACTCATTTTCTCTGTGCTCTCTGCGGCGAAAAGACTTTTGCAGGAGGTCTGGTGATAATGCTGGCTTTCTGGCTATTTTAACACGCTTATAAGGTACGAGGATACGAATTGTTAGGTATAATACCTCAGCAAATATATTGCTTTGAGACCCTCATCGAGGAGCCGAATTTGGCGTTTAATCCGATTAACTGGCTTTTGGGCCTGTTTTCACTTGATATTGCAATTGACCTGGGGACCGCGAATACACTGGTGAACGTGCGCGGTAAAGGGATCGTTATTAACGAACCGTCCTGGGTGACGATTGATAAGCGATTACGCCAGCCATTGGCGATAGGTCTGGAAGCCAAAGCGATGATGGGGCGCACGCCTGGAAATGTCGCAGTGATACGTCCGCTGCGGGATGGCGTGATCGCTGAGTTTGATATTACACAGGTGATGTTGGAATATTTTATCGGTCGAGTTCACGAACAAAGTGTTGTCCCTTTGCCGCGTCCGCGCGTGGTAGTTGGAATTCCAACCGGTGTTACTGAAGTTGAAAAGCGAGCTGTATATGACGCGGTCATGGCTTCGGGAGCGCGTGCCGCTTATTTGATCGAGGAGCCGATTGCAGCGGCGTTGGGAGCGGGTCTTCCAGTTGCGGAGGTGCGCGGCAGCATGGTTGTGGATATTGGCGGCGGCACGACGGAAGTCGCAGTGATGTCCATGAGTGGTGTCGTTGCGTCACGTTCGCTGCGCGTGGCTGGCGATGAAATGGATCAGGATATCGTTCAATATTTGCGTAACAAATATAACCTCCTTATAGGGGAGGGGATTGCAGAACAGATCAAATGGAAGATTGGGTCCGCATATTCGCTCCAACCTGAAAAAACGATGGAAGTACGCGGGCGTAATCTTGTCACTGGGCTGCCTGAAAGTATCGAGATTTCTTCCATTGAAATGCGCGAGGCATTGGCTGGTTCTGTACAAGTGATCGTGGATACGATTCGAGATGCATTGGATGAAATACCACCTGAGATTGTGGCAGACCTGATGGATATCGGTATATGCCTTGCAGGTGGTGGCGGCTTATTACAAGGCCTGGCTGACCGTTTGACCGATGAACTCAGATTGCGTGTGTGGGTTGCAGAAGACCCGCTTACATGTGTTGCCCGCGGCGCTGGCATGGTCTTTGAAGATTTCGATGTGCTGAGTCGCTATCTGGTCGGTTTGGAACGCGGTAGTACACGTCACACAATGTGATGTTTATCTGCTCTCGGCGGCAAGGACGCCGCCGGGGATGGCGGCTTGAGCAATCAAGTAAGTATTAGCACACTAACATGAGAAATTTATTTTCACGTACGCTTCAAACAACGATCATCTTTTTGATCGTAGGGGGAGTGATGGCGCTGGCGCTGGGAGGTTATTTTAGCAGTGCCTCCAATGTATTCACGGGATCGTTGATCAATTTGCAAGCCTGGTTTTCGTCACGTTTTGTGGCTGTGCAGGATTTTATTACCGCGCCTCGCGACATGGCATCCTTACGCCAGCGGAATATAGAATTAGAGGCAGATAATGCCGAATTACAGGCGCAGGTCATTCAGTTGCAGCAGCAGGTTGGTGAAACGGAAATTCTAGCTGCGCTCGTGGACTTTTCGAGGGCAAGGCCTGAAAACACCTATCGCGCCGCAGCAGTCATTGGGCGTGACCCGAGTCCTTTTCTCCACTACATTATCATTAATCGCGGCTCCAATGATGGATTTCTGCGCGGTATGCCCGTTGTAACAGATCAAGGCCTGGTCGGCCGGATTGATGCGGTTATTGCAGCTGCGGCTCGCGTCCAGCTGATCACCGACCCCGCTTCCAATGTGAATGTTCGCCTTCAGAACGCTGAAGTGGAGGCATCACTCGTCGGGTCAGTGACCGGCGATGTCACCCTCGATTTGATTCCACAGGATGTCAATATCGAAATAGGAGACCTGGTACTCACATCCGGCCTCGGCGGTGGATACCCACCCGACCTGATCATCGGACAGGTGGTAAATGTCCGTTCGCGCGATTTTGATCTGTTCCAGCAGGCTACCATACAACCGGTTGTGGATTTTAATCATCTTTCGATTGTGCTTGTGATCGTCAATTTCAAGCCAGTGGATATTACCCCATTGAATCCTCTTCCATAATAGAATGCGAAATTTAATTGCACTTCCGGTCATCATCCTGGCTGTTATACTGCAAACCGCAATCGTTAGCCGGGTTTATTTGCTTTCAGGTATAGCTGACCTGCCTTTGGTGATGCTTGCTGCATGGGCTTTGCAGGAGGAAGTTGAAACAGCATGGCATTGGGCTGTGGCGACCGGCCTGCTTGTTGGGTTTGTTTCTGCCCTGCCACTGCTTGCGCCGGTGATCGGTTATTTTGCTGTAGTGGGGCTTGCACAAATATTGCAGGGTCGCGTTTGGCAGGCGCCTTTGCTTGCCATGTTCAGCGTTACTTTTCTTGGATCGGTGATCGCAAGTATTTTATCTTTTGCGGTTTTGCGTCTTTCTGGTGTTACGCTGCCAGTAGGCGATGTTCTTGGTGTGCTCACTTTGCCAAGTGTTTTGCTTAATATGCTGCTCGCGATTCCTGTGTATGCAGTGATGCGTGACCTGGCAAGATGGGTCTATCCATCTCCGGAGGTTGAGTGAGTTCAGAGTCAACAGGCAAGTTTCAAGTCCCGCTTTGGCGTATATTGGTTGTGTATGGATTGCTGATTGCAGTTGTTGGTGTCCTCACATCCCGGTTGATCACATTGCAAGTCCTGGGCGGGCAAAACTGGAATGCCCAGGCAATTGATAATTATACAAATACGATCAGCGACCCTGCGCCGCGCGGCATTATTTATGACCGCAATGGTCATATCCTTGCGCGCAATGTCGCTTCTTATAATGTTGTAATCACCCCTGCTGCTTTGCCTGATGACGATGCAGATATCCAGCATATCTATCGCGAGTTATCCATACTGATCGATGTTCCAGTAGGTGGCCCTGTTACGGATGCCTCCCTGGACCAGGCAAAGTTGTTTGCGGTCTGTGTGCCCGGACCTCCAATTGCAGATATGGTCGCGCTTGGCGACTCACTTGCGCCCTATAGCCCTGTTCGCATTAAATGTAATATAGGTGAAGCGCTAGCCCGCATCGTTAGTGAAAGATCCGTGGACTGGCCCGGCGTCTCTGTGGAGATCGAACCGATTCGGGATTATCCAACCGGATCGCTGACCGCGAACGTTGTCGGATTCCTGGGACCGATTCCCGCGTCGCTTGAAACTGTTTACCGCGACCGCGGCTTTATCCCCAACCGCGACAAGATCGGGTATTCTGGTGTTGAAACCTCGCTGGATGATATTTTGATTGGCAGAAATGGATTACGTGTTGTTCAAATTGATGTAGCCGGTCAGGTGTTGCGCAATCTTGAACCTCCCATTCCATATGTAGCCGGCAATAATGTCGTTCTGACCATTGATACGCGCCTGCAAAAAGCCGCAGAGGCAGCGCTTGTGGATGAGATCAATTACTGGAATACATTCTTCGGGACCATTAGGATTTCAAGTGGTATTGTCATTGCCATGAATCCCAAGACAGGTGAGATATTGGCGATGGTTTCATATCCGACTTTCGAGAACAATCGCATGGCGCGTTTTATCCCTGGCTATTATTATGAACAATTAATCGATGACCCGCGCCGCCCACTGGTAAACAACGCCATTTCCGGAATATTCCCTCCTGGCTCGACGTTTAAACTTTCGACCGCCACAGGCGCTTTCAACGAAGGCGTGATTGGACCAGATAAAATTGTGGAAACGCCCGGCAGGCTCGTGCTGTGTGAGCAATTTTCTCCCAACGATCCCTGCACAGAGCGCAACACGCGTCCGTTTGTGGATTGGATCTATGAACGCAACGGCGTAATCAATGAAGCTGGTTTTGGCCAGCTGGATTTCTTCCATTGCATCGCCTACTCGAGCAATGTGTGTTTTTACAAACTAGGCGGTGGTTTTGAGGAGGAGATCGATGAAGGCTTGGGCATCTTCCGCCTCGGAGAATACGCACGCGCAATTGGATACGGCGCGCGTTCCGGTATTCAACTCCCCGGTGAAGAGGATGGCTTAATCCCATCGCCTCAATGGAAGCGTATCAACACAGGCGAAAACTGGTCCACCGGTGATACTTATATTGCCAGTGTGGGACAGGGATTTGTCGAGAGCACCCCGCTGCAGGTGCTCATGTCCGGCGCGACGATCGCAAATCATGGAAAGCTCATGCAGCCCACCGTTGTTCGAGAAGTGCAGGATAGTGAAGGACGCGTCATTCCCATTTGGTTCAACCCGGAAGATTTTTCTTTGTATCAGCCGCTGGAGGAAGAAGACGAGTCGGGCAACTTTGTAAGGATGTGGGTAAATTTAGCCAACCCAACGCGGAAGCTGCGTGCTTTACCAGAAGGCAGCTATCAAATCTCACCGTTCACGCCCAATATGAAATGGGATATTACTGAAACACCTAAAATTCAAATTTGGGATTGTGAAATTGGCTATTGTGATCCAACCGGTAATTACAAAACCGTTGAAACTTCAACCGTCGAAGCGGTTCGTACGGGAACCCGTCTAGCTGTTACAGAGGATCTCGGCACACTTCATGATATCTTTCTGGAGGATTATCCTCTTCCGATTGCTGTTGCAGGCAAGACGGGCACAGCCGAATACTGTGATGACGTGGCGCGCGAAGCCAGGCAATGTGCCTTTGGTTTGTGGCCCACCCATGCCTGGACTCTTGCCTACGCACCTTACGATGACCCGGAAATTATCATACTGGCGTTTGCATATCACGGCGGCGAAGGTGGAACGGTTGCGGCTCCAATTGTAGCGCGGGTGATGCAAGCCTACTTTGAACTCAAATCCATTGACTTAGTGCAAAGCCCTGGCAGCTAAAACGAGTGACTAAGATGTAGGTCGGATTGGCAATCCGACTTACGCTTGGCGTCTCTGTGGCTAAGTCCACTACATTAGCCGCTTCCCAGCTAAAAACCTGCTCGGACTTCATGCTATAATTTCAATTAATTACGAACCAGTTATTATTCTGGATTGTAAAATCTGTATAATCGCGATTATTCCATGACCGGGACGAACTCTCTGATTCAAATCAAAGGCTTACGCGATGGGCTGCTCGTCTCATTGGATGACGCGCCGTGGGATGAACAGCGCATTGCTTTTCTTGCACAGGTGGATGCTCAACCCGATTTCTTCAAGGGTGCCCGCCTGGCATTGGATGTGGCCAGTCAGGTCTTACACGTCAATGAGTTGGTGGATTTGCGCGATCAACTTTCTGAGCGCGGTATCTCACTTTGGGCAGTGATCAGCGAATCACCCACAACAGAAAATACAGCTCAATTGCTTGGGCTGGCAACACGGGTATCCAAACCGCGGCCCGAAGAGTCGCGTCAGTTTTCGGTCAGAGACCTCGGTGATGAGACCGCGTTATTTCTTGAACGCACACTTCGTTCTGGAACGAGAATTGAATTTCCCGGTCATGTCGTTGTCTTCGGCGATGTCAATCCCGGAGCAGAAATCGTCGCGGAAGGAAATGTCATCATTTGGGGCCGTTTACGCGGGATGGTCCATGCCGGGTCGAAAGGAAACAAAAATGCTGTGATCTGCGCGCTGGATCTTTCGCCGACTCAATTGCGCATCGCGGAGGAAGTCGCGGCTGCTTTGAATCCGCAGGAGAATCCCAAACCAGAGATCGCGCGTATCAACGAGAATGGAAAACTTCAGGCTGAGTTCTGGTCGCCTGGGTAAAATGCTCCCACCGCCGTCCTTTGCGAAGTATCCCTGTGGGACGGCGGTGGCGTTGCAGAGAGCTTGTTCTTTTATAGGATCACTACATGCCCGCACAAGTCATTACTGTCACATCAGGAAAAGGTGGAGTAGGGAAGACCACTGCTGTTGCAAATCTTGCAGTCGCGCTCGCCTCGAATGGTTCAAAGGTTGTTTGTATAGATGGCGACATCGGTCTTCGCAACCTCGATGTGATCCTTGGTTTGGAGAACCGTATCGTTTACGATATTGTGGATGTGATCGAAGGTCGCTGCCGGTTGAAGCAGGCAATGATACGCGATAAGAAACTGCCTGAGTTATACCTTATCCCCGCTGCGCAGACGCGCGATAAAAATTCTGTATCCCCTAGTGACATGAATCGGCTGGTCAAGGACCTGCGCAATGATTACGACTTTGTGCTCATTGATTCACCCGCAGGTATCGAGCGTGGGTTCAGAAATGCCATCGCTGCTGCGGACCGCGTGCTGGTGATTACCAACCCGGAGGTTTCGGCTGTACGCGATGCAGACCGCGTGATTGGGATTCTTGAAGCTGAGGATAAAGGTCCCGCCGCACTTATAATCAATCGCCTCAATCCGGCCCTGGTAAAGAAATCTGATATGCTTTCTGCAGACGATGTGCTGGATTTGTTGGCGGTGGAGTTAATCGGCATTGTGCCCGAGGATGAAAATGTGATCATTAGCTCGAACCGCGGCGCACCTGTCGCCCATGATCCCAAGAGCAAAGCAGGACAAGCCTTCCGTAATATTGCACGACGCTTAAAAGGAGAGAAAGTGCCATTCCTTGATCTGGATAGTTCAGGAAGTTTATGGGAACGCCTCCAGCGGCTGGCGGGGAGGAAGTAAAATGAGCTTCTTCGATAGATTGTTCGGAAGAAAGAGCAGCGCGGATAGCGCCAAGGAACGCCTGCAGCTTGTCCTGATTCATGACCGCACGGATCTGACTCCAGCCGAACTTGATTCCCTTAAAGACGATTTGATCGCGGCCATATCGCGTCACGTTGAGATCGATACACAGTCCATGCAGATTGGCGTGGAGCATGATGGCCGTTCACAACGGCTGGTTGCAGATATCCCCATCAAAAGTGCTCAACGCCGCCGCGCAAGAAAGACAAAATAAGAAATATACGCTCGCCCTGAGCGGAGGTCTGACTCTGAGTGTTCGTCGAAGAGGCAGACCATAGACGAAGGGCGTTGTTTCAGTAAATTTCCATTATGCTTCGCGACATCTCATGGCGATATTTTGATTTCTGGTTGTTGGGAACGGTTGTCCTTGCCACAGCATTTGGTACGACCATGATCCGTTCTGCAGTCGCGGGGAATGAAGAACTGCTGCCACTTATCAATCGCCAGATTTATTTTGCTCTCGCAGGGCTTGTTCTTACTTTCCTTGTTGCCGCGATTGATTATCGCTATTGGATGGCGCTATATCGTCCCATCTTCATCGTGATGAGCATTCTGTTGTTCTCGTTGTATCTCAGCGCACAGGCAGTGTTCGGTGCGGCGCGCTGGTTCCAGGTGGGAGTGTTGTTTGTTCAGCCAACAGAATTTGCAAAGATCGCCGCGATATTGTTGCTGGCGCGTTATTTCGATAAGACGCAAAACGAGCCGCGCGACCTGAGATGGTTGCTGACTGCCTTTCTATGGACAATGGGACTTGCGATATGGATATTACTTCAGCCTAACTTGAGCAATGTGATCGTGCTGATGGTGATCCTCGTATCGCTGCTCTGGTTCAACGGGATGCAATTGAAACACGTGCTTCTTTTTGGCGGGATTGGTTTCCTTTCGTTGGGTACGATTGTGCTCCTCTCCGCTTTTGGGGTACGCCTGCCTTTTTTACAGGAGTATCAACAACAACGTATCATAAACTTTATTCTGCCCGACCCGAACGCGACCTTCGGTGAGAGATACAATGTGGATCAGGCGCTGATCGCGATCGGTTCCGGTGGATTGTTCGGTGAGGGATATGGATATGGCACACAAACGCAGTTGCGGTTCCTCAAGGTGCGCCACACTGACTTTATCTTTTCCGCGGTCTCTGAGGAGTTCGGCCTGGTAGGTTCTCTTTTTGTTATCTTGGTGATTGTATTGGTGATCTGGAGGTGCCTGCGTACCGCCCAAAAGGCACGCGATGTGGCTGGGATGAATATCGCCTACGGTGTTGCGACGTTGATCTTCTTTCAGGGTATGGTCAATATCGGCGTAAACCTGAACATTGTGCCCGTTTCTGGCTTGCCTCTGCCGTTCATCAGCTATGGAGGAAGCGGACTTACATCGCTGATGCTTGGCATTGGATTAGTCCAAAGTGTCGCCATGCGGCACAAACAAATGGAATTTTGACCCCCTCCGTCCCTGCTCCTTCGGAGCGGGACACCTCCCCCAAATCCGACATGCAAAATTTCAATGTTCATAAAGTGTTGACTTGTCGGATTTGGGGGAGGCAGGGTGGGGGTGGAGGATTTTAGATTGAAACCCGCACGTACCCGCATTGCACCTTCGCCGACTGGCCGTTTCCACCTCGGCAATGCACGAAATGCATTATTTGATTATCTGCTTGCCCGTAAAACAGGTGGACAATTCATTTTGCGTTTTGAAGATACTGACCGAAACCGCTATGTGCCCGGATCTGAAGAAGAAATTGCCCGTGTCCTCGATTGGATGGGCATTACTCCAGATGAAAGCCCGTTCCATGGCGGTCAGTATGGACCCTATAGACAAACTGAACGTCGCGACATTTATCATCAGCACGCGCAGATACTTGTCGATAAGGGACATGCTTATCCTTGCTTTTGCAGCCCCGAACGACTGGAAAAGATGCGCAAGGAGCAGGAAGCTCAAAAGCTGGATCGGGTCCAGTATGATGGATTGTGTAGAAAGATCGATCCTGATGATGCGGCGCGGCGCGTTGCGAATGGTGAAAGTCATGTGATCCGTTTCAAGATGCCGAAGGAAGGCACAACAACCGCTCACGATCATTTGCGAGGTGATATTCTTACTGAGAATAAATACATGGATGATTATGTGTTGCTAAGGTCTAATGGGTTGCCGACCTATCATCTGGGAGCGATGGTGGATGATCATGAGATGAAGATCACACATGTGCTTCGGAGCGCCGAATGGCTTCCTACATTTCCTCTTCATGTACAGATTGTCCGGGCGTTTGGTTGGGATGAACCAGTCTGGGTGCATCTTTCAGTGTTTCTGAAACCCAGCGGCAAAGGCAAAATGAGCAAACGTGATTCAGCCGCCGCAATGAAAGACGGATATTCCATTTTTTTGGATGATTTGAGGAGCCTGGGTTATATCCCCGAAGGCGTGTTGAACTGGATTGCATTGATGGGTTGGGGCGTTGCCGAAGATGAATTAATGACTCTCGATCAAATGCTTGAGCGATTCAGCATCGATACGTTGACTCCATCACCAGCCGCGATCAACTTCCAAAAACTGGATCACTTCAATGGAGCTCATATTCGACTCTTGGCGATCGAGGACCTGGCAGGGCGGATCAAGCCTTATTTCACGGGAGCAGGTTTGGAGGTCCAGAATGATGCGTTACTGAAGATCACGCCTTTGATCCGCGAGCGACTCGTCACCTTGGATGATTGCCTCGCGTTTGCAAGTTTCTTCTTCAAGGATGAGGTGAAACCCAATCCCGAAGATTTGATCGCACAGGGACTGGACGTAAGACAGTCTGCTGAAATTGCAAAAAAAGTCTATGAGATTCTCTCCTCATTGCCCGATATCTCACATCAAATTGTTGAGCCACCGTTGCGCTCCTATGTAGAATCTTCTGGTTTGAGTGCGAATCAAGTCTTTGGCATCTTGCGCGTGGCAGTGACAGGGCAGAAGGTAAGCCCGCCATTGTTTGAAAGTATGGAAATTATTGGCAGGGAAAAAGTGTTGCAGAGATTGAAGATGGCAATTGAGTTACTGGAAAAAATATAGGTTTTGAATGTAACGGGCAAAGTAAATTACAGAGTGCCGCACGCATGTCTGACATGCGTATCTAAATTTGATGTAAATAACGATTACCTGATCACAGGTAATTGTGCCTGCAATTTACTCCAAAAAGTTTAGCAAATAAAGAGACAAGCAGTAATCAAAAGCGCCGCGCGTAAGAACGCGCGGCGCTTTTGATTATCCTATTCTCTATATGGTTTTTGTGTACCGGGACCAGCGCTCGTATTTCCGCCAGAATCTGCGGGCGATCTCGCCGGTCATTGTAGCGATTCGTTCCTCGTTTCTCTCGCTCATATACATTCCTT
>JAKEFL010000248.1 GCA_022616105.1 Anaerolineae bacterium | reverse complement strand
CCGAACATGGCCGATGACATCCGCATCACTGTTATCGCGACAGGCTTTGACCGGAGCAGTATGCCGCGCCGCGCCTTGGAACGCCAGCCGCGTCTGGATGTAAGACGCGCGCAGCCTGCCTCCTATATGCGGACAAACGAATCGGTCAGCGTTCACGCGGACGTTCAGTCTGGTGAGGCGAAACACACGGGCGCGTCTCTGTCCGCTGCCAATAAAGATGATCTCGACATTCCTACTTTCTTGAGGAATCGAAGATAAAAACGGCAGACCTGACAGATTTTATCCGCGCTTAGCCCCTCATTGATCTACGCGCGAACAAAGATCATTTTTAATCAGACTCTCGCAGAAACCTGTCAGGTCTTTACACAAAATTTGGTCCAGTCCAGTTCCCTTTTGCAGGGGCGGTCTTGACGTGCCTGGGCGAGGCATGTCAAGCCGCCCTGTGCGTTTAAGTTCCTGAACCGCGAAGGCGCGAAGAACGCGAAGATTCTTCGTGACCAAAAGAGAACTTCACGTTCTTACTTTCTCACCTGACTTGCGCCAGGTGCAAGTGTCGCGGTTCAAAATGGTGAGTTGTCACGCCGAAGGTTTCCTAAACTGTAAATATTCCATTCAGTAATTACCCTAAATTTTTCTTGGGGATTTGGGGGAGGTGTCCCGCCTCGCGGGACGGCGGGGTCTTATGCTACAATCGAAGCAATGAAAGCGATTATCCATCCACCCGTTCACGAATCATATAAAAGACATCGCAAAGAGCTTGCCTGGCAGATCATTCTGCCGGTTGTGTTCGCTGCGATTCTTTTTGTCGGATTAATTGTGCTCATCAATATTGCCACATTCCGCGATAACGGCGACGTGGGCCGCTGGGCGGCGATCTCGACAATATGGATCGTCATTCCTATCATGGTTGCCGGGTTTATCTTTCTTATCATTTTGGGCGGCATTGTCTATTTATTAAAATATCTGCTCGACATCACTCCTATCTACACAGGACAGTTACAGGACTTTGTCTATAAAATTGCGGGATATATCAAGCGTTTTGCAGATGCTACCGTCAAACCGGTATTCTTTGTCGATGGGATCGGCGCGAGTATCGAAAGACTTTTAGGAAGGAAATAATAATCTTTGAGAGACCCTAAAGGTTTCCTTTGCAATCAGATATGCAATTCAACTGTCAGGCTCTTGCAAAAATAACATCTCGTTATACGGAAAAAACCTTTCGAGTCTTTTGCAACTCTAAAAAGGAAATAAACCATGAATCAAAACAGAATTTTGCTCTTCGGCGCCCTGATTGGCGCATTCACAGGATTGATCGCCGCAATGATCCTTCAACGCCGCGCGCAAAAAACTGGAACCGAAATTTCACTTTCAACAGGTGAAGGAATACAACTTGGCGTGATGATCATGGGGTTGTTGCGCGCCATCGCGTCCTTGGGAGATGAGAAATGACGAATGCGAATTTGCGCATTGATTATGATGAATGAATTTTCCCGTCGTTGACGCGGGGTATAATTTGCTTGAATGATGCTCAGGAGAAATTCATATGGTGTTACAGTTACACGGGATTATCAAAGGAAAACAAATCGAGTTGGAGCGCGAGACAGGACTGCCGTCCGGCTCAGTTGTCGTGGTGCGTGTCGAGCCGAAGCGATTGCAGTTGGAGGAAAAAAGGCGGCTGGTTGATGTTCTTTCTGGTATATGGGCAGATGATAGCAGTCTCAAGGCTCTCTTTGTAGAGATCGAGAAGTTGCGCGCCATGACCCCGCCGCGCGAGATCAACTTCGATGCGGCATCTTGACACGAATTTCGTTGCCTATCTGACCGGCAATCAAACTGTTGCGGGTCAAATATTTCTGTAGAGGAGGCACGGTTAAGAGCCAGGGAAAAAGCAGAAAAGATACAACGAAAGATTGCAGGGGAAAGGAATGTCTTTGACCGGTATGAGGTGGAGATACGGGAGGAGATCCTTCAAATGATTGATGATCATTCAGCCATTACACGGAACAGATACGGTGCACAAGTCTTGAATGCCGAAAATCTGATGATCCTGGATATAGATAAACCCAGAGCCACAGGCGGGCTGTTCAAAAAGAAGGATACTCGACCACCCAAAGATCATATCTTTGATATGGTCAGAAATCTGGCTGCAAGCGCAAAATATAAAGATTATGGTTTTCGCACTTATGAAACGTATCAAGGAGCAAGGGTCATCGTTCTGGGGAAAAGTTTTGATCCTCGCAACAGCGAAACCAGGAGGATGATGGATGAGTTCAACTGTGATCCACTTTACACGACATTATGTAACAAGCAAGGCTGTTTCCGCGCAAGGCTTACACCCAAGCCCTATCGTATGAAGATGCACCCTTATAAAGTCAATTTCCCTAGTGCAGAAACAGGAGTGATTTTTGGAAATGATTGAGTCAAATTGCGCTAAAAATGGGTTTTCCATTCCCAAAAAAGTCGTCTGTTCTTGCATAGGGAGGGTGTTGATACTGAATTCCAGCAATGGCTGGTAGGATATGAAAGAGAAAGTAGAAATTTCAATGTCTGCAAATTCATCGAACAGGTGGGAGCGAGTCATTATGTAGACAAAGTAATACAGTTACATGATGAAATCACGGGAGTTGGTTTCCCTCAAAGGTTGGCATGAAATTAAAAAACTCGGAGGTCCCCAAGACCTCCGAGTCTATTCTTTTACACTACGCCGCGACAGATATTGGCGGCTTTTCAATGGATGTAATCGGCACAGTCTCTACCGGCGAAGGTGTGTAGCTGGAAACCTTCAAGAATTGATTGACAGGAGCGGAGGTGATGATTTCGATTACTGTATCCTGCCATTCCGGTTCCAAGTCCTTCAAGCCGGTTAGTGGAAAACTGCGCGGTCCCAAATTGGTTAACTGAACCAAAACAGAAAAATCCATTAAGGTCAAGCCGATGGCACGCTTCTCAGCGCGATTAAAGCGGAGGAGAATGTTATCGTTCAATTCAACTGCCGCAGTCGGCTTTTCATCCGGTGAAAAGGAGATGTACAATACATCTGCTTCCTTGTCGTAGGAATAAGTTGGATTTTGATTCATTCTTTATTACCTTTAAAGTGAATGTGCTTTAGAAAGGCCGTGGCAACAAAATTGTTTGGTATAGTTTCGCCGTTTTCATCCACGTCAAAACCAAAGAGGGCAATCGCGACGACATGGTTAAGATCTTCAGGCAAGTCATCGAACGCATCGGAATAACGATACTTGCGCGGATTTAATGGTTCCTGCCGCCGTCGTCCCTTTTGAATGGTTGACTTCAAATGATCCTCGAACTCTGCCATTTCGGGATGGTTCCCGGCATCTGTGATGTGTTGCCATCGTTCTTCGGTCAAATATATGGGATTGGATTGCCTTCACGATCTTGAACAGTCCAGCGTTTGCCTGAGTCTGCCATATCATTTATCCTGATGACACCAGAATTATAGTACAAAACAAGCAGGGAAAGAATTCGTCATCTGTTTACTTAAACAGCCTTTCCAGATACGTGCCAGAACTCTTCTTTTACGCCTATTCCCCTTTTATCCTCCCCTTCAAATCTTCGGCTTTGAACGGTCCCTCTTCGTTTATCAGCGCACGCGCGTTATCCAGCTGCTTCCAGACATTCCATAACAATACACCGCGCACACGGTCATCATCATCTATATAATAGACCACGCCCTTCTTGAAGGGTTCTTCCTGCCAGTCTGAGATGGTTTTCAGCTTGCTGCTCATTTCACCGACTGCCTCATAGCCCAACTCAAATAAATCGGAATAGAACATTGGCGTATGAGTATAAGAGTCACTTGCGCCTGCCATGTTGCGGCCCGCAAGTTTCCCCATGTGGACAGCGTTATCTTCGTGTTCAACGCGTGTGCGCTTCTCAAGCGCCGAATGGAAGAAATTTGCCGCGTCGCCTGCTGCATAAATATCGGGAACTGAGGTCTCCAATTTTTCATTCACGACGATGCCATTATCGATCTTCAAGCCAGCCTCTTTCGCCAAATCCAAATTTGGATGGATGCCGATCCCAGCCACGACTCCATCTGCTTCGATGGCGCGCCCACTTCCAGTGCGGACCGTGAGGCGGTTCCCGTCTTTTTGAACGCTGGCGACCGAATCACCTGTCACCACTTCCACGCCCTTTTGGCGATAAAAGTCATTCAGGTAATGCGCGAGGTCACCGGGGAAGATACTTTCGCTGATTGCACCTTCGGGGAACACCATCGTCGCCTTTTTGCCGACAATTGTCAGCGCGGCAGCGATCTCCGAACCGATAAAGCTGCCGCCGATCACAACGAAATGGCTTCCATGTTCGGTCATGTCGCGCAGATGTTTATAGTCCTGAAAATCCCGGTAATAAATAATATCCCCATTCCCAAATGGTAAATGATTGGGCGAGCCGCCTGTGGCGATAAGCAGCTTCTCATAGGTGTATTCATCCCCGCCATCATCACGGACATGCTTTTTCTTCGGGTCAAGTTGTGCCGCTTTGCGATTCAAATGAAGCTCAGCGCGTTCTTCGGTTTTGCGCCAGATCTTTTCCACCGGGCGCCCCTTCCACAAACCTTTTGAAAGATTAGGCCGCATGTAAGGCGGGTCCGGCTCCATGCTGATCAAACCAATCGAACCCTCTGTATCCAGTTCACGGATTCCACGCGTCGCGGCATCACCCGCCAGCCCACCGCCGATGATCAAATACTTGTAATGCTTCATTGATTTCTCCTTGTTGATTATGTTAATCATAACGATCAACTATTAAAAAACGTACGACACAATATAAGAACTATTAAGTACGGCTTATAAGCCCAGATCGATCAATTCTTTATATGATACAGGTTCGTAGCCATGATTATCATCCAGAATCATATAGCCGCAAAGTGGAGAGCGATCTAATTCTCACATTTTCTATCAGATGCATCCATGCTAGACTTTCCAGTTCATAAGAGGCTCCTGCACAGCATCCTGTTTTTCCTTTAGAGAAACCATCAACCGATCGAGAGCCACAATAAAATTTTCGACGCCTTTCTGCTCCAGATGTTGCGTGACTGCATTCAGGTTAATTCCAACAAATGAAAGATGGTTTAGTATGCGATAAGCTTTGGATACATTCTGATCTAAACTCAGCTTTGGATGCCCGTGATCCCGGTAAGCAGCCAATGTTTCAACCAGCAAGGTGTTGATTGTGTCTGGGCCGATCAGCGGTTCTATATATCTGGTATCGCTATAAGTGGGATTTTTTGTGCTTGTGCTGGCCCACAATAAACGTTGGGCCCTCGCGCCTTTGTTTGTAAGTTTCTTAAAACGATCACTGCCGAAAATTACCTGGTACATCTGGTAAGCCGCTTTAGCGCTGGCAATCGCCACCTGTCCATGTAAAAGCGCGGCGCTATCAGCCTGCCGTCCACCTGCCAGCATCATTTTTTCAAATATAGGGTCGAGATGAACGTCGATGCGGCTGAGGAAGAAGCTGGCAACAGATGCAACCTGCCTGAGATTTCTTCCTTTGGCTGCCAGGGTTTCCAAGCCAGTGATATATGCGTCTGCCACTTCCTGGTAGCGAGGTAAGCCGAAGAGCAGGGTGATGTTAACGTTGATCCCCTCTCCGGTGAGTTGTTGGATCGCCGGAAGCCCTTCCAGCGTAGCTGGTACTTTAATCATCGCATTTGGGCGGTCTACCAGAGACCAAAGCCGGCGGGCTTCCTCAATCGTGCCAGTCGTATCGTATGCCAACTCAGGAGATACTTCCAGGCTTACAAATCCATTCTGTCCATCTGTCCGATCATAGGTCGGACGCAAAAGGTCGGCAACCATTTGGATATCTTCCACCGTAAGTAACTGGTAAATCTCGTCTGTGGTCTTCCCTTCTAAAGTTAGCGCGCGGATAGCCTCGTCATAGTCATGACTTTCTGCAATGGCCTTTTCGAAAATCGAGGGATTTGAAGTCACACCACTTACACCGTCCTCCTCGATCAATTGTCGGAGTTCGCCTGAGGTTATCGTCTCTCGGCGAATAAAATCCATCCAGATGCTCTGTCCAAGAGTTTGCAGATCCAATAGGGGGTTATTTTTCATTGTAGTTACTCCTTCTACAAGGATATATGATGTGCTCATCCTTGCTGTAATTGACTTTTCATTCGGTTGGTTCGGAAACGCCTGGGTCAGCGATCAGGCGGTGTTGAAAAAGTTTTCGGGTCTTCAATCAATTCCTCATGCGCTCCTCCAAAAAAGACTTGAGCACAAGGGCGTTATTGTGTTCGGTATCGCGGGCGCTGTATAGTAATGTAACATTCCCATGGGCAGCGGCTTCCAGAACAGGCTTCCAGACATCTGGATTGGTCTCCAACTCAGCCCGGTATCGCTGCTGGAATTGCTGCCACTTGAGCAGATCGTGCGCGAACCAGCGCCGCAGATCGTTGCTGGGAGCGGCATCTTTCACCCAGGCCTGCATATTCAGTTTTTCCTTTTTTATCCCGCGCGGCCACAGCCGTTCGACCAGAAACCGAATCCCATCGCTGGCTTTCGCACTTTTGTAAACGCGTTTTATCTTCAGCATGGCGTCTCCTTTCCATTAGCGATGATTCAATTCTTCATCGATTGGGCAATCTCCACGGCTTGCCGTATCAGCTGATTGGTATAACCCCATTCATTGTCGTACCAGCTCATCACTTTCACCAAGTCGCCATCCACCACGCGAGTCAATTCAAGGTCTACTACGGCAGCATGAGGGTCCTTCACAATGTCAGCAGATACAATCGGCTCATTGGTCACAGACAGAATCCCTCTATATCGGTCACTGGCTGCTTCTTCGCTGAAGATCTGGTTGACTTCATCTACACTTGTTTTCCGTTTGGTGAGCATGGTGATATCTGAAATGGAACCTACTGGCACGGGTACGCGCACAGCGACTCCATCAAAAAGGCCCTCGTACTGCGGCAAAGCTTTAGTGGTAGCAACGGCAGCACCTGTGGAAGCGGGCACCAGGTTGGCACCTGCGGCACGACCACGCCGGTAATTCTTATTTGGAGCATCAACCAGCGATTGGGAAGCAGTGTATGCGTGGACTGTAGTCATGATAGCCTTATTAATGCCAATCCTGCGCCCCATTATTTCAATGACAGGCGCAATGGAGTTTGTTGTACAGCTCGCGCAAGAGATGATATTCGGCAGGCCATTCTCAGATTGGTTAACTCCGTGGATTACAGTAACAACCTCTTCACTCTTTGTTGGAGCAGAGAGAATGACAAATCTGGCCCCAGCTTGGATATGTTTCGCCAATTGATCCTTTTTTGTAAAGACGCCCGTGCACTCCAGCACGATGTCCACTCCCAGGTCAGCCCAGGGAAGACGAGCGGGATCTTCTTCATGGTAAAAGTGGTAGGGCTTACCATCCACGATCAGGTTTTCATCATCATTAT